>NZ_MPOR01000002.1:0-337260 GCF_001896155.1 Pseudomonas sp. FSL W5-0203
GCGTTAAAGCGTTAAAGCGTTAAAGCGTTAAAGCGTTAAAGCGTTAAAGCGTTAAAGCGTTAAAGCGTTAAAGCGTTAAAGCGTTAAAAGGTTATTTCATTATTTCGTTACGACGCCATCCACTAATCCGAATCAGCAAAAAACTAACGAAATTAAAATAGCGATTTGCCAATGATCAGAAATCAGCACTAAAGAAAAAATCAGGAGGCAAAAGCACTTTTCCCCCTCCCGCCAACGGGCATTAGGTGTTTTTTTTGTGCAAAAGGTCGACTGATGAAATACGCGGGCAAGGGCACCGTGACTGCGGCCTACGCCCTCATCTGGGTCATTTCAACATTTGGGATATTTGGAAAGGACTGGAAAGTCAGCCAAGAGAGATACCCGTTAAAACCAGGTGTATCCGATGACGCCATAGCCTTATATACCGCTTCCTCAGATGCGAAAACTTGCATATGAGGGCGTTTTGGATGTTGGACGGAGCCTACTCATCTAAGGAGTAATGCCCCGTGGCTTGAACCAACTGGACCACTACCGGACATTTTGACCAAACCGCTCCCCTATCAGGGAGAGCGCCTTATGATAGGTGTCCAAAAAGTGTCCATTTTAGGCGGATATATTGGTGAACATCGCAGCTCTAATCATCCTGAAAGCCCTGATTATATTGACCGTATCCAGCAAACACACGACCATAATGTGGACTCATAATCCCTTGGTCGTAGGTTCGAGTCCTACTGGGCCCACCACACAAAAAAAGCCGCGCATTGCGCGGCTTTTGCGTATCTGGCATCACGGTTCTTTCAGCCAGGCCAAGCCTGTACCATGCTTGCTCATTGCCCCCGCACTGGAGCCCCCCCCTTGCCCGCCCTAGACGAAATCGACCGCCAACTGATCGCCGCCCTGCAGCTCAACGCCCGTGAAAGCGTGGCCATGCTCGCCAGGCAGTTGGGCATCGCGCGCACCACCGTCACGTCGCGTCTGGCCCGCCTGGAGAAAACCCAGGTCATCACCGGTTACGGCGTGCGCCTGGGCCAGCGCGTTGCGGATGGGGGGTTGCAAGCTTATGTGGGCATTACCGTGCAACCCCGTTCGGGCAAAGAGGTGTTGCGCAGGCTGAGCGCCATGGCGCAAGTGCAGCAGTTGTGCGCGGTAAGTGGAGAGTTCGATTACGTGGCTTGGCTGCGCACCGATTCGCCAGAGCAACTGGACCAATTGCTGGACCAGATCGGCAGTGTCGACGGCGTGGAGAAAACCACCACCTCGATCATCCTCAGTAACAAATTGGATCGCGGACAACCAATCTGATCACTACCTTCGTCATATTGACTAAAACCAGTACAATCCGACGACACATTGCGTCTTATTAACGAGCGCAACGCTCCCTAAACTGGCTGCCATCTTTTCCTATACTCAACGGGCCCTCCTCCCGCCGAGCCGTCAGTAAGGTCAGCCATGAGCATTCCGTCCAGCACCCTCAGCAAGCCCAATCGCCACCCGGGCGACGGTAAGAAACCCATCACCATCTTCGGCCCGGACTTCCCGTTTGCCTTTGATGACTGGATCGAACACCCCGCCGGGCTGGGCAGTATTCCTGCGGCCAATCATGGCGCCGAAGTGGCGATCGTCGGCGCCGGGATCGCGGGCCTGGTTGCGGCCTACGAGCTGATGAAACTCGGGCTCAAGCCCGTTGTGTATGAAGCCTCGAAGATGGGTGGCCGCTTGCGCTCGCAGGCCTTTGAAGGCGCCGAAGGCATCATCGCCGAGTTGGGCGGCATGCGGTTCCCGGTATCGTCCACGGCGTTCTACCATTACGTGGACAAACTTGGACTGGAGACCAAGCCCTTTCCCAACCCGCTGACACCGGCGTCCGGCAGCACCGTGATCGATCTGGAAGGCCAGACTCACTATGCGCAAAAACTCTCCGATTTACCGGCACTGTTCCAGGAAGTCGCCGATGCCTGGGCCGACGCCTTGGAGGCCGGTTCGCAGTTCGGCGATATCCAGCAGGCAATCCGCGACCGCGACGTGCCACGGCTCAAGGAACTGTGGAACAAGCTCGTGCCGCTGTGGGATGACCGTACCTTCTACGACTTCGTCGCCACCTCCAAAGCCTTCGCCAAATTGTCCTTCCACCACCGCGAGGTGTTTGGCCAGGTCGGTTTCGGCACCGGCGGTTGGGACTCTGACTTTCCCAACTCCATGCTGGAAATCTTCCGTGTGGTAATGACCAACTGCGATGATCATCAACACCTGATCGTCGGTGGCGTGGCACAAGTGCCCATGGGCATCTGGCGCCATGTGCCAGAGCGCTGCGCCCATTGGCCGGCCGGCACCAGCCTGAGCTCGTTGCATAGAGGCGCACCACGGGCAGGCGTGAAGCGCATTGCCCACGCCGCCGATGGCCGCTTCGCCGTTACCGACAACTATGGCGACACCCGTGAATACGCAGCGGTGCTGACCACCTGCCAAAGCTGGTTGCTGACCACCCAGATCGAATGCGACGAAACCCTGTTCTCACAAAAAATGTGGATGGCCCTGGATCGCACTCGCTACATGCAGTCATCGAAAACCTTCGTGATGGTTGATCGCCCATTCTGGAAAGACAAAGACCCGCAAACCGGCCGCGACCTGATGAGCATGACCCTCACCGACCGCCTGACCCGGGGCACCTACCTGTTCGATAACGGTGACGACAAGCCGGGGGTGATCTGCCTGTCCTACTCGTGGATGAGCGACGCACTGAAGATGCTGCCCCAGCCTATCGACAAGCGGGTGAAACTGGCCCTCGATGCGCTGAAGAAGATCTACCCCAACGTTGATATCAAGGCGCGCATCATCGGCGACCCGATCACCGTGTCCTGGGAGGCCGATCCGCATTTCCTCGGGGCCTTCAAAGGCGCCTTGCCCGGTCACTATCGCTATAACCAGCGGATGTATGCGCACTTCATGCAGAAGGATATGCCCGCCGAACAACGCGGGATCTTCATCGCGGGTGATGATGTATCGTGGACGCCCGCCTGGGTCGAAGGCGCGGTACAAACCTCGCTCAACGCGGTATGGGGCATCATGAATCACTTCGGTGGCAGCACCCACCCGGAGAACCCAGGCCCAGGCGACGTGTTCGATGAAATAGGGCCAATCGCCCTGGCAGAATAAGGAGTTGAGCATGCGTGTCGCCCTGTACCAATGCCCGCCGCTGCCGCTGGATGTGGCCGCTAACCTGCAGCGCCTGCACCAGTTGGCCCATGAAGCACACGGCGCCGATGTGCTGGTGCTGCCAGAGATGTTTCTCAGCGGCTATAACATTGGCGCCGAAGCCGTTGGCGCACTGGCCGAGGCACAGGATGGGCCATCGGCGCAGGCGATTGCCCAACTGGCGCAAAGTGCCGGGCTGGCGATCCTGTATGGCTACCCGGAGCGGGCCGAAGACGGCCAGGTCTACAACGCCGTGCAGTTGATCGACGCCCAGGGCAAGCGCCTGTGCAACTACCGCAAGACCCACTTGTTTGGCGATCTTGACCACTCAATGTTCAGCGCCGGCCCCGATGATTTCCCGGTGGTGGAATTGAACGGGTGGAAGGTGGGCATGCTGATTTGCTACGACCTGGAGTTTCCGGAAAACACCCGGCGCCTGGCCCTCGCCGGTGCCGAACTGATTCTGGTGCCCACCGCTAATATGGTGCCGTTCGACTTCGTTGCCGACGTCACCGTGCGGGCGCGAGCCTTTGAAAACCAATGCTTCGTGGCCTATGCCAACTATTGCGGGCACGAAGGCGAGATTCACTACTGCGGGCAAAGCAGCATTGCCGCGCCGGACGGCCAGCGAATTGCCCAGGCCGGCCTGGATGAAGCCTTGATCGTCGGCACCCTGGATCGCCAATCTATTGTCGACGCCCGCGCCGCCAACCACTACCTGCAAGACCGTCGCGCCGAACTCTACGGCGCACTGCACAAGCCCTGACCCATTGGGTTTGCTAGCATAGGCACTTCCCACGCCTCGGAAGTGCCCATGCCTGCGCCGGTTCACCCTCATCCCCTTCACCTGACTCTCGCTAATGGCCTGCGGGTTTGCCTGCGCCATGCGCCACGCTTGAAGCGCTGCGCCGCCGTTTTACACGTGGCTGCCGGCAGCCATGACGTGCCATTGGCCTGGCCTGGCCTGGCGCATTTTCTTGAGCACTTGTTGTTTCTCGGTACCGAACGTTTCCCAGTCGGCGAAGGGCTGATGGCCTACGTGCAGCGCCACGGTGGGCAGGTCAACGCCAGCACCCGTGAGCGCACCACCGAGTTCTTCTTTGAACTGCCGGTGCCGGCTTTTGCAGACGGGCTGGCGCGTTTGGCGGATATGCTGGCTCACCCGCGCCTGGCCCTCGACGATCAACAACGTGAACGCGAAGTGCTGGAGGCGGAGTTCATCGCCTGGTCCCAGGATGCCAAGGCCCAACAGCAAGTGGCGCTGCTGCAAGGCTTGGCGGCGGATCATCCTCTACGAGGTTTTCATGCCGGCAACCGCGACAGCCTGCCGGTGGAAAGCGACGAGTTTCAGCACGCCTTGCGAGGGTTCCACGCACGCTTTTATCAAAGCGGGCAGATGACCCTGAGCCTCGCCGGTCCACAATCGCTGGCCGACCTGCAGGCCTTGGCCCAGCAGTTCAGTGACCAACTGACGCCCGGCCCATTGCACCCGCAGGCCGCTCCACCGGCCTTGATGCATGGCCCGGCACGCAGCTATCAACACGTCGCCGGCCAACACCTGCATCAGGTTATTACGTGTAACGCGCCACGGGAAGCGCTGGCGTTTCTCTGCACCTGGCTCAACGCCTCGGCCCCCGGCGGGTTGCTCGCTGAACTGCAAGCGCGACGACTGGCCACCGCGCTGCAGGCGTCCGTGCTGTACCAATTCGCGGATCAAGCCGTGCTGGATATAGACTTCACCCTCGCCAGCGAACGCGAACCGGCTACGCAGATTGAAGAGTTGCTGCACGACTGGCTGGGTTTCTTCGCACACAGCGACTGGACAGCGTTACGCGAAGAGTTCGCCTTGCTCAATGCTCGCCAGCAACAGGTCCAAGGCGCCCTGGCGTTGGCGCGCAACGATGCCCAAGACCTGTCGGAACAAGGCGTCGTAGCCCTCAAGGCCATACTCGATTCACTGCACCTGCCCGCCTCCCGGCACCCTTGGCAACTGCCGCCCAATAACCCCTTGCTTCGTGCGCCCGCCAAGGAAGAACGCGCTGGCCTGATTCGTGGCCAAACCAGCGCCCACCGTGGCTTGCGCACCTTTGCCCAGGATCGCTCACGGGGCCGACGGGAGCTGTCAGCGTTGACCTTCAGCCAGGCGTTGGCGGATGACACTGGCGAAGGCGCGCTGTACCTGCACTGGCGGTTTGACTCGGCGGTACCCACCTGGCTGGAAAGCCTGTTGCAGCCGTTGCGCGAACAGGCACGCCAGGCCGGCGTCGAGTTGTCTTGCGAAACCTGCGCCACGGATTGGCAGGTGAAGATGCACGGCCTCCACGAGCCCATGCCGGCGGTGCTCGAAGCGTTGGCGCGGTGTCTGAGTGACTCGGATGAACCTTTGCCACCGACCGCTCCCGTGCCGATGATCGCCATCCGGGAACTGCTCAAGGCGTTGCCCGCTTGCTGCGCGGGTGTTCAGCCCCAGCCTCAGGAGACGACAGCATCATGGGCTACCGCGCGCTGGCAGGCGCTGGGCGCAGGCCTGCCACCCGCCTGTGAAGCCGCGATCAAAGCCGCAGCGGTCCGGTTGCCTGGGCAACCGGCAAGCGTGCCTTCTACACCTCAGTCCCTTGACGGACGAAAGCGCTGGCACGCAGTCAGCACCGAATCCAGCGAAGCAGCGCTACTGCTATTTTGCCCAACGCCGACTCAATCCCTCGCCGATGAAGCCCACTGGCGGTTGCTCGGGCACGTGCTCCAGGGGCCGTTCTACCAGCGTTTGAGAGTCGAACTGCAAATCGGCTACGCCGTGTTCAGCGGCATCCGACATATCAACGGCCAAACCGGCCTGCTGTTTGGGGTGCAATCGCCGAGCGCCTCCCTGGACGGCATCGTCCAACAGTTGCAGGCCTTCCTAGGGCAACTGCCGTCGTTGATCGAACGCAGCCCCGACTTGGGTAACCAGGCCCTCGCACAGCAGTTCGCGGCCCAGACGCTGCCCATCAACGAAGCTGCCGACTTGCTGTGGCATGCGCACCTGGCAGGTCATTCGTCGGGTTATCTGGATCAGCTTCAACAGTTGATCCAAGCGTGCACACGCGAGGATGTGCAGCGCGCCGCGCAACAACTCAATGACGCCGCAGGCGGCTGGCAATGCGTGGCCAACGGGCCGCGTATCAGCGACGACTGGCAAGCAGCGCCGTGATCATTGCCAACCCTGCAACAGGCTTTCTCCACCGAGACAGCGCTAACTTGAATAAAATTGCGTAACATTGCGCAGCAATATCTGAACATCTCCAACAGGAGGTGGACTATATGTATTACTTGGTAGTGAACGTCCCATCCCTTGATAGGAGTAAGAATATGACCTGGTCCAAACCTGCTTACACTGATCTGCGTATTGGTTTCGAAGTCACCATGTACTTCGCCAGCCGTTGATTGGCTGAGTGATACAACGCCTCGGTTCGCCCGGGGCGTTTTTGTTTTGAGCTGTGCTTGATGGAGCGATCATGTTTGTCCAGATTCTAGGTTCCGCCGCCGGCGGTGGCTTCCCTCAGTGGAACTGCAACTGCGTGAACTGCGCAGGTTTTCGCGATGGCAGCCTGCGGGCCCACGCGCGTACCCAGTCGTCCATCGCGATCTCCGACGATGGCGTGAATTGGGTGCTCTGCAATGCCTCGCCGGATATCCGCGCGCAACTCCAGGGCTTTGCGCCCATGCAACCGGGCCGCGCCCTGCGCGATACCGGCATCAGCGCAATCATCCTGATGGACAGCCAGATCGACCACACCACTGGCCTGCTGAGCCTGCGCGAAGGCTGCCCGCACCAGGTGTGGTGCACCGACATGGTCCACGAAGACCTGAGCACCGGTTTCCCGTTGTTCACCATGCTGACCCACTGGAACGGTGGCCTGGCCTGGAACCGCATCGAGTTGGACGCTAGCTTCACCATCCCGGCCTGCCCCAACCTGCGCTTCACCCCGCTGCCGTTGCGCAGCGCCGCACCGCCCTATTCGCCGCACCGTTTCGACCCGCACCCCGGTGACAACATTGGCCTGATCGTCGAAGACCTGCGCACCGGCGGCAAATTGTTCTACGCCCCGGGCCTGGGCAAGGTCGACGCACCGCTGCTGGACATCATGGCCGGCAGTGACTGCCTGCTGGTGGACGGCACGATGTGGGACGACGATGAAATGCAGCGCCGTGGCGTCGGCACCCGCACCGGGCGTGAGATGGGCCACCTGGCACAGAACGGCCCCGGCGGCATGCTTGAAGTGCTCGAGCAACTGCCCAAACAGCGCAAAGTGCTTATCCACATCAACAACACCAACCCGATCCTCGATGAAGACTCCCCCGAGCGAGCGGAGCTGGTGCGGCGCAATGTCGAAGTGGCTTACGACGGCATGAGCATTGAATTGTAGGAGCGATCGAAATGACCGACACACCGTTGAGCAAGGCTGAGTTCGAAGCCGCCCTGCGCGCCAAGGGCGCCTTCTACCATATCCATCACCCCTACCATGTGGCGATGTACGAAGGCCGTGCCAGCCGTGAGCAGATCCAGGGCTGGGTCGCCAATCGCTTCTACTATCAAGTGAATATCCCGCTGAAAGACGCGGCGATCCTGGCCAACTGCCCAGACCGTGAAATCCGTCGCGAATGGATCCAGCGCCTGCTCGACCACGACGGCGCGCCCGGTGAAGACGGCGGTATCGAAGCCTGGCTGCGCCTGGGCCAGGCTGTGGGCCTGGACCCCGATCAACTGCGCTCCCAAGAGTTGGTGCTGCCCGGCGTACGCTTCGCCGTGGACGCCTATGTCAACTTCGCCCGCCGCGCCAGCTGGCAGGAAGCCGCCAGCAGCTCGCTGACCGAGCTGTTCGCGCCGCAAATCCACCAGTCGCGCCTCGATAGTTGGCCGCAGCACTACCCGTGGATCGACCCGGCCGGTTACGAGTACTTCCGCACCCGCCTGGGCCAGGCCCGGCGCGATGTGGAACACGGCTTGGCGATCACCCTGCAGCACTACACCACCCGCGAGGGGCAGGAGCGCATGCTGGACATTCTCCAGTTCAAACTGGACATCCTCTGGAGCATGCTGGACGCCATGAGCATGGCCTACGAACTCAAACGCCCGCCGTATCACAGCGTGACCGAACAGCGGGTATGGCATAAAGGGATTACCCTATGAGCTTTGATCGCAGCAAAAAACCGACCTGGCGCCAGGGCTATCGCTACCAGTACGAGCCTGCACAGAAAGGCCACGTGTTGCTCTACCCCGAAGGCATGATCAAGCTCAACGACAGCGCCGCATTGATCGGCGGCCTAATCGACGGCGAGCGCGACGTGGCGGCCATCATTGCCGAGCTGGACAAGCAGTTCCCCGGAGTACCGGAGCTGGGTGACGACATCGAGCAATTCATGGAGGTCGCCCGTGCTGAGCACTGGATCACCCTTGCCTGAAAAGCCAGCCATCGGCCTACCGCTGTGGCTGCTGGCCGAGCTGACCTATCGCTGCCCGTTGCAGTGCCCGTATTGCTCCAACCCGCTGGATTTCGCCGAGCAGGGCAAGGAGTTGAGCACCGAACAATGGATCAAGGTATTTCGCGAAGCCCGTGAAATGGGTGCTGCGCAGCTGGGGTTTTCCGGCGGTGAGCCGCTGGTGCGCCAGGACTTGGCCGAACTGATCGGCGAGGCTCGCAAGCTGGGTTTCTACACCAACCTGATCACCTCTGGCATCGGCCTCACCGAACAAAAAATCAGCGACTTCAAGAAAGCCGGCCTGGACCATATCCAGATCAGCTTCCAGGCCAGTGACGAACAGGTGAACAACCTGCTGGCCGGCTCCAAAAAAGCCTTCGCGCAAAAACTGGAAATGGCCCGAGCCGTGAAAGCCCACGGCTACCCGATGGTGCTGAACTTCGTCACCCATCGGCACAATATCGACAAGATCGACCGCATCATCGAGCTGTGCATTGCGCTGGAAGCAGATTTCGTCGAGCTCGCCACTTGCCAGTTCTACGGCTGGGCACAGCTCAATCGCGTGGGTTTGCTGCCCACCCGCGAGCAACTGGTGCGCGCCGAACGCATCACCAATGAGTACCGCGCCAAACTGGAAGCCGAAGACCACCCGTGCAAGCTGATCTTCGTGACACCGGATTATTACGAGGAGCGCCCCAAAGCGTGCATGAACGGCTGGGGCAGCATCTTCCTGACAGTCACACCCGACGGCACCGCCCTGCCTTGTCACGGCGCAAGGCAAATGCCCGTGCAGTTTCCCAATGTGCGCGACCACAGCATGCAGCACATCTGGTACGACTCGTTTGGCTTCAATCGCTTTCGTGGCTACGACTGGATGCCCGAGCCGTGCCGATCATGCGACGAAAAAGAAAAGGATTTCGGCGGCTGCCGTTGCCAGGCCTTCATGCTCACCGGTGACGCCAGCAACGCCGACCCGGTATGCAGCAAATCCGAGCAGCACGGCATCATCCTTCAGGCGCGGGAAGAAGCCGAACAGGCCACCCAGACCATCGAGCAACTGGCCTTTCGCAATGAGCGCAACTCAAGGCTCATTGCAAAAGGCTGAGCGCCTCAACGCTTGGCGATGATGTACACCGCGTGGATGATGCCCGGGAAGTAACCGCACAGGGTCAGCAGGATATTCAGCCAGAAGGCACCGCCGAAACCAACTTGCAGGAACACACCCAATGGCGGCAGCAGAATGGCGATGATGATACGAATAATGTCCATGGGTCAGCTCCAGAAAATCGGCTCGCGTGAGCCGTGTAGCTAATCGACCTTGGCGGTTCGTGAGGGTTCAGTGGATTCTGGCATTGGGCCATCTCAGGCCAGAATCTGCAGGCCATGTTTTTGCACGATACTCAATAACTTGAGCGCCATGCCACTAGGCCGTTTCTCTCCCGACTCCCATTTTTTGACGGTAGACGCGCTGGTGTTCAGGTAGCGGGCGAACACAGGTTGGCTGACATGGCTGCTTTCACGTAGTTGCTTGATCTGTTCGGCAGGTATTTGGTCTGGCATGGATAAGCACGCCTCATCATATTCTCGCAGAGTGGTTTTGCTGATGGCGCCGACAGCATGAAGTGCCTTGGCTGACTGGTGAATGGACTCAAACGCCTCGCTTTTATACTTCTTGGTCATGATGTATCTCCACAAACTCCTTGAGATCCAGCATTTGCTGAATCTGTGCTTCGTTTAACCTTTCATAAGTTTTGGCCAGTGATCGAAACCAAACAAGTTCGCTCTGCGTAATGTTGCCTTGATCCTTCTTCGCGAACAGCAACTGATAAACCCAATAGTGCCTACCCTTGGCCAATATGATTGAACGATGTCGATTTTGATTGAGGCGTTTTTTCCAGACACCACCGCCCAGATTATCTGCCTGCCCCCTCAGTATTTCGCCAAACGCCTCCCTCAACTCCGAATCGCAGATCCAGGCTTTGTTGGCCGCCTCGGCAAATCGCCGTGTTTTAAACAACCTGAGCTTCATGGAGGTCCCTTCCCAAAAACATACCACCCAGTGGTATAGATTAAAAGTCGAGCACGCTGTGCCCCATCGGCGGTCCTTGCCGACGTCCGCTAAGAAACCACTGTTCCCAGGGAGGCTCAATCAACGTTTTCACACCAGAAATTACCCAGACAAAAAAACGCCCCCAGCCAAAAGAATCAGGCTGGAGGCGCCGCGTATGCCGCGAGACGGTTCAGGAAACTGGGGTCAAACGGCGATGCCCTTGCGGCATTGCACTTGAGCGGTGCGCACCCGAGAAAAGGCGCGGGCAAGCCGCAGCAGCATTTCGTCGATGTGGGTTTTGCTGATGTTCAGCGCAGGGGTAAAGCGCAGGCAGTCAGGTTGTGAGGCAGTGAGAATCAGGCCTTCGTGCAGCGCGGCCTTGACCACTGCTGCGGCGCAATCGTCCGACAGTGTCAGGCCCCAAAGCAGCCCGTTGCCGCGCAAGGGCCCATGGTCGTAACGGTAGGCAAGCCGGGCAAGGCCTTCTGCGAGGTACAAGCCGGATTCGCGTAGGTGCTCGAGAAAGCCGTTCTCCAATAGAGCGTCGAGTACGGCGATACCCGCAGATGCCATCAGTGCATTGCCGTGATGTGTACCGTCCAGCTCGCCCGGTTCGAAGCAACAGGCATTACCACGCGCCACCAGCGCCGCCAAGGGCACACCGCCGCCCAGGCCTTTGCCCAGGGCAATGATGTCGGCGCGCACGCCGTATTGCTGTTCGGCGAGCAGGCTGCCGCAGCGGCCGATACCGGTTTGCACTTCGTCGAAGATCAGCAGGATCCCGAGCTCACGACACAGGCGTTCGACGCCTTTGAGGTAATGTTCTGTCGCAGGGACGACACCGCCGCCGCTTTGTATCGGCTCCAGCATGATGGCGACGGTCTGCGCATCGACCGCTGCATGCAGGGCCGGCAGATCGTTAAACGGCACTTGGCTGAAACCTGGCAACTGCGGTTCGAACCGGTTTTCGCAGGCCATGGCCGACGCCGACATAGCCCCAAGGCTCCGGCCGTGGCAGCCATTGCTTACCGTGATGATGTGGTAAGCGCCGCCACGATGCAGCTGGCCCCACTTGCGTGCCAACTTGATGGCCGCTTCACAGGCTTCGGCACCCGTGTTGAGCAAGTAGGCCTGATCACTGCCGGTGTGGTGGCACAGACGGTCGACGAGGTCCAGTTGCGCGCGGTTGTGCAAACCCAGGCCAGGGTTGATCACGGTGTGCATCTGTTCGGCAATGGCGTCGCGCACGGCCTGAGGACTGTGGCCCAGGCTGTTGGCGCCGCCGCCTTGACTGAAATCCAGATAGGCGCGGTCGTCAGCGTCCGAAAGCCAGGAGCCCTGCCCCTGCACAAACACCTGGGGCGGGCGCGCCACAGTGGGCATCAGGCACTGGCTGGAAACCTCTGCACGCGGGGCATGCACAAGCAGGTCATCCAGACTCGGCGCGAAGCGACGGAACAAGTTCACACTTCACCTCCGCTGGCAACCTGACCTTGGTCGATGCCGCCTGCCAATAAGGCCTTCAGATTTTTTGCGTTGCCTATGTAAACGCTATCAACAAAAACGCTGTTCATTGTCCGATCCGGCCCTGTAAGCCCTGCGAATAGGCGCTAGACTAGGCGCCTCGGGGGCCAGCGGCCATTTCGATTTTCCAGCTTTTTCGATAAGCAAACCTTATGGATTTCAAGCAACTGCGTTATTTCGTCGCGGTGTATGAGGAAGGCCATGTAGGCCGTGCCGCGGAGCGTCTGTCGATCTCCCAGCCAGCGTTGTCGCAACAAATTCGCCAACTGGAACAGAACCTCGACGTCGGCCTGTTCGAACGTAGCAGCAAGCGTCTGCTGCCAACGCTGGCGGCGCACACTTTATACAACCACGCGTTGCCGCTCATTGATGGGATGCAGCAAGCCGTGGAGGCACTGCGCAACTTCAAGGGCCAGGCCATGCGCACCCTGGCCATCGGCGTGCTGCAAACCGTGCACACCAGCCTGGTACCGCAGATGCTTGAGCGCGTGCGCAAAGCCCAGCCCCATCTGGTGGTGCAGATCTACGAGCTGACCGGGCTTGAGATTGAGCGGCGGTTGCTCAATGGCTCACTCGATATCGGCATCAGCTACCTGCCACCCCGTCAGCCGGGCCTGCACGGCGTGTTGCTGTATGAAGACGAGCTGAAGGTGGTGATACCCGAAGATCATCCGTTGCGCGAGTTCAAGAAAGTCTCGCTCAAACAAGCCGCCGAATTACCGATGTTGCTGCTGGGGGAAGAGTTTCAGGTTCGGCAGATCTGGCAAGGCCAACTGTCCAACCTCGGGCGGCGTCCGCAAGTGCAGGCGGAACTCAATACCATGGTGGGCATTCTCGACAGCCTGCCTCACACCCGTTTGGCGACCGTGCTGCCTGGGCGGTCCCAGGATGAACACAACAGCAAGGCGCTGCTGTGGAAACCCTTGAGCGAGCCCAGGGTACCGCTGAAAGTAGGATTGGTATGCCGCGATGTGCAACGCCAGCAGGCGACGGTGGCGTTGCTGCGCACCCTGCTGGAAGACGTGATGAATGCCCCGTCGACAACCGCCTGACTTTTTCGCGGGCAAAAGAAAACCCCGCCGAAGCGGGGCTTTGCAGACTGTTTCCCTGACATCCATTTCACTCCGCCGTCCTGGCAGAATCCTACGTGTCCGTGTTGTTGCTTTGCGCTTCCTGCGCGACGTCCATGTGAAGTAGATTATCCGTGGATCCAATGTGGCGATAGAGGACGATTAGCAGCACGTCATGTAAGAGAATGCTTACACGCCCTCCTCGCCCTTAAAACAGGGCTTCATCCATCAGGAACAGTGATTCGCTGCCAGCTTTTACCGATGCACTCAACGAGTGGATACGCGGCAACAGTCGGGCAAAGTAGAAACGCGCAGTTCCCAGTTTGCTGGCGTAGAAATCCTCTTCGCCTTCTTTGCCCAACGCCGCCTTGGCCATGCGCGCCCACATATAGGCATAGGCCATGTAGCCGAACGCATGCAGGTATTCCACCGAGGCCGCACCGATTTCATTGGCATTGCTCTTGGCGCGGTCCAGCACCCAGGCCGTCAACTCATCCAGGTTATCCACTGCCGCACTTAGCGGTTTGGTGAATTCGGCCAACTCAGGGCCCGATGCGGCGATGAACTGGCGGATCTCATCAGCGAACAAGGTATAGAACGCACCGCCGCTGCCAACGATCTTGCGGCCCATCAGATCCAGGGCCTGAATGCCGTTGGTGCCTTCGTAGATCTGAGTGATGCGCACGTCACGCACCAATTGCTCCTGGCCCCACTCGCGGATGTAACCGTGGCCACCAAACACCTGCTGGCCAAGTACGGTGGTTTCCAGGCCCAGATCGGTGAGGAACGCCTTGGCCACCGGCGTCAGCAACGCCACCAGGTTATCGGCACGCTCGCGCGCCTGGGCATCGTCGCTGAACTTGGCGATGTCCAACTGCGTCGCCACGTAGGTGGAGAACGCCCGGCCGCCTTCGTTCGCCGCCTTCATGGTCAGCAACATGCGGCGGACATCCGGATGCACGATGATCGGGTCTGCCGGCTTGTCCTTGGCCTGCGCGCCCAGCGGGGAACGGCTCTGCAGACGGTCGCGGGCATATTCAATCGCGTTCTGATAGGACCGCTCACCCGACGCCAAGCCCTGAATGCCAACACCCAGGCGCTCATAGTTCATCATGGTGAACATCGCCGCCAAGCCACGGTTGGGCTCACCGACCAGGTAACCCACGGCTTCGTCGAAGTTCATCACACAGGTAGCGGAGGCCTGGATGCCCATCTTGTGTTCAATGGAGCCGCAATTTACCGGGTTACGCGCGCCCAGGCTGCCATCGGCATTTACCAGGAACTTCGGCACCAGAAACAGCGAGATGCCCTTGGGCCCGGCCGGTGCGTCCGGCAGTTTGGCCAGCACCAGGTGGATGATGTTTTCGGTGAGGTCGTGCTCGCCACCGGTAATGAAGATCTTGGTGCCGCTGACCTTGTAGGAGCCGTCCGCCTGAGGCTCGGCCTTGGTGCGGATCATGCCCAGGTCGGTACCGGCATGGGCTTCCGTCAGGCACATGGAACCGGCCCACTCACCGGAATACATCTTCGGCAGGTAGGTAGCCTTGAGTTCTTCACTGGCGTGGGTGTTGATCGATACACAGGCGCCGGAGGTCAACATCGGGTACAGGCCGAAAGCCAGGCTCGACGAGTTGATCATCTCTTCAACCTGCGCCGACACGGCCTTGGGCATGCCCATACCGCCGTAGGTCGGGTCGCCGCCCACACCGACCCAGCCGCCTTCGGCGTAGGTGCTGTAGGCCTGGGGGAAACCGTCGGGAGTCGTCACGGCGCCGTCCGCCCAGTGGCAGCCTTGCTCATCGCCGCCGCGGCTGAGCGGGGCAATGGATTTGGCGGTGACCTTGCCCGCCTCTTCCAAAATCGCCTCGACGGTTTCGGCGTCAACGCTGTCTGCCAATGCCGGTAACTGGGCCCAAGTATCAGCGACCTCAAACACTTCGTTGAGGACGAAGCGCATATCACGCAACGGCGCTTTGTAATCAGCCATGGCAAACCTCGTGAGAACGTGAAAAGTAATTCGATAGGATCGGTTTTACAGACCCCGAGTGTACCCGAACAACTTTTCAGACACATAGGGTCCATTCGTGACCATTAAGTATTTATAAGTCACATACAAAGCATTGTGGGAACGGGCTTGCTCGCGAATGCGGCGTGTCAGTCCCTACATCTTTGACTGCACTAGCGCATTCGCGAGCAAGCCCGCTCCCACATTTTGACCCCGAGCAATCAGTGACCTCTAAAGTGCAAAGGCCTGCGCCGGTAAGCTCATCAGGCATTCGCTCCCCGCCTCCACCGCAGCACGGTGCATGGACGTACGCGGCAACAAGCGCTTGAAATAAAAGTCGCAGGTCGCAAGCTTCGCCTGGGCAAACCCTTCGTCATCCTGCGCGTGCGCCGCGATCGCCATGCGCAGCCACAGGTAGGCAAGGATGATGTAACCGCTGTACATCAGGTAATCCATCGCCGCCGCGCCCACTTCGTCAGGGTTTTTCATCGCTGCCGTGCCGACCTTCAGGGTCAGTTCGCCCCATTGCTGGTTCAGTTCATTGAGTTGCGCCACATGGGCCTTGAGTTGCGCATGCTCGGCATTGGCCGCGCAGAACTTATGCACAATCTTGGTAAACCCACGCAGCAACTTGCCCTGGCTGCCCAGGACCTTGCGCCCAAGCAAGTCGAGGGCCTGGATGCCGTTGGTGCCTTCATAGATCGGCGCAATCCGTGCGTCACGGGCCAGTTGCTCCATGCCCCACTCTCGAATATAACCATGGCCACCGAATACCTGCATGCCGTGGTTGGTCACCTCCAGGCCGGTTTCGGTCATGAAGGCTTTACAGATCGGCGTGAGGAAGGCTAACAGGTCCTCGGCTTCCTGGCGTTGGCCAGCGTCGCTGCCCAGGTGCGCGGTATCGAGCAGTTGCGCGGTGAAATAGGTCAACGCGCGGTTGCCCTCGTTGAAGGCTTTCATGGTCAGCAGCATGCGGCGTACATCGGCGTGCACGATGATCGGGTCGGCAGCTTTCTCCGGAGCCTTGGCGCCGGTCAGCGAGCGCATCTGCAAACGGTCATTGGCGTACTTGATCGCGCCCTGGAAGCTCGCCTCGCCGTTGCACAGGCCCTGCATGCCGGTGCCCAGGCGTGCGTGGTTCATCATGGTGAACATGCAGTTGAGGCCCTTGTTCGCCTCGCCAATCAAATAGCCTTTGGCGCCATCGAAGTTCAACACGCAGGTGGCCGAGGCCTTGATGCCCATCTTGTGTTCGATGGAGCCGCAGTGCACCGCATTGCGCTCGCCGGAGTCGGCATGGAACTTGGGCACGATAAACAACGAAATGCCCTTGGTGCCCGCCGGCGCATCCGGCAGTTTGGCCAGCACCAGGTGGATGATATTGGCGCTCATGTCGTGCTCGCCGGCCGAGATGAAGATCTTGCTGCCGGTGACCGCGTAACTGCCGTCTGCCTGCGGTACGGCGCGGGTCTTGATCAAGCCCAGGTCGGTGCCGCAGTGGGCTTCGGTCAGGCACATGGTACCGGTCCATTCGCCGGCGGTGAGTTTGCTCAGGTAAGTGGCTTTCTGTTCGTCGGTGCCGTGGGCGTGGATGGCGGACATCGCACCGTGGGTCAGGCCCGGGTACATGCCCCAGGAGGTGTTGCTGGAGCCGATCATCTCGCTCAACACCAGGCCGAGGGAATGAGGCAGGCCCTGGCCACCGTAGGCCGGGTCTGCCGCCACGCCGTGCCAGCCGCCTTCCACATACTGGGCAAAGGCTTGCTTGAAGCCTTTGGGCGTGGTCACCACGCCATTATCGAAATGGCAGCCCTCTTCATCGCCGCTGCGATTGAGCGGCGCGAGTACGTTTTCGCAGAATTTGGCGCCTTCTTCGAGGATCGCACTGACCATGTCCGGGCTGGCATCCGTGGCGCCCAGGGCCGCGTAGTGGCCGTGGAAATCGAATACGTTGTCGATCAGAAAGCGCATGTCGCGCAGGGGAGCTTTGTACTCAGGCATGGCAATGTCTCCGGCAGCAGATAGGGTTAACCTACTGCCGGCCATGGCCGTGGACAATCACTGTAGCGCTGCTGAATACAGCGCCATTACTCAACCGGCAGCGCTCTCCATGCGCACCGCGCCACGGCGGGTTTGCCCGGCTGCGACCACACAGTTACGCCCCGCGCCCTTGGCGGTGTAAAGCGCCTGGTCGGCGGATTTGAGTACCTCGTCGGGGCTGCGTTGCTCGGCCTGGCGCTCGGCCACGCCGATGCTTACCGTCACCGACACGCTGGACGCGCCGCTGCCCGCACGGCGCTGGCGGCCTTGATGATCGTCCTGGGGGCGGTCCGGGTTGCGCAACTTGATGTCGTAGCTGGCGATGATCTCGCGGATCTCCTCCAGGTGCGGCATGCACTCATCCAGGGTCTTGCCGGCAAACACCACGGCAAACTCTTCACCGCCGTAACGGTAGGCCCGCCCGCCTCCATTGACCTTGGACAACTTGCTCGCCACCAGGCGCAGCACCTGGTCGCCCACGTCGTGGCCGTGGGTGTCATTGAAACGCTTGAAGTGATCGACGTCGCTCATCGCCAGCACATAGTTGCGACCTAGCCGCTGCATGCGCTCGTTGAGGGCACGGCGCCCCGGCAAGCCGGTGAGTTCATCACGGAACGCCATTTGATACGCCTCGTGCGCCACGCCCGCAGCGATCATCAGCATCACTTGGCTGCACATGATGTTGAGGGTGAACGGCAGGATGAAAGTTTGCGGCAACATCCAGAACATGCCCAGCAGCCCCACCAGTTGTGCGGCGTGCAGCGGGCGCGGCTGGTACCAGTATTGAGCGGCCAGGGTGAGAAAGCCGATCAGGAACATTGGGTACGAGAGTTGGATCAGGCTCATCCAGGCGCCATGCAGCATCGGCCAGCGAATCTCCGCTAGCCAGCCCAGCAAGGCTTGGGGGAAGCTTTGTTCCAGGGCCAGCGCCACACTGCCCACCGCCAGCAGCACCGCGCAGCGGGCGACGAAGTCACGAAACAGATGGGTTTTTTCCTGCCACAGCGCATAAATGCTGAACAGCAAGGGCAACAGCAGGCAACACAGGTGGAACACCACCGCAGCGTCTTCACGCACGCGGCCATTGTCGCGGTAGAAGTCGGTCTGGGTGTCCAGCAGGAAATAGGCGACGTACACCGTGACCATCAGGAACAGTTCACGTTGGCGTCGATACACCGCGCAGTAAGCGCCACCGAGCAGCAGAACCAGGGTGGGCAGTACGTTGAACAGCGAGGTGAAGAAGACGCTGAGGTCCTTGACGTACGCAGCCGAGAGCCCGGCCAGCAACAGCAGCAGCGACGGTAGGAAATGGCTGAAACGTACAGCGGACACGCGTGACAAGGGTAAAACTCCGACCCGCAAACAAATAATGGCACTGTGCTTCTAGGCGGTCAGTTAAGCACAACCGACCGGGCATGTATCACATTGCCATCACTGTAACGGCAGCTCATCGCAATCCCTGAGTGCATTGCTGTGGTTTTTTAGACTCGCGCCTACACACGTACAAAAAAACCGCCGCGTCCCGAAGGAGGCGGCGGTTTTCAGAAGAACCCGGTAAGGCTTAGTAAGCCAGGCCGAAGTCTTCTTCTTTCATGTCCATCAGGTTGTTGGCGCCCGACAGCATGGTTGCCACGTGGGTGCGGGTACGAGGCAGGATGCGCTGGAAGTAGAAGCGCGCAGTCTGCAACTTGGCGGTGTAGAACGCCTCTTCGCTGGTGCCAGCGGCCAGTTTCTCGGCGGCCAGGCGTGCCATGTCGGCCCAGAAGTAAGCCAGGCAGGCGTAGCCGGAGTACATCAGGTAGTCCACCGAGGCAGCACCGACTTCTTCACGGTCTTTCATCGCGGCCATGCCGACCTTCATGGTCAACTCGCCCCACTCTTTGTTCAGTGCCGCCAGCGGTGCAACGAATTCTTTAACCGCGTCGTTACCTTCGTTGGCCTGGCAGAACTTGTGCACGATCTTGGTGAAGCCCTTGAGCGCTTCGCCTTGGGTCATCAGCACTTTACGGCCGAGCAGGTCCAGCGCCTGGATGCCGGTGGTGCCTTCGTACAGCATAGAAATGCGGCTGTCGCGAACGTTCTGCTCCATGCCCCACTCAGCGATAAAGCCGTGGCCACCGTAGATCTGCACGCCGTGGTTGGCCGATTCAAAACCGACTTCGGTCATGAACGCCTTGGCGATCGGGGTCATGAAGGCCAGCAGGGCATCTGCCTGTTTCTTGGCTTCGTCGTCGGTACCGTACTTGACGATGTCCACTTGCTTGGCAGTGAAGTACACCATCGCACGGTTACCTTCGGCGAAGGCTTTCATGGTCAGCAGCATGCGGCGTACGTCAGGGTGCACGATGATCGGGTCAGCAGCTTTATCTGGCGCTTTCGGGCCGGTCAGGGAGCGCATTTGCAGGCGATCACGCGCATATTTCAAGCCGCCCTGGAAGCCGATCTCGGCGTGAGCCAGGCCTTGCAGCGCGGTGCCCAGGCGAGCGGTGTTCATAAAGGTGAACATGCAGTTCAGGCCTTTGTTCGCCGGGCCGATCAGGAAACCGGTGGCCGCGTCGAAGTTCATCACGCAGGTGGCGTTGCCGTGGATGCCCATCTTGTGTTCCAGGGAACCACAGGTGACCGCGTTGCGCTCGCCCACCGAGCCATCGGCGTTGGGCAGGAACTTGGGCACGATAAACAGCGAGATGCCTTTGGTGCCAGCCGGTGCATCCGGCAGGCGGGCCAGTACGATGTGGACGATGTTGTCGGCCATGTCGTGTTCACCGGCCGAGATGAAGATCTTGGTACCGGAGACTTTGTAGGAACCGTCAGCCTGAGGCTCGGCCTTGGTGCGCAGCATGCCCAGGTCGGTGCCGCAGTGTGGCTCGGTCAGGCACATGGTGCCGGTCCATTCGCCCGACACCAGCTTGGTCAGGTAAGCGTCTTGCTGCTCGGGAGTGCCGTGCTCGGAAATGGTATTCATCGCGCCATGGGACAGGCCAGGGTACATGCCCCACGACCAGTTGGCCTCGCCGACCATTTCACTCACAGCCAGGCCCAGGGATTCCGGCAGGCCTTGGCCACCGTGCTCCACGTCGTGGGCCAGGCTTGGCCAGCCGCCTTCGACGAATTGTTTGTAGGCCTCTTTGAAACCCGCAGGGGTCTTAACGCCTGACTCACTCCAGGTACACCCTTCGATGTCGCCCACGCGGTTCAACGGTGCCAGTACTTGCTCACAGAACTTGGCGCCTTCTTCGAGGATGGCGTCGACCATGTCCGGGGTAGCGTCCTGGCAAGCCGGCAGGCTCTGATAGTGCGCTTCATAACCGAGCAGTTCGTCACGAACGAAGCGAATATCACGCAAGGGGGCCTTGTAGTCAGGCATAGCGATAAACCTCTGCTGATGTAACTGGGATGAACAACCGCGTGGATTTGTTATGGCGGTCAAACAGGTGTTTGAAACATACGTTTACCACCCAGGGTTGTCAAGCGTCGGCCAGATGCCGTTTGTCTTGACGCGGGTCAGCCAGGCACGGCGAGGCCTGCGGCGGGATGCCTCATGATTTAAGGAAAGCAGAATGTCGCGGAACGACTGTGGGAGCTGGCTTGCCTGCGATGCAGACGCCAGGGTGTATCTATCAGGCAGTATGCGTTGATGCTATCGCAGGCAAGCCAGCTCCCACAGAGAGGAGCGGGCAAGCGATAGAGAAGTTAAGCGTAGGTATCGATCAAGGTACCGAGCATTTCGTCCGAAGCCTTGGCGACTTTCGCCCCCAGCTCGACTTGAAACTTGCCCTGGGCCATTTCCACCATGTTGCTCGCCGAATTGGACGCTTGGGCGCGGTCATTGGCTTGCAGACGGTCGCTTTGCGCGGCCGATGGCTGGGTGGTTCCGGCGCTGGCAATCTTGCCGGCCGCCTGGTCGACACGGTTCTGCCCGGTCTGAATAGTGCTCAGGCCCGAATAAAACGCGCTGCTTCCAGAGATGTCCATGGCGTAAGCCTGCCTTTAGAGAATCGTGAAGCCCGATTGAACCAGACATCCTGGCAAAAGGCCCGTCAAAAACACTAATGGCATATTGCCTTAGCGATAGCCAAAATCAGTCAAGCAGGTCCAGCTCCAAGTACTCGGCCACCGCGGCAGCCCCGGCATGCTTGAGTTTAGGCACTCGCCCCAGGCAAGGCGCGGGCAGGCGCTCAGCCAGGGTGGCGAGGTTTTCTTCCAGACGAGAGGTCTTGGGGTCGATGATATTTGCCACCCAGCCCGCCAGCGGCAAGCCATCCCGTGCGATGGCTTCGGCGGTGAGCAACGCGTGGCTGATGCACCCAAGGCGCACGCCTACCACCAAGATCACCGGCAGCTTGAGCGCCATGGCCAGGTCCGACAGGTTGGCCTGGTCGGCCAAGGGCACGCGCCAACCGCCTGCCCCTTCGATCAAGGTGAAGTCCGCGCCCCGTGCCAAGATCTGCTGCATCGGTTTGAGCAGCGATTGCACCGTGAGCCCGACGCCCGCCTCGCGCGCTGCCAGATGCGGCGCGATAGCTGGCTCGAAGGCCACCGGGTTGACCTCGGCATAACTGAGCGGCACGGAACACTCGGCCAGCAACGCCAACGCATCGGCATTGCGCAGGCCCTGGGCCGTCAGTTGGCAGCCCGACGCCACCGGCTTTCCGGCGGCCGTGCTTTTGCCGCAAAGCCTGGCCGCATGCAACAGGCCGGCGGCGATGGTGGTCTTGCCAACATCGGTGTCTGTACCGGTGATGAAGTAAGCGGCGCTCATAACGGTTTCTCCAGTACGGCATACACCACCTGGTACGTGGCGGGCAGGCCCTGGGCCTGGCGGAACTGCTCGTAGGCCTCTACCAGCGCGACAATCCGCGCACGGCCCGTCAACCCTCCCGGGCGGCCTGGGTTGAGGTTATGGGCGCCCAGTGCCTTGAGTTCATGGGTCAGGCTGCGCACATCCGGGTAATGCAACACATGGGGCTTTCGCTCCAGGCTGATCACGCGCAAACCACTGGCCGCACACAGTTGCTGATAAGCCTCGAAGGTGCGGAAGCGATTGACGTGGACCAGGCCATCCGCCGCCCGCCAACTCTCGCGCAACTCATCCAGGGTGCCTACGCACAGGCTGGCAAAGGCCAGCACGCCACCTGGTCGCAGCACGCGCCGGGCTTCGCTGAGCACCGCATCAAAATGGGCACACCACTGTACCGCGAGGCTGGAGAAGAGCAGCTCAACGCTGTCAGCTGCAAGCGGCAAGCGTTCTGCATCACCGGCTATAAAGTGCGCGGCGCCGCCCAGCGGACGCGCGTGGTTGAGCATGCCCTCGGCAATGTCCAACGCCACACCTTGGCTGCCGGGCAAACGCTTGCCCAATACGCGGCTGAAGTAACCCGTGCCACAGCCCATGTCCAACCAACGCTGGGGCACCAGGCCGTGCGGCAAGCGGCTGAGCAGTTCATGCCCGACCGCACGCTGCAACTCGGCCACGCTGTCGTAACTGGCCGCCGCACGGGAGAACGAGGCTGCGACCTGGCGCTTGTCCGGCAAGCCCCCAGGCAAGGGCGGGTGGGATAGGTCAGTCATCGACACACTCATGCAAAAAAGCCTGGATAGCCCCGGCTACTCCGTGAGGGTCTTCCAGAAGAAACGCGTGACCGGCCTGTTCAATCAGGCCGATTTCTACATCGGGGAGCATGGCCAGCAGATCACTGGCGGCTTCGGCAGGCACCAACCCGTCCAGGCCGGCAAACAGGTGCAACTGCGGCCCGCGAAAAGCCTGCAAGGCCGCCCGCGTATCCAGTTGGGCCAGCAGCTCCAGGCCGGGCATCAAGACGCTGGGGGAGGTATTCGGCGCACCGCTGACCAACAACCGCGACAAGCCGCGCGGGTCTTCGGCACCCTTGGCGCACAACAGGCCAAAACGCTTGAGCGTGACCTGGGAGTCGGCGTGGCAGCCGGCCAGAAATGCATCGAAGGTTTCAGCAGGCATCCCATGGGGCCAGCCGTCATGGGCGACGAAACACGGGTTGCTCGCCAGGGTCAGCAAGCCGCAGCACCGCTCGCCACGGCGCGCCGCCAACTCGGACGCGAGCATGCCGCCCAGCGACCAGCCCCCGAGCCAGGCATTGTCCGGCAGCGTCGCATCGAGTTCATCGAGCCACTCACCGAGTTCGCTGGCTTGCAGCGCCGGCAAGGGTTCGATCTGTACCTGCAAATGCTCGTTCAGGCCGTGCAGCGCAGCGGCCAACGGCTCCAGCGGGGACACACCCAGGCCCCAGCCCGGTAGCAATATCAGTCGATTACGCATGGCCGGGCTCCGAGGCGTCTAACAAGCGAAAACACGCTTGCAACCCATCTAACAATAGCTGCACCTGCGCCTCGCTGTGGGCCGCCGTCAATGTCACCCGTAGACGGGCACTGCCGGCGGGCACGGTCGGTGGGCGAATGGCAGTCACCATCAGGCCACGCTCGCGCAGCATCTGCGACAGGCGCAGTGCCCGGGCGCTGTCGCCAATCAGGATCGGTTGGATCGGCGTAAAGCTGTCCATCAAGCCCAGGCCGATCTGCTCGGCGCCATGACGGAACTGGCGGATCAACGCGTTGAGGTGCTCGCGTCGCCAATGTTCGCTGCGCAGCAGTTCCAGGCTTTTGAGGGTGGCGCAGGCCAGTGCCGGTGGTTGGCTGGTGGTGTAGATATACGGGCGGGCGAATTGGATCAGGCTCTCGATCAAGTCCTCACTGCCGGCCACGAAGGCCCCGGCGGTGCCGAACGCTTTGCCCAAGGTGCCAACCAGCACGGGCACGTCGTCCTGGCTCAAACCGAAATGCTCGACGATACCGCCGCCATTGGCGCCCAGCGGGCCGAAGCCATGGGCGTCATCCACCATCAGCCAGGCACCTTTGGCCCGGGTTTCACGGGCCAGCGCGGGCAGGTCGGCGAGGTCGCCATCCATGCTGAACACACCGTCGGTGACCACCAAGGTATTGCCGGTGGCTTTCTCCAGGCGCTTGGCCAGGCTGCCTGCGTCGTTATGCAGGTAGCGGTTGAAACGCGCACCGGACAGCAAACCAGCATCCAGCAAGGACGCGTGGTTAAGCCGGTCTTCCAATACCGTATCGCCCTGCCCCACCAGCGCCGTGACCGCGCCAAGGTTGGCCATGTAGCCGGTGGTGAACAGCAAGGCACGCGGGCGACCGGTCAAGTCAGCCAGACCTTCTTCCAGCTCATGGTGCGGTGTGGCGTGGCCCACCACCAAATGCGAAGCGCCACCGCCCACGCCCCAGCGGGACGCACCGGCGCGCCAGGCTTCGATCACTTGCGGGTGATTGGCAAGGCCCAGGTAATCGTTATTGCAGAAGGCCAACAACGGTTGCCCGTCCACCACCACATGCGGGCCTTGGGGGCTCTGCAGCAAGGGGCGCTGGCGGTAAAGATGGTCGGCACGGCGAACAGCGAGGCGCGCGGCGAGATCGAAAGACATGCTGGCCTCGATTTAACAGGTTCAACTCAATCCACTGGAGGAGCTGGAATGCATTCCAAAGGTGGTTACACCACAGCGTTGTAGAACTGCTCGCTGCTCTTTTGCTCCACCAACGCCTGCTCGATCGCCGCCTGGTGCACTTCATCGGCATGCTCTTCACGGGCTTCGGGCAGGATGCCCAGGCGTGCGAAGAGTTGCATGTCCTTGTCAGCCTGGGGGTTAGCGGTGGTCAGCAGTTTGTCGCCGTAGAAGATCGAGTTGGCGCCGGCAAAAAACGCCAGGGCCTGCATCTGCTCGTTCATGGCTTCGCGGCCGGCCGACAGGCGCACGTGGGACTGCGGCATCAGGATGCGCGCCACCGCCAGCATACGGATGAAATCGAAGGGGTCGATGTCATCGGCGTTTTCCAACGGCGTGCCCGCTACCTTCACCAGCATGTTGATCGGCACCGACTCCGGATGCTCCGGCAGGTTGGCCAGTTGGATCAGCAAGTTGGCACGGTCGTCGAGGGACTCGCCCATGCCGAGGATACCGCCCGAGCAGATCTTCATCCCCGAATCACGCACATAGGCCAGGGTTTGCAGGCGCTCGCTGTAGGTGCGGGTGGTGATGATCGAGCCGTAGAACTCCGGCGAGGTGTCGAGGTTGTGGTTGTAGTAGTCAAGGCCGGCCTGGGCCAGGGCTTCGGTCTGGTCCTGGTCGAGGCGTCCGAGGGTCATGCAGGTTTCCAGGCCCATGGCCTTCACGCCTTTGACCATTTCCAGCACGTAGGGCATGTCTTTGGCCGACGGATGTTTCCATGCCGCGCCCATGCAGAAACGCGTCGAACCGATGGCCTTGGCACGAGCGGCCTCCTCGAGGACCTTCTGCACCTCCATCAACTTCTCTTTTTCCAGGCCAGTGTTGTAGTGGCCCGACTGCGGACAATATTTGCAATCTTCCGGGCAGGCGCCGGTCTTGATCGACAGCAGGGTCGAGACCTGCACGCGGTTGGCGTCGAAATGCGCGCGGTGCACGGTCTGCGCCTGGAACAACAGGTCGTTGAAGGGCTGCACGAACAGGGCTTTGACTTCAGCTAAAGACCAATCGTGACGCAGGGTGGCAGAGGTGCTGGCGCTCATGGGCGATTCCTTGATTATGCTTTGGCAAGCGCTGTGGGAACGGCAATATCCACAGGCACGACACGGATGCTCGGCATATTTAAGGAAGATTCATGCACTGTCAACCTGAGCACAAACACCAAGTTTACATCTGGTTAAAAAGCATACAGACCTGTTTGATTTGCGATGAGTGCACCGACTCGGCCGAGGCCGTGTGCAACGCCTGCGAAACAGAATTGCCATGGCTGATGGAACAATGCGAGCGCTGCGCACTGCCCTTGCCCATGGATGGGTTGATCTGCGGCCAGTGCCAAAAACAGCCTCCGGCCTTTCACCAAGTGATCGCGCCATGGACCTATAGCTTTCCAGTGGACACCCTGATCAGCCGCTTCAAGCATCAGGCGCGTTGGCCGCTGGGGCATCTGTTGGCGCGCCTGCTGGGGCAGCACTTGCAGCATCGCTTCGATAACGCCGAACTGGAGCGCCCCGACTGCCTGCTGCCCGTGCCCATGGCGCGTAAACGCCTGCGCGAACGCGGCTTTAATCAAGCGTTGATGCTGGCCCGCTGGCTCAGTCACGCCTTCGACATTCCCTTTGATGAGCATGCGCTGTTGCGCCCCCATGAAACCGTGGCGCAGCAAGACCTCGATGCCAAGACCCGCAAACGCAACCTGCTCAACGCCTTCGCACTGGCCCCCGGCATCGGAGTTGCCGGGCAACATGTGGCGCTGGTAGACGACGTCCTCACCACCGGCGCCACCGCCCACAGCCTTGCGCGCTTGTTGATAAATGCCGGCGCACGCCAGGTGGACGTGTATTGCCTGGCCCGTACGCCCAAACCCGGCAGCTGACTTGACTCCCCTGCGCCAGCGCGGCAACGTCGGCGCATCTCACCCAAGCGTATCTGCCATGTCTGTGCCCAGCCCTCTCAGCCAACACATCATCCGCCGCCCCCAGCGTATTGCCTTGCTGGGGCATATCGCCGAGCAGGGCTCCATCACCCGTGCGGCCAAGAGTGCCGGGTTGAGTTACAAGGCCGCCTGGGACGCCATTGATGAGCTGAACAACCTGGCGCAAAAACCGCTGGTGCAACGCAGCGTCGGTGGCAAGGGTGGTGGCGGCGCCAAACTGACGCAGGAAGGGGAACGGGTCCTGCGCCTTTATCAGCGCCTGCAACTGCTTCAGGCCGAGATCCTTGGCTCGGACGAAGCGGCCAGCGACTTCAGCCTGCTGGGCCGCTTGATGCTGCGCACCAGCGCACGCAACCAATTGCACGGCCAGGTCAGCACCATAGAGAGCCATGGCCACAACGACATGATCCGCCTGCAATTGGCCGGCGGCCTGCACCTCGACGCACAGATCACCCACGACAGCACCCTGCGCCTGGAACTGCAGACCGGCGTGGAAGTAGTGGCCCTGATCAAGGCCGGGTGGCTTGAATTACTGGTGGACGGGCAAGCTGAAACACTTGGACACAATTGCCTGGAAGGCAGGATCGAGACCATTCTCGCCGCCGAAGACGGCCCCAGCGAGGTGCGTATTGCCCTGCCCAACGGCCAAGTGTTGTGCGCGCTGGCGCCGCCCGTCGCGCTCAAGGCCATTGATGCAGCGCAAGGCCAGCCGATCCGCGTGCAGTTTGCACCCAGCCATGTATTGCTTGGCACCCCGGTGTAACGGGCGCGCGTCTTCAAGCTGCAACAATTCGGTCACAAGCGCTGCTTAAGGTGTCTGCAAAAACCTTAAGGAGCCTGTGATGAGCCTATTAGAAGAAAACCAAGCCACCGACCTTGAACAGATGGTGGGGCTGACCCGCCGTCGTTTTATCGGCGCAGGCGCCCTGTGCGGCGCCGCGATGTTCCTCGGCGGCAACCTGCTGAGCCGCAGCGCCCTGGCCGTGAATGCCGCTACCGCCAGCCCGTTGCTGGGGTTCACCAGCATCGCCGCCGCCACCAGCGACACCATCACCCTGCCACCGGGCTACAGTGCTTCGGTGTTGATCAGTTGGGGCCAGCCCCTGCACAAGAACGCCCCGGCTTTCGACCCGTCCGGCCATGGCACCGCCAAGGCTCAGGAACAACAGTTCGGCGACAACAACGACGGCATGAGCCTGTTTCCATTCCCCGGTGACGACAACCGCGCGCTGATGGCGATCAACAACGAATACACCAACTATCGCTACCTCTACGCCCACGGCGGCGCGCCACAATCGGCCGAAGACGTGCGCAAGGCGCTGGCCAGCGAAGGCGTGTCGGTGATCGAAGTACGCCGCAAAGGCGACACCTGGCAGTTCGTCCAGGATTCACGCTACAACCGGCGCATCCACGGCAATTCACCGATCCGTTTGAGTGGCCCTGCCGCCGGCCATGACTGGCTGAAAACCACCGCCGACAAGACCGGCAAAAAAGTCCTCGGCACGTTCCAGAACTGCGCCAACGGCAAGACGCCGTGGGGCACCTACCTGACCTGCGAAGAAAACTTCACCGACTGCTTCGGCAGCAGCAACCCGCAGCAAACCTTCGACGCAGGGCAGAAGCGCTACGGCGTGGTGGCCGCCAGCAAGGACATTAACTGGCATCAGTACGACCCGCGCTTTGATATGGCCAAGAACCCCAACGAACTCAATCGCCATGGTTGGGTGGTGGAAATCGACCCGTTCGATCCGCAATCCACCCCGGTAAAACGCACGGCCTTGGGCCGCTTCAAGCACGAGAACGCGGCCCTCGCCGAAACCCGTGACGGCCGCGCCGTGGTGTACATGGGCGACGATGAACGCGGTGAATTCATCTACAAGTTCGTCAGCCGCGATCAGATCAACCACAACAACCCGAAGGCCAACAAAGACCTGCTCGACCACGGCACCTTGTACGTGGCGATCTTCGACGCGGGCGACGGCAACGCCGACCACCCCAAGGGCAAAGGCCAGTGGGTCGAACTCACCCATGGCAAAAACGGCATTGACGCCAGCAGCGGTTTCGCTAACCAGGCCGAGGTGCTGATTCATGCGCGCCTGGCCGCCAGCGTGGTGAAAGCCACACGCATGGACCGCCCGGAATGGATCGTGGTCAGCCCTACCGATGGCCAGGTCTATTGCACCCTGACCAACAACGCCAAGCGCGGCGAAGAGGGCCAGCCGGTGGGCGGCCCCAACCCACGGGAGAAAAACGTCTACGGTCAGATCCTGCGCTGGAAAGCCGAAGCCGATAACCACGGTGCCACGGACTTCACCTGGGACCTGTTCGTGGTGGCCGGCAACCCCGGCGTACATGCCGGCAACCCCAAGGGCGGCTCGTCCAACATCAACCCGCAAAACATGTTCAACAGCCCCGACGGCCTGGGCTTCGACAAAGCCGGGCGCCTGTGGATCCTGACCGATGGCGACTACAGCAACGCCGGCGACTTTGCGGGCATGGGCAATAACCAGATGCTGTGCGCCGACCCGAGCACGGGTGAAATCCGTCGCTTCATGGTGGGGCCGGTGGCGTGTGAAGTGACGGGGATCAGCTTTTCGCCGGACCAGAAAACCTTGTTCGTGGGCATTCAGCACCCAGGGGAAACCGGTGGTTCGACCTGGCCGGAACACCTGCCCAATGGCAAACCCCGGTCTTCGGTGATGGCGATTCGGCGGGATGATGGCGGGATCGTAGGCGCCTGATAGACCGCTATCGCAGGCAAGCCAGCACCCACATTTCGATGTGTAAATACATGCCAGTGTGGGAGCTGGCTTGCCTGCGAAGGCATCCGCACAGCCACCGGCTATCTATGCTGTTACCATACCCGGCCGGACGCGGCGCCCTGCTGCGCGCAGGAGTTCGCATGGCCCACCCGTTTGAAACACTCACCCCAGACCTGGTGCTCGACGCCGTCGAAAGCATCGGTTTCCTCAGCGACGCGCGGGTTCTGGCGCTCAACAGCTACGAAAACCGCGTGTACCAAGTGGGCATCGAAGACGCCGAACCGCTGATCGCCAAGTTCTATCGCCCCCAGCGCTGGACCAACGAGGCGATCCTGGAAGAACACCGCTTCACCTTCGAACTGGCCGAGTGCGATGTACCGGTGGTCGCCCCCTTGGTCCACAACGGCGAGAGCCTGTTCGAACATGCAGGTTTCCGCTTCACCCTATTCCCCCGCCGTGGCGGCCGCGCGCCGGAGCCGGGCAACCTCGATCAGCTTTACCGGCTCGGGCAACTGCTGGGGCGTTTGCACGCGGTGGGCTCCACCCGCCCGTTCGAACACCGCGAAGCCCTGGGGGTGAAGAATTTCGGTCACGACTCCCTCACCACCTTGCTTGAAGGCAACTTCATTCCCAAAAGCCTGTTGCCGGCCTACGAGTCCGTGGCCCGCGACTTGCTCAAGCGTGTGGAAGAGGTTTACAAGGCCACGCCGCACAAGAACATCCGTATGCACGGTGACTGCCACCCCGGCAACATGATGTGCCGCGACGAGATGTTCCATATCGTCGACCTGGATGACTGCCGCATGGGCCCAGCGGTGCAAGACCTGTGGATGATGCTGGCTGGCGACCGCCAGGAATGCCTCGGCCAGCTCTCGGAGCTGATGGATGGCTACCAGGAATTCCACGACTTCGACCCGCGCGAACTGGCGCTGATCGAGCCGCTGCGCGCCCTGCGCTTGATGCACTACAGTGCCTGGCTCGCACGACGCTGGGACGACCCGGCGTTTCCCCATAGCTTTCCGTGGTTTGGCAGCGAACGGTATTGGGGTGACCAGGTGCTGGCGTTGCGCGAGCAACTGTCGGCGCTCAATGAAGAACCGCTGAAGCTCTTCTGACCTGGCCCTGCCTCCTGTGGGAGCTGGCTGTCCATGCTCGCCCCCACGCTCTGCGTGGGCGCTGTGACGCTCCGCGTCACGATTTAAGAGCAGACGCAGAGCGTCCAAGGCGGCGTTACCACGCAGAGCGTGGGAACGAGCGTTGTCTGACAAATATCCTTACAATTGCGCTTTGTTAGCTGCCTGAGCAAGGATTCTGCAATGCAAGCCGCCAACCCCCGCAAGGGGTACATCCTGGGCCTGAGCGCCTATGTCATCTGGGGTCTGTTCCCGCTCTACTTCAAAGCCATCGCCAGCGTGCCCGCCGCCGAGATCATCGTGCACCGCGTGTTGTGGTCGGCCCTGTTCGGTGGGCTGTTGCTGATGGTGTGGAAACATCCCGGCTGGTTTCGCGAACTGCGCGACAACCCCAAGCGCCTGGCGATCCTGGCCCTCAGCGGTTCGTTGATCGCCGCTAACTGGCTGACCTATGTGTGGTCGGTGAACACCGGGCGCATGCTTGAAGCGAGCCTGGGTTACTACATCAACCCGCTGGTGAATGTGCTGCTGGGCATGCTGATCCTCGGCGAGCGCTTGCGCCGTTTGCAATGGGTAGCGGTGGGGTTGGCAGCGATAGGTGTGGCGCAGCAGGTGTGGCAAGTCGGTAGCCTGCCGTGGGTGTCGCTGGCGCTGGCGCTGACGTTCGGCTTCTACGGTTTGATCCGCAAGCAGGCGCCGGTCAAGGCGCTGCCAGGGCTGGTGGTGGAAACCTGGATGCTGGTACCCATTGCCGTCGCCTGGTTGTTGTTCAACCCGACCGCCCACAGCGCGCAACTGGCGTTCTGGAGCACCTCAGAGGCCTGGTGGCTGGTGGCCGCAGGCCCGGTGACGCTGATTCCCCTAGTGTGCTTCAACGCCGCTGCACGGCATTTGCCCTACACCGCCCTGGGCTTTTTGCAGTATGTGGCGCCGACGCTGGTGTTGCTCGAAGCCGTGCTGTTGTTCGGTGAACACCTGGCGCCGAGCACGCTGATCGCCTTCGCCTTTATCTGGGCCGGGTTGGTGGTGTACAGCCTGGATGCCTGGCTGACCGTGCGTAAACGCTGATCAAATAACGTACAAACCTCTACAAGCCACGGCTTTCGTGGCTTGTAGCGTTCGACCCCAAGGTTATCCACAACCTGATCCCCGCCATTTGTGCACAAGCCCTTGAAACTGCTCGTTTTTTGCTCAACTTGCGCAGAAGGCCGGCGGACGTGGCCTGGCGTCGGGTCTCTACAGGTTATCCACAGGCCCATGCAAGATTTCCCTGCATAACCTTGTGGATCGTTATTCCTCCTGACGCAACTCCACCATCAAGTCATCGGCCAAGGTTTCCAAAGCCTCTTGCAGGGTTTCCAGCGAAAGCGTGGCCGGCACTTGCAACAACGCCTCGGCGTTGAACAGCGGATCACCGCTCATGGGCGCCGGGCGCACATCGGTGCTCAGGCGTTCCAGGTTGACGCCCTGCTGGCTCAGCAGCGCGGTGATCTCACGCACGATGCCCGAGCGGTCATTGCCCACCAGGGTCATCAGGATCGGCTTGGACGCCGATGCCTGGCCGCTGCTGCCCTCACCCACCAACACGCGAATGCCATGGGTGGATAAATCCTCCAATGCCCCCACCAATGCCTGGCGCTGCTCGCTCGGCACGCTGACCCGCAGGATCCCGGCAAACTGCCCGGCCATGTGCGCCATGCGGCTTTCCAGCCAGTTACCACCATGACTGGCAATGTTCTGCGCGATGCGTTCAACCAGGCCGGGTTTGTCGGCGGCGATAATAGTGAGTACAAGATGGTCCATGGCGCAGTCCCTCGGTTGGTTGATCCTCGATTATAGACATGCCGCGTTTATCCAGAAGGGACGCGTGATCGTTAACGTCCATAGCAGGCAAACCAGCTCCCCCAGACAAATCGTGTACCATTTTTATATTTATCTGGAACAATCCAATAGTTTTTTGAGAACATCCGGTTCTCCGCTGTGACCGTACGACCAAAGTGGGTCGCTAAACGACGTATTTAGTCTAATTTTCACAACCGCAAGTCATCATGTAGTATGCCCAACCGTGCACTACATAATGAAAATCTGATAAAGCGCATAAGCTCCGCAGAGTGAGGCAAGCAATGACTGAACACGTTCAAGTCGGTGGCCTGCAGGTCGCCAAAGTCCTGTTCGACTTCGTGAACAACGAAGCCATTCCCGGTACCGGCATCACTGCCGACCAGTTCTGGGCCGGTGCCGACAAGGTCATCCATGACCTGGCCCCGAAGAACAAAGCCCTACTCGCCAAACGCGACGACTTCCAGGCGCGGATCGATACCTGGCACCAGACCCACCCCGGCCAGGCCCATGACCCGGTGGCCTACAAAGCCTTCCTGCAAGACATCGGCTACCTGTTGCCAGAAGCCGCAGACTTTGAGGCCTCGACCCAAAACGTCGATGATGAGATCGCACGCATGGCCGGCCCACAGCTGGTCGTGCCGGTGATGAACGCCCGCTTCGCCCTCAATGCCTCGAATGCGCGCTGGGGCTCGCTGTACGACGCGCTCTATGGCACCGACGCCATCAGCGAAGCCAACGGCGCCGAGAAGGGCAAGGGCTATAACAAAGTGCGTGGCGACAAGGTGATTGCCTTCGCCCGCGCTTTCCTCGACGAGGCCGCACCGCTCAGCGCCGGCAGCCATGTCGATTCCACCGGCTACAAAATCGTCGATGGCAAGCTGATCGTCAGCCTCAAAGGCGGCAGCAACAGCGGCCTGCGTGACGATGCCCAGTTGATCGGTTTCCAGGGCCCTGCGGCCGAGCCGATTGCGATCCTGCTCAAGCACAATGGCCTGCACTTCGAAATCCAGATCGACGCCAGCACCCCAGTCGGCCAAACCGACGCCGCAGGCGTCAAAGACGTGCTGATGGAAGCCGCGCTGACCACCATCATGGACTGCGAAGACTCTGTGGCCGCCGTCGACGCCGATGACAAATTGGTGATCTACCGCAACTGGCTCGGCCTGATGAAGGGCGACCTGGCCGAAGAAGTGGCCAAGGGCGGCCAGACCTTCACCCGCACCATGAACCCTGACCGCGTCTACACCGGCGTGGATGGCAGCGACGTGACCCTGCACGGCCGTTCGCTGTTGTTCGTGCGCAACGTTGGCCACTTGATGACCATCGACGCGATCCTCGATAAAGACGGCAACGAAGTACCCGAAGGCATCCTCGACGGCCTGATCACCAGCCTGGCGGCGATCCACAGCCTCAACGGCAACAACACCCGCAAGAACAGCCGTACCGGTTCTGTGTACATCGTGAAACCGAAGATGCACGGCCCGGAAGAAGCCGCGTTCACCAACGAACTGTTCGGTCGCATCGAAGAGGTGCTGAACCTGGCGCGCAATACCCTCAAGGTCGGGATCATGGACGAGGAGCGCCGCACCACGGTCAACCTCAAGGCCTGCATCAAGGCGGCCAGCGAGCGCGTGGTGTTTATCAACACCGGTTTCCTCGACCGCACTGGTGATGAAATCCACACCTCCATGGAAGCCGGCGCGATGGTGCGCAAGGCGGCCATGAAGGCGGAAAAATGGATCGGCGCCTATGAGAACTGGAACGTCGATATCGGCCTGAGCACCGGCCTGCAAGGGCGTGCACAAATCGGTAAAGGCATGTGGGCCATGCCCGACCTGATGGCTTTGATGCTTGAGCAGAAAATCGCCCACCCGTTGGCCGGTGCCAACACCGCCTGGGTACCGTCGCCGACCGCTGCGGCCCTGCATGCGTTGCACTACCACAAGGTTGATGTGTTTGCCCGCCAGGCCGAACTGGCCAAGCGCGAGCGCGCTTCGGTGGACGATATCCTCACCATTCCTCTGGCCAGCAACACCGATTGGTCCGAAGAAGAGATCCGCAACGAACTGGACAACAACGCCCAGGGCATCCTCGGCTATGTGGTGCGTTGGATCGACCAGGGTGTGGGCTGCTCCAAGGTGCCGGACATCAACGATGTCGGCCTGATGGAAGACCGCGCCACCCTGCGCATTTCCAGCCAGCACATCGCCAACTGGCTGCGCCACGGCATCGTCAACGAAGCTCAAGTGATGGACAGCCTCAAGCGCATGGCGCCGGTGGTGGACCGCCAGAATGCCGGGGATGCGTTGTACCGCCCACTGGCTCCGGACTTCGACAGCAACATCGCGTTCCAGGCAGCGGTGGAGTTGGTGATTGAAGGGACCAAGCAGCCCAATGGCTATACCGAGCCGGTGTTGCATCGCAGGCGTCGGGAGTTCAAGGCCAAGAACGGCCTGTAATGGAAAAAAGCCCTGATCGAAAGATCGGGGCTTTTTTATCAGGTGTGTCAGTTAGACCGCGTTGCCTGAATCGCAGGCAAGCCAGCTCCCACAGGGGGATGCATTTCAAATGTGGGAGCCGGGCTTGCCCGCGAAGAGGCCAGGCCAGTCACCCCACATTCAGGGCACCATCCCCAACTCCCGCTTTACCAACTTCGCCAACTTCACGCTATCAATCGGCTTGAGCAAGAAATCCACCACGCTCAAATGCATCGCATCAATCACATCCGGCGCTTCCGCGTCTCCAGACATGATGATGATCGGCAACGCCGCACGGGTGGACTCACGCACCTGGCGGATCAATTCCAGGCCATTGCTGGGCGCCATGCGCAGGTCGGTGATCAGCAAACCGATGGAACTGCTCGTCTTCAACAAATCCCACGCAGCCTCGCCACTTTCGGCAGTCATGCAGCGAATACCATCGAGCCCAAGGATTTCCGCCAGCAATTCACGCGCGTCCTTGTCGTCGTCCACGATCAAAACGCGTTGGGGGGGTAAATCGGGCTCCAGCATCACGGCGCTCAGCGCCTCGCGCTCGGCATCACTCAAAATATCGTGGTCGGACATACGTTTCTCAGCAGTTCTCATCAATCTCCCAGCACACTCGTCAGACATCTGCGGAAGGGCGAACAATGTGCACTTCGTCGGAAAGTTTGCCTAGTGGGCTTTCTACGGGTTTTGGACGATTGTCATGTAAGGTTTTTCCCTAGTTTTGCGCGGTATTCCTCGACCTAGACTTACGTCCAATGGGCACCCACTGCGCAGGAGTCGACCATGCAGCACGATAACGACAAAAACACCGCGGTCACTGTTATGAGTAAAGCTGATGCATTCGCACAGGCGGGTAAAACCGCTGTGTTGCAGAACATCCACGGCACCCTGCAATTCCTGCAACGCTTCCCGCCGTTCAACCAGATGGAACAGGCGCACCTGGCCTTCCTGGTGGAACAGTGCCAACTGCGTTTCTACGGCCCCGGCGACAGCATCCTCAAACCGTCGGGCGGCCCGGTCGAGCACTTTTATATCGTCAAGCAGGGGCGGGTCGTGGGTGAACGGCCAGACTCGGCAGACACCACCTTTGAAATCGCCACCGGCGAATGCTTCCCCCTCGCCGCCTTGCTGGGTGAACGCGCGACCCGTACAGAACACAAAGCCGCTGAAGACACCTTTTGCCTGCAATTGAACAAACCGGCCTTTATCAAGCTGTTCGCCCTGTCCAGCCCGTTTCGTGATTTCGCCTTGCGCGGGGTCAGCAGCCTGCTCGACCAGGTCAACCAGCAGGTACAGCAAAAAGCCGTGGAAACCCTCGGCACCCAATATTCCTTGAATACCCGCCTGGGTGAATTGGCCATGCGCCACCCGGTCACCTGCAGCCCGCACACAGCGTTGCGCGAAGCGGTGACCTTGATGCACGAACAGCAAGTCGGCAGCATTGTGATCGTCAACGAACACAAGGCGCCCCTGGGCATCTTCACCCTGCGCGATCTGCGCCAGGTGGTCGCCGATGGCACCAGCGACTTCAGCCAGAGCATTGCCGGGCACATGACCCAGGCGCCGTTTTACTTGAGCCCGGAGCACAGCGCGTTCGACGCGGCCATCGCCATGACCGAACGGCATATCGCCCATGTGTGCCTGGTACAAGACCAGCGCCTGTGTGGCGTGGTCTCCGAGCGTGACTTGTTTTCCTTGCAGCGTGTGGACCTGGTGCACCTGGCCCGTACCATCCGCAACGCGCCCCGGGTGGAAAACCTGGTGGCGATTCGCGGTGAAATCGGCCAGTTGGTAGAGCGCATGCTCGCCCATGGCGCCTCATCCACCCAGATCACCCACATCATTACGCTGCTCAACGACCACACCGTGTGCCGGGTGATCGAGCTGACCCTCGCGGAAAAAGGCGACCCCGGCGTGCCCTTCAGTTGGCTGTGTTTTGGCAGCGAAGGCCGCCGCGAACAAACGCTGTACACCGACCAGGACAACGGCATCCTGTTCGAGGCCAAGGACGCCGTCGAAGCCGCCGAAAGGCGTGAGCTCTTGCTACCGCTGGCGCAGCACATCAACCAAAGCCTGGCGCTGTGCGGCTTCAGCCTGTGCAAGGGCAATATCATGGCCGGCAACCCCGAGCTGTGCTTGTCCCGCGTGGAGTGGGCGCGGCGCTTCGGCGCGTTCATTCGTGAGGCGACGCCGGAAAACCTGCTGGGCTCAAGCATCTATTTTGACTTGCGCGTGGTGTGGGGCGAAGAGCGCGGTTGCGAGCAACTGCGCCAGGGCATTCTCGATCAGGTGGCGGATAACCGCTTGTTCCAACGCATGCTGGCCGAAAACGCGCTACTACGACGCCCGCCGGTAGGGCGTTTTCGCGAGTTCGTGCTGACCCGCAAAAATGGCGAAAAGGCCACCCTCGACCTCAAGGTGCAGGGCCTTACGCCTTTTGTAGATGGCGCGCGCCTGTTGGCCCTGGCCAATGGCATCCACGCCAACAACACCCTGGAACGCCTGCGCCAGTTGGTGGACAAGGCCGTGATCGACCCCCTGGATGGCGCCGCCTATGAAGAGGCCTACCACTTTATCCAGCAGACCCGCATGCAGCAGCACCAATTGCAGACCCGCGAGAACCTGCCCTATTCCAACCGCGTCGACCCCGACAGCCTCAACCACCTGGACCGGCGCATCCTGCGTGAGTCCCTGCGCCAGGCCCAACGCCTGCAAAGCAGCCTGAGCTTGCGGTATCAGCTATGAGTTTGTTTGGCTGGCTGCGCGCGAAAAAGCCCGGGCTCAACGCTGCGCAACAGCAGCGCCTGGAGCATTTACCCAAGCCCGCCGAACTGGGCAACGGCCCATTGCGCAGCCAGCGCTGGGTAGTGGTGGACCTGGAAACCAGCGGCCTGAACCTTCACCGCGACCAGGTGCTGTCCATCGGCGCCGTGGTCATCGAAGACGGTGCGGTGGATTTCTCCCAACTGTTCGAACGCACCCTGCAGCGCACCGACACCAAGCTCAGCCCCAGTGTGCTGATCCACGGGTTGGGGCCCAGTGCAATTGCCGCCGGCAGCGACCCGGCCGAGGCGTTGCTGGATTTCATGGCGTTCGTGGGCGACAGCCCTCTGCTGGCTTTTCATGCGCCGTTTGATCAACACATGCTGTGCCGGGCGCTCAAGGACAGCCTGGGGTATCGCCTGGCCCATCCATTCCTGGATGTGGCAGACCTGGCTCCGCTGTTGTGCCCTGAGGCGCATATCCGCGAGGCCGGGCTGGATGATTGGCTCAACCACTTCAGGCTACAGGCTGGCGAACGCCACCATGCCAGCGCCGATGCACTGGCGACGGCAGAGCTGATGCTGATCCTGTTCAGCCGTGCGCGGCAGCAACAGATAGACACGCCCCAGACGCTGCAAGAGCGTTTGGCCCAATGGAAACGGCGCAAACAGTCCCCTTCCCTTTAACGCTTCGCGCCCGACGCGGAGCATCGCGGGATGCATTCCCACGCCGAGCGTGGGAACGATCACCCGACAGACGCCAATTGCGCCCACCCCACGCCTCTGCGACAATCGCGAATAATTCTCGTTAGTTTAAACCTCTTGTTTATTCGGTGATGCCTTGTCGTCGGTCCAGACCCCACGCAGTGAGCTTGTTGGTGCGTTATATCGCGACCACCGTGGCTGGCTGTTGGCTTGGCTGCGACGCAACGTGGGGTGCCCAAGCCGCGCCGAAGACCTGAGCCAGGACACCTTCATGCGCCTGCTGGGCCGTGACGAGTTGCGCGAGCCCCGCGAACCGCGGGCGTTCCTGGTGGCCATCGCCAAGGGTTTGCTGTTCGACTATTTCCGACGTGCGGCCCTGGAACAGGCCTACCTCACCGAATTGATGCTGATCCCGGAAAGCGAACAGCCTTCGCCGGAAGCCCAGCAACTGATCCTCGAAGACCTCAAGGCCATCGACCGCCTGCTCGGCAAACTGTCGAGCAAGGCCCGCGCCGCGTTCCTCTATAACCGCCTCGACGGCCTGGGCCATGCCGAAATCGCCCAGCGCCTGGGCGTGTCGGTGCCCCGCGTGCGCCAATACCTGGCCCAGGGCATTCGCCAGTGCTACATCGCACTGTATGGCGAGCCGTCGTGACCGCGATCGGCTCCAAACCGGTGTCGTCGCGCGTGCTGGATGCCGCGATTGCCTGGCAGCTGTCCCTCGACTCGGGCGACGGCAGCGCGGTGGAACAGGAAGAGTTCAGCAAGTGGCTGGCCAGTGATGAGGAACACGCCCGCGCCTGGCGCCAGTTGGGCATGCTCGACCAGCGTTTCAGTGTGGCCTCGGGCCCGGCTCGGGCGGCGCTGCTGCAGTCGCGCCACGGCATTCGCCAGCGCGTGCGCAAACTGGGCCGGGGCTTGGCCAGTATCGTGCTGGTGTGCGGCCTGGCGCTGTTTGCCGGTGAGCGTTACGTGCCTATTCACTATTGGCTGGCCGACCAGCGCACCGCCACCGGTGAACAGCGCACGCTGAAGCTGGCGGACGGCACGCGGATCAACCTCAACACCCACAGCGCCATTGATGTGCGCTTCGACGAAACACGCCGCTTGATCGTGTTGCAGGCAGGCGAAATTCTCGTCGAAACCGGCCACGACGATTCACGCCCTTTCTACGTGCAAACCCGCGACGGCAGCCTGCGGGCGCTGGGTACTCGGTTTATCGTCAAGCGCGAAGACGACGCTACGCGCCTGAGTGTGTTGCAGTCAGCCGTGGCCGCCCAGCCCGAGGCGTTGCACCACGAACAGGTGTTCAAGGCGGGCCAGCAGGTGCTGATGCGCAGCGACGGCCTTGGCCCGTTGCTGGCCGTCACCCCGGCCACCGATGCCTGGACGCGCGGCATGCTGGTAGTGGACAACGCTCGGCTGGGGGATGTGATCGAGGAGTTGGCGCGCTATCGCACCGGCTACCTGGGGGTGGATAACAACGTGGCCGACCTGCGCATCACCGGCAGTTTCCCGCTGCATGACACCACGTTGGCATTGAATGCGCTGTTGCCGACTTTGCCGGTGCAGATCGAGCAGCACACGCCGTGGTGGGTGACCGTCAAGGGTAAGCCTTAGGTCCTGCAGCGCCTGGGCGATTGCTATCGCAGGCAAGCCAGCTCCCACATTTCGAATTGCGAACACCTTCAACTGTAGGAGCTGGCTTGCCTGCGATGAGGCCCTCAAGCACACCTGCGAAAAATATTTTCACTCACCCCTATCACTTTTCGATTCTCGCTCGGCACCTAGGCAATTGAGAAATATTTCCATTCAGGAGCCGCCCTTATGTCCCGCACGCTAGACACCTTGTTGCGCCCCAGCCTGTTAGCCATGGCGATCGCCCTCAGCGCCCCGCTCGCCAGCACCCCGCTGATCGCCGCCGAACAAGCCTCCAGCGTGCGCGCCTATAACCTGCCCGCTGCGCCCCTGGCCACCACCCTGAACCAGATCGCCAGCCAGGCCGGCCTGGCGCTGACCCTCAACCCCGCACTCGCCGCCGGCAAGACCTCGGCACCGGTCAAAGGCCAGTTCGATGCGCAGGGCGCGTTGCGGGAAGCCTTGCGGGGGACGGGGTTGCAGTTGGAGCAGAGCAGTGCGGGCACTTACACCCTGATGCCGGTCCCGGAGGGCGTCGTTGCCTTGCCGACCACCAACATCACCGGCCAAGGCAGCTATGAAAGCGCTTGGGGGCCGGTGGAGGGATATGTTGCAAAGCGCACCGCCGCCGGCACCAAAACCGATACTGCGCTGGTCGAGGCACCACGCTCGATCTCGGTAGCCACCCGCGAGCAAATGCAGGACCGTAACGTGCAGAACCTCGACGATGCGGTCAAATACATGCCCGGTATCGTGTCTGCCAGCTACGGCAGCGACACCCGTTACGACTGGATGCGCGTACGCGGCTTCGAGCCGACGCAATTCCTCGATGGCCTGCCACTGCCCCGTGGCGTGTACGCCAACCCGAAAGCCGAAACCTGGAACCTCGACCGCCTCGCCCTGCTGCGCGGTCCGGCTTCATCGGTTTATGGTCAAACTCCACCTGGTGGCTTGCTGGACATGGTCAGCCGCCGTCCCAGCGCCGAACAGAGCAGTGCTATCCAGGTGCAATACGGCAGTGACAACCACCGCCAGATCAATTTCGAAAGCACTGGCAAGATCGATGATGAGGGCCAGTTTCTCTACAGCGTTGGCGGCGTGGTGCGCGATGCCGGTACCCAGGTCGATCACATTGACAACAAGCGGTACAACATCGCACCGAGCTTGACCTGGAATATCGACACCGATACCAAGTTGACCTTGCTGTCGCAGTTCACCCGCGACGATACCGGGGCGACCAGCCAGTTCCTGCCGATAGTCGGCACCAAGATCAAGTCGCCACTGGGTGACGTTTCGCATCATAAAAACCTGGGCGATCCGGACTACGAGTTCTACGACCGTACCTATTACGCACTCGGCTACGCATTCGAGCACCGCTTCAACGATACCTGGCAGTTCAAACAGAATCTGCGTTACACCAAATCAGAATTGTCGTTCCAACAATTGACCGTGGGCGCCTTTGCCTGGGCACCGGTCGACGCCGAAGGCAATATGGACCGTTCTTCGACCAACGTGGACGAGAACATCGGACAATTGGCGGTAGATAACAACTTTCAGGCCGACTTCTCCACCGGCGACGTCACCCACACCCTTCTACTCGGGCTTGACCACCAGCGTACCGATACCTCGTACCTGTCGATTTACGGGCAGGCCGGACGAGTCAACATCTTCAACCCGGTCAACACCACGCCAGTTGAACGCCCCGCACGCTCCGGCGCTTTCTACGACTACAATCAGAAAACCGTCCAGACCGGCCTCTACGTCCAAGACCAGATGGCTCTTGATAACTGGCGCTTGACCCTGGGTGGCCGTGAAGACTGGGTGCACCAAGGCACTACGTACCTCAACAAAAACGACGCGACCAATACTGACCGCAGCAAGAATTTCAGCGGTAACGCGGCACTGAGCTATGTGTTCGACTCGGGCTTCGTACCGTATATCTCCTACGCCGAATCTTTCCAGCCGGCGAGCAACGCCAGCGCCTCTCCTACAGAATCCTATAAGCCCACCGAAGGCAAGCAGTGGGAATTGGGGATCAAGTACCAACCGCCGGGTTCGAACACGCTACTCAGTGCCGCGCTGTATGACCTGACCCAGAAGAACGTTCTGGTCAGCAGCTTCCAGTCCGGTGGTGTTTCTGTCACCGACCAGACCGGCGTAGTGAAAGTCAAAGGCCTGGAGCTGGAAGCCGTATCTGACGTGACCGAAAACCTCAAAGTGATCGCTGCCTACACGTTGGCCAAATCCGAAGTGCAAAAAGGCGAGTTCAAAGGCAACCGCCTGCAACTGATGCCTAACCAACAAGCATCCTTGTGGACCGACTACACCTGGCACACCGGCGCCCTCGACGGTTTCGGTATCGGCTTCGGCGCCCGCTACACCGGCAACACCTATGGCGACCAGGCCAATACCTGGGCCGGCAAGGCCAACGCCTACACCGTGTTCGACGGCGCGGTGCATTACGACCTCGGTCGCCTGGACAACAGCCTCAAGGGCGCGTCGGTGAAAGTGAACGCGACCAACCTGTTCAACAAAGACTACATTTCCACCTGCGATGGCTCCTATTGCTACTTCGGCGACCAACGCAGCGTAGTCGCCAGCGCCACCTACCAGTGGTAATCAGCTGAGCTAACCACCAGGCCGCCCAACAGGGCGGCTTTGGTGCATCTGAAGGCTAGACAATGAAAAGCAAAACCATCCGCCGCTGGTCCTTCATCCACACCTGGACCAGCCTGATCTGCACCGTATTCCTGCTGCTGCTCGCCCTCACCGGCCTGCCGTTGGTGTTTCACCACGAGATCGACCACCTGCTGGGCAATGAACCCGAACTGGCGCAGATGCCTGCCGATACGCCCCGGCTCAACCTTGAGCAGCTTGTGGCTAAAGCCCAGGCCCATCGCCCCGGCGACGCCATGCAGTACCTTGCCTGGGACGAAGACGACAAGAACGGTGTGATCGCGATCATGGCCGCCACAGCCGGTACCGAGCCGAATTCGTCGCACACCTTCATGCTCGACGCCCGCACTGGCCAAGCAGTGGAAACCCCCGCAGCCAATGGCGGGCTGACCCTGTTCCTGCTGCGCCTGCATGTGGATATGTTTGCCGGGTTGCCGGGCAAGTTGTTGCTGGCGTTCATGGGCCTTCTGTTTGTGCTGGCGATTATCTCGGGCACGGTGTTGTACCTGCCGTTCATGCGTCGCTTGAAGTTCGCCACGGTGCGCCAGGACAAGTCCACTCGCCTGCGCTGGCTCGACCTGCACAACCTGATCGGCGTGGTCACTTTGACCTGGGCGTTGGTGGTGGGGGTAACCGGCGTGATCAGCGCCTGCGCCGACCTGATCATCGCCGCCTGGCGCCAGGACAGCCTCAGCGCCATGATCGAACCTTACAAGAACGCCCCGCCGCTGACCCAACGCGCGCCCGCCACCGAGTTGTTGAGCATTGCCGCCAAGGCCGCTCCGGGTATGGAGCCAGACTTTATCGCCTTCCCCGGCACGCGTTTTTCCAGCGAACATCACTACGCCGTGTTCATGAAGGGCAGCACCCACCTGACCTCCCATTTGCTGACCCCGGTGCTGATCGACGCCAGCACCCTGGCCGTCACCGCCATCGCCGAACGGCCTTGGTACATGGACGCCATGGGCATGTCCCAACCCCTGCATTTCGGTGATTACGGCGGCATGCCAATGAAGGTCCTGTGGGCGGTGCTGGATGTGTTGACCATCATCGTGCTGGTGAGCGGCATTTACTTATGGATCGTACGGCGCAAGGCGGCCAAGGTATGAAGCCGCGGCAGTCGAATGTCTGGAAGGTCTTTGCCATACCGCTGGGGATCGGCCTGCTCAGTGCTGCCGGGTTGTTTGCGGCGTTGCTGGGCGATGGGTGGTGGGATTCGTTGAGTTGGATCGGGCTCGGGATACCGGCAATGATGGGGGTATGGGGGTTGGTTAAACGGCGCGCCTGAGGTCGCTATCGCAGGCAGGCCAGCTCCCACATTTTGACCTGTGAACACAGCCCAATGTGGGAGCTGGCTTGCCTGCGATGAGGCCCGCAAAAACAACGCGGCCCCTCGCCAGGCACCGCACAACCCTCTAGGCTAGCCACACTTCACCTCGAGGAATGCCCATGTCCGCCCCCAGCATGACCTTGTTCCACAACCCCGCTTCGCCCTTCGTGCGTAAAGTGCGCGTGCTGCTGATCGAGACCGGCCAGCAGGATCGTGTGGCCCTGCACGCGTGCCTGCCCACTCCGGTCAACCCGGATGCCGAAGTGCTGCAAGGCAACCCCGTGGGCAAGATCCCGGCCCTGCGCCTGGCCGACGGCTCGGTATTGCACGACAGCCGGGTGATTCTCGATTACCTCGACCACCAGCATGTCGGCAACCCGCTGATCCCCCGCGACGGCTCGGCCCGCTGGCGGCGCCTGACCCTGGCCTCGATGGCTGACGGCATCATGGATGCCGCCGTGCTGGTACGTTACGAGACCGCCATGCGTCCGCCAGAAAAACACTGGGCTCCCTGGCTGGATGAGCAGCGCAACAAGATCCGCCGCGCCCTCGCCGAGCTGGAGCGGGACGCCATTGCTGAACTGGCCAGCCACTTCGACGTCGCCGCCATCAGCGTGGCCTGTGCCCTGGGCTATATCGACTTTCGCCATCCGGATATGCAGTGGCGCTCGGACACTCCCAAGCTCGCCGCCTGGTACGCCGAAGTCAGCCAGCGGGCTTCGATGCAGCAGACCCAACCCCCGGTTTGACCAGCCCCCTGTAGGAGCGAGCTTGCTCGCGAAAATCGTCAACGATAACGCAGGTCATCTGGTTAAACGCGGGGTCCTTGCGTTCTTCGCGAGCAAGCTCGCTCCTACAGTGAGAGACGGTGTGATTGAGGAAGTTGACCATCCTCGCTTTCATCCGCTGATCTTCGCGCAGCCCGATCATTGCACTTCCCCCACCTTACGCTTGCCCACCCCATACCAATCCAGTTTGCGCGTCAGCACCATCACCGTACCCAGCAGGCCAAACAGCAGCAGCGAGCCCATCAACAGTGCGTAATCCTCGGCACTGAGCAAGCCGTACAGCAAGCCATACAACGCCGCCAACCCTGCCGAAAACCCCAGGCCGTGGGCGACGCTGCGCAGCACATGGCACACGTAGAAGCCGATCAACACCACACAGGCGCTGGCCGATATCAGATAGGCCAGGGCAAAGCCCAGATGCTCGGACAACGACAACAGCAACAGATAGAAGAACGCCAGCGCCACGCCCACCAAGGCGTACTGAATCGGGTGCACCGCCAGACTCTTGAGCACTTCGAACAGAAAGAAACCAGCGAAGGTCAGCGCGATAAACAACAACGCATATTTGATCGCCCGGTCGCTCTTGAGGTACTGGTCTACCGGGTCGATGAAGTTCACACCAAAGCTGCGGTTGCTGAAATCTTCACAGCCTTGCCCGTCCAGGCAGTTCTGCAGGGCTTGTTCCAGGTTGGTGGAGAAGAAGGACGTCTGCCAGTTGGCGCTGAAGCCTTGGTCGGTAACTTCACGCTGAGCCGGCAGGAAGTTGCCGATAAAACTCGGGTGCGGCCAGTTGGACGCCAGTGATACCTGGCTGGTCTTGCCCACGGGCACCACTTGCAGTTGTTCGGTGCCTTGCAGGCGCAGGTCGAAGGCGAAGTCCAGCACGGCCGCTTTCTTGCCGTCTTGCGCAGGCAACGTCACATGCACGCCCTCACCCAGCCAGTCCACTTGCGAACCCGGCGAGAACTCCAGGCGCTGATCGCCCAGTTCCAGCTTCAACGCGTTTTCAATACCACGAATATCGCTGATCCCCACCGCCAGAAACGCTGGTTCAAAGCGGTAGTCGGCAAAGTCTTCGGTGATCCCCAACTGCGCCGGCAACTCGAAACGCCCGCTGATACGGTTGTCGGCATGGAACAGCCGCGCCTGGTAAATGCCGCGCGCACGCAGTTCGGTTTGCACTTTGCCGTCGAGCTCAAAACGGTCCGGCAGGAAATACAGACGGCCGCGTTCTTCACGGGTTTCTTCGTAGCGCTTGTTGAGCTTCTCATTGAGCTTCCACTCGCGCACCGTCTTGCGAAACGGCACCACCATCACCGGCCCGGTGAGGCGCTGGGCAAAGCTTGAGCTGCGGGCAATGTTCATCAGTACGCCGTCGCGCAGTTGCTGACGGTCGCTGATGATGCCGTTGATCATCAACAATGGAATCAGCAACAGCAGGATCAGCAGCGCAATCGCGCCCAATTTGAAAAGCAGGTTGCGGTTCATGGGTCTCTCCCTGTTTTGATGGGGAGAGTCTGCCCAGTCGGTATGGGGAATTTATGTGGGCAATGTGGAGACTGTGTGGAGATGCAGTACCGCTTGCACGCCGCCCGGTACGTTGCCGATCTGCAACGAGCCGCCGTGCAGCTTCATCACCTCCTCGACAAAGTTGAGCCCCAGGCCCGTACTTTTGCGCCCGCTGGCCGGGCGCGGCAGCGAGTAGAAACGCTCGCTCAGGCGCGGCAAGGCGTAGTCGGGAATCGCCTGCGCCTGGTTGAACAGGCTGACCTGCACCTCGTGATGCCGCACCAGCGCGCTGAACCTCAGCGTGCCGCCGGGTGGGGTGAAATCCAGAGCGTTGTCGAGCAGGTTGCCCAGGGCCTGGCGCAGCAGGAAAGGTTCGCCAAATACCCGCACATCGGCGGCGATGGCCTGCTCGACGTGCAAGCCGGCGCCTTCGACCCGCGCACATTGAGCCTTCAACACATCCTCAACCAGGGCTGCCAAAGAAATGCTCGACTGCTCTTCCAGACCTTGGCGCTGTTCCACCTGGGCCAGGTTCAACAGGCGCTCGATCAGCTGTTGCAGGCGCGCACTTTCGCTGTCGATATTGCCGACAAACCGCTGCTGCTGCTCACGGCTCATGTCGCCCTGCAACAGCTCCGCCGCACCCCGAATCGCCGCCAGCGGGCTCTTCAATTCATGGGTCAGCGTATGCACGTAGCGCTCTACGTAAGCCTTGCCTTCCAGCTGCGTGCGCATGTGCTCCACGGCGGTGGATAACTGCTTGAGCTCGCCGCCGCGATAATGCGGCAACTCGGCGCGGCGGCCCTCGCTCACGGCTTCGGCATAGGCGGTAAGGCGTCTGAGGGCCGCCGTCAGCCACCACGACAATAGCGCGCCCAGCAGCAGCCCGAGGGTGACCAGCCCGGCGCCGTACCACAGCAGGCGCCGCTCGGTGCGATCCACGTAGGGTTGCAACGAGCTGTTGGGCTTGGCTACGGTGACCACGCCGATGATCTGCCCGTTGTCACGAATCGGCGCCCCCACGTGCATCACCGATGAGGTGGGGTCGTCTGCGTCGCTGCGGGTGGAGCGCGCACCGTATTCGCCGCGCAGGGTCAGGTACACGTCGTTCCATTTCGAATAGTCCTGGCCGACTGCTTCACCGCTGGAGTCGAGCAATACCCTGCCTGTGGCGTCGGTCACGTAGATGCGATGGTTGACCTGGTTTTTCGGCAGGCCCCAGATCGTCGCTCCCGGCTGGCGACTGCCATAAGCCTTGAGCAATTCGGGCCAATGGCTCTGGCCGAGGGTGCCGTTTTTAACGTCTGCACGCAGGATTTCAGCCAGCAGGTTGGCGGTGTCCACTAATGTTTCTTCGGTGGACTGGCGCACGCCGGGGCGGATTTCCTTCATCACGGTGTTGAGCACGAAGTAGCCGGTCAGGCCGATAAACAGCGCATACACCAGGAAAATCCGCAGCCCAAGGCGCATCAGCTGTGGCTCGGGCTGTAGCTGTAGCCGAGGCCGCGATGGGTCTGGATCGGCTCGGCATCCGCCGCCACACTCCTGAGCTTGCTGCGCAGGCTCTTGATATGGCTATCGATATTGCGCTCATAACCGGCATCAAAGGGTACGCCCACCGCATCCAGCAGTTGTTCGCGGCTGAACACGCGCTCGGGTTGGTCCAGCAGACTTTGCAGCAGGCGGAACTCATGACGCGTGAGGCTCAAGGGTTGGCCACGATAGAGAATCTGCATGCGTTCCAGATCCACTTGGAACAGGGTTGGCGCCACACCCGGGCCGACCCGCTTGAGTATCGCCCTGACCCGCGCCGCCACTTCCCGCGGGCTGAAAGGCTTGACCACATAATCGTCGGCACCGATCTCCAACCCCACCACCCGGTCGATCTCCGCATCCCGCGCACTGAGGAACATCACCGGCACTTCACTGAAGCGGCGCAATTGCTTGCAGGTTTCAAAGCCGGTGATGTCCGGCAGGCCGATGTCGAGAATGATCAGGTCAGCCGGGGTCTGGCGCTGATGCTCCAGCGCCGCCTGGCCGAGCGTCAGCCAGGTGGTGGTGAAGCCCTCGCCTTGCAGGGCAAAGATCAGCGTGTCGGCTATCGCCGCTTCGTCTTCGACAATCAGGATGTGCGGCATGGGTTCGATCAGCAGTCCGGTTTGTCGGCAGTGTAGCGACGTGCCGGGTTTACCGCAGCGCCAAATTCACGCAGGGCCTTGGCGCCGATCAGCAGCGGGTAGTTGAAGCTGCTGCGGTCGGTGAGGTTGACCTCGACGGTGCGCTTGACGTCGCCCAGGCACATCTCCAGATCGATCACCGGGCGCTTGGCCACGCTGGCTTCGTCCTTATCATCGTCTTCGTCGGCGCGGCTCTTGATCTTGCTGATGCGCGACACCTTGTGCTCATAGACCTTGTTACCCGCGTCTTCACCGCCGAGGCGGAAGCGCACCCAGTCATCGCCGTCGCGCTGAAAGGTTTCGATGTCGCGCGCCGACAGCGAGGCGGTCAGCGCGCCGGTGTCCATCTTGGCCTTGAACGTCTGGCCGATCTCCGGCAACTGGATGTATTCGTAGCGACCGTAGAGCGTGGGCTCGGCCGCCATGACAGGGACGGCAACCAGAGCGAACGCAGCAAGGAGTAATTTCACGGCAGGATTTCCTCGAAAGAAGTGGGCGGAGTCTAGACCGCAAACACGGCACTTAGTTGGCTGAGCGAGCATATCGCGCACAGTGTGAAACATTCGTGCGGCATTTTGCGATTTGGCCTCTAGACTCACCTTGCTTATCATGGCCCGCCCACAGAATTCCAAGAGTTGCTTATGCGCCGCCTGCTCACCGGCTGTCTGGTTACACTGCTGCTGTTAGTCAACACGCTGATCCTGATCGGCCCCTTGATGGTCTTCGCCCTGCTCAAGCTGGTGGCGCCAGGGCGCTCGCGTGACTATGCCTCATGGGCGGTGATGTGGATCGCCGAAACCTGGGCCGAGATCGACAAGCTGATCTTCGCCGCGTGCATCCCCACCCAATGGGATATTCGCGGTGGCGAAGACCTGCGCGGCGATACCTCTTACCTGGTGATCAGCAACCACCAATCCTGGGTCGATATTCCCGCGCTGATCCAGGCATTGAACCGGCGCACGCCGTTCTTCAAGTTCTTCCTGAAAAAAGAACTGATCTGGGTGCCCTTCCTCGGCCTGGCCTGGTGGGCGCTGGATTACCCCTTCATGAAGCGCTACACCAAGGCATTCCTGGCCAAGCACCCGGAGCTGGCGGGGCAGGATCTGAAAATCACCAAAGAGGCCTGCGAGCTGTTCAAGCGTCAGCCGGTGACGGTGGTCAATTACCTGGAAGGCACGCGGTTCAGCGAGGCCAAGCGTGCGCAGCAAAGTTCACCCTTTACTCGACTACTCAAGCCCAAGGCAGGCGGCGTGGCGTTTGTGCTGGCAGCAATGGGTGAACAGCTGGACGCGGTACTCGACGTGACCGTGGCCTACCCACAACAAAAGATTCCAGGGTTCTGGGACCTGATCAGCGGCGCGGTGCCGAAGGTGATCGTGGATATCCGCACCCGCGAGCTGGACCCGGCGTTGTGGCAAGGGGATTACGAGAACGATCCGGCGTTTCGCCAGACCCTCCAGAACTGGGTCAACCAGCTCTGGAGGGAAAAGGACCGTCGAATTCACGAACTGCTGGAAAACAGTGGGGAGCAACGATGACCGCCTGGCCCCGCAAGATGCTACGAAACCTGACTATAGACAGCGGAAAGCGTGCTTTCGGGCAAGGCCGTTGAACAGAGCTGTCGCTGACCAAGCATTATCAATTCCACCCAGCACAATAGAACGAAGCCCAGGCGACAGATCTTCGTCATTTTTTTTGAAGCGACTCGCCGATGCTGTGTAGCTGTCAGAGTGAATCCCCATCTCTTCCAGGCGCGAGCGCAACGCTTGATCATCAGCGCCACTGCGTGAAAGAGGAGGCGGACTGAAATAGTTTTTGATGTCTGGAGTTTGTGTCCCGTTGATATTCAAAACGCCACCACTCATAGGTCATTAATGAAACCTTCCAAGGTCGTCGTAAACGAGACCTTGGAAGGTACCTTTATTGTGGTGTCTTGCTTCTTACGGTTCCCTACAACCTTGTGATATTTACCGGTATGACATTTCAGTCTTGCTCGTTATAAAAACGACCTTTGCGCAGGTAACTAGCTACCGGTTCCCCAGGCTTGAGCCAATTTGCCCAATACGGAGCTGCTGGCGCCCTCGCCGCCGAGGTATTTCAGGATTACCGGGGCAAACTGGCCGATCATGCCGCTGTCCATGCCCAAGGCGCTGAAGGCGGTGTTCAAGTCATTGGTGCTTTTCACATTGCCCAATAGGCCGTCCAGGCCGCTGGTCTTGCTGCCGCCGGTTTGGCCGAGCATCCCGCTCAGGGCACCGAGGCTGCCCAATGCGTTATTACCTGACAACTTGTCGAGACCCGGCACAGTGCTGCTCAACTGCGAGAAGTCGTTGCCGCTGAGTTTGTTCTTGGCCAGGCCCAGCATGGCGCCCGTGCCGCCCACCGCTTGCTCGGGGGTGATGTTCAGTTGCGAGGTCAAGGCCGTCAGCAGGTCGGCCGTCTCCGACGTAGGCGCGGCGGCAGCGGCCTTGTTGTTGCCACCCTGCATGCCGGAAATGGCGTTGGCTGCATCGCCAAGGCTGAAACCTGCTGCGAACACCGGGCCAGCGGCCACGGTCAACAGGCAGGACAGGGCAAAACCGCGTGAAATCTTCATCGAAACAACCTCTGGGTATAGGGGTAAAAGCAGGCGTTGGACTGGGTAACCCGTCGGTTGTTCCGGAGCCCCTCAGGAACCCATCGAGGATAAGCGGGTCCATGAACTGACTATAGAATTTGTCGAGAAGAGACTTATGACTGCGATCCAACCCCCAGTGATTGAGCACAAGCCTGCGTTCTGGAGCCGCCCTCGCCTGTTCATCGGCGCCTGCGTGGTGGTGGTTGCCGGTATCGGCGGCGCGCTCTACACCCAGGACAGCGTCAAATCCGCGGCGACATTGGTGACCACGACCCAACAGCCGGCCGCACAGATCATGGCCCACAAGGACTACCTGGAAGTAGAACCGATTGCCTCCACGGCACCAGCACCGGACCAGAGCCTTGAACTCTGGGCGATTCCCAAAGACGGCACACCGGTGTCCCTTGGACTGTTGCCGGAGGATGGCAAAGGCATCATCGGCCTGAACCCACGCCAACAGGAAACCATCAGCAAGCCGGTGGAATTGATGGTGAGCTCGGAAACCAAGGGTGGTTCGGTGAGCAAGCAGCCAACAGGCCCGACCGTCTACCAGGGTGCATTGGCCACTCGCTGATCGGGCCGCACACTCGTTTCAAACTGTGGGAGCGGGCTTGCCCGCGATTGCGGTGGGTCAGCGACATAGATGTCGACTGATTAGCCGCTATCGCGGGCAAGTCCGCTCCCACATTGGCTCATCAGTGCGTTGAAAATTGGCTCCAGGCAACGAATAAGGGCGACCCATGGGTCGCCCTTTTCATTTGGCCAATGCTTATGCAGCGCTGAACAACTTGTGCGGATCAATCACAAACTTCTTCGGCACACCCGCATCGAACTCGCCATACCCGCGTGGCGCATCATCCAGGCTGATCACCTGCACACCGACGATTTCGGCGATGTTGATACGGTCCCACATGATCGCCTGCATCAGTTGACGGTTGTACTTCATCACGGGCGTCTGCCCGGTATGGAAGCTGTGGGATTTGGCCCAGCCCAGACCAAAGCGGATGCTCAGGCTGCCCATTTTCGCGGCGGCATCGACCGCACCTGGATCTTCAGTCACGTACAGACCTGGGATACCGATCTTGCCCGCCACGCGCACCACGCCCATCAGCGAGTTGAGCACCGTGGCAGGGGCTTCGGCCTTGACGCCGTCGTGGCCGTGGCCGCGTGCTTCAAAGCCCACGCAGTCAACGGCGCAGTCCACCTCCGGCTCGCCGAGCAACGCGGCGATCTGTTCGTGCAGCGGGGTGTCAGTGGACAGGTCGACCACTTCAAAACCCTGGGCCTTGGCGTGGGCCAGACGGATCGAGTTGACGTCGCCGATGATCACCACCGCTGCACCCAGCAAGCGAGCGGAGGCGGCAGCCGCCAGACCCACCGGGCCGGCACCGGCGATATAGACAGTGCTGCCTGGGCCGACGCCGGCAGTAACAGCGCCGTGGTAGCCGGTGGGCAGGATGTCGGAGAGGCAGGTCAGGTCACGGATTTTCTCCATGGCCTTGTCGCGATCCGGCAGTTTCAGCAGGTTGAAGTCGGCGTACGGCACCAGCACGTACTCGGCCTGGCCACCGGTCCAGTCGCCCATGTCGACGTAGCCATAGGCACCACCGGCACGGGCCGGGTTGACGGTCAGGCACACGCCGGTGTGTTGTTCCTTGCACGAGCGGCAGCGCCCGCAAGCAACGTTGAACGGCACGGAGACCAGGTCACCGATTTTCAGGTTCTCTACGTCGCTGCCCTTCTCGATCACTTCACCGGTGATTTCATGCCCCAGCACCAGGCCGGTCTGGGCCGTGGTGCGGCCGCGCACCATGTGTTGGTCGGAGCCGCAGATGTTGGTGGAGACCACGCGCAGGATGACGCCGTGCTCAATCTTCCTGCCGCGCGGGTCCTGCATTTTGGGATAGTCGATTTTCTGTACTTCGACCTTGCCGTTGCCGAGATACACGACACCACGATTACCAGACATGCTTTCACCTCGCTGTTGTTTTTATGGAACTGCGTTGCCCTTGGGGCAGCGCGTTAAGTGCTCGGGTACAGATGCTGTTTCTTGTGTTGCTTGTAAGGGCCTCATCGCAGGCAAGCCAGCTCCCACCGTGGATCGGGTTCACACATCCAGGAATGTGGGAGCTGGCTTGCCTGCGACAGCGATCTAGAGAACGACGGTGCGATTGGCATTCAGGAACACCCGCCGCTCGATGTGATACCCCACCGCCCGCGCCAATGTGAGCCCTTCGATATCCCGCCCCTTGGCAATCAAATCTTCGGGATAGTGGCTGTGATCTACCACCTCCACGCCTTGGGCGATGATCGGCCCTTCATCCAGATCGTTGTTGATGTAATGCGCCGTTGCGCCCACCAATTTCACGCCCTTGTTGTACGCCTGGTGATAGGGCTTGGCGCCCTTGAAGCCCGGCAGCAACGAGTGGTGAATGTTGATGGCCTTGCCGTCCAGCTTGCGGCACAGCTCTGGTGACAGCACTTGCATGTAGCGCGCAAGGATGACCAATTCGGCGCCGGTGTCTTCAATCACCTGCCACACCTGACGTTCCTGGGACGGTTTATCGTTGGGGTCCAGTGGGAAATGGTAGTAGGGAATCTGGTGCCAGTCGGCCAACGGTTTGAGATCAGGGTGGTTGGACACCACCGCGACCACGTCCATCGACAATTGGCCGATGCGCTGGCGATACAGCAGGTCGTTCAGGCAGTGATCGGCCTTGGAGACCATGATCACCACTTTGGGCCGGTAGTTCGGCGCCGTCAGTTCGAAGATCATGCCAAAGGCTTCACCACGGGTGGCCAAGCCATCGCGGAACGCCTGCTCGTCAAAGCCGTCAGGCTGACGGAACTCAACACGAATGAAAAACCGACCCGAGAGGCGGTCATCAAACGAATGGTGCTCGGTGACGTAGCTGCCTTGCTCAAACAGGTAGCGGGTGACCGCGTCCACCGTGCCGAGCACGCTGGGGCAGTCGGCGGTCAAAATCCATGTATCGGGTGCGCGGCTCATGGGTCACTCCTCAGGCTGATCGTTCCCACGCTTTGCGTGGGAATGCCGCCATGGACGCTCTGCGTCCGCTTTTGGGACGCGGGGCGTCCCGGTATGCATTCCCACGCGGAGCGTGGGAATGATCATCATGCGACAACGCTCAGGCCGAACTCAGCCGAGGCATCCTGCAACCACAACCACCAGTAATCCGAGAAGCTGCGGCGGATCAGCAGTTCCCAGGTGTCTTCAGCCGTATGACGGATCACCAGTTGCGACTTGGCGAACACCGTACCCACGGCTTTGCCAACCGGAAAGTTGTTGGGGTGTACGTCGTAGCTGGTGGACTTCATCAGCACATCGCGCACGTTAGGGCCGCTCAGTTCAAGAATCTGCTGGCCGCCGCTGACGTTGACGATCTGGATATGCAGGCCGCCCAGGGCGGCACGCAGGTTCTGTTCGGCGGCGAATTCTTCACCGCTCGGCACGATCAACAGCCACTCGTCCGGGCCGAGCCACTGAAGGCTGGTTTCACCTTTGAAGACCACACTCAGCGGGCCGGGCAGTTCAATGCCGACGGCCTTGTGTACGCCAGCGGCGAAGGCGGCGTCGTGGCCATCGCCACGGATAGTCAGATGGCCGAGGAGTTTCTTTTCACGCACGGTCACGCCGGCATTCTTGCGGCCCTTGCCGACCAGGCTGGCGAGGTCGGCATGGTGCAGCGACGACTCTGCCTTGGCGCCGGTGGTGGGGCGTTGTTGGTAAACATTGGCTGCTGTCATAAAGCACCTGTTCTGAATTCTGTTGATCGTTCCCACGCTCTGCGTGGGAATGCCGCCATGGACGCTCTGCGTCCGCCCTTGGGGCGCAGAGCGCCCCGGAATGCATTCCCACGCGGAGCGTGGGAACGATCAGGTGTCAGATGTTCTGCCGATCACCTTTCGGGTCAAAGAACACCGAAGACACAATCTCGGCCTCGATCACGCTGCCATCCGCTTGCGGCGAGAACACTCGCTCACCGATGCGCTTCAAGCCGCCCTTCACCACACCCATGGCAAACGAATAGCCCAGGGAGTTATGCGCATAACTTGAGGTAACGTGACCCACCATCTTCATCGGAATCGTCTGCTTCGGATCGAACACCAACTGCGCGCCTTCCGGCAGCCACACATTCGGATCAATCGGTTTGAGCCCCACCAACTGCTTGCGCTCTTCACGCACGCAGTCTTCACGGTTCATCCCGCGCCAGCCGATCCACGAGAACGGCTTGGTCCGGCCAACGCACCAGCCCATGTTCAGGTCGTCCGGGGTCATCGAGCCGTCGGTGTCTTGCCCGACGATGATGAAGCCCTTCTCGGCGCGCAGTACGTGCATGGTCTCGGTGCCGTACGGGGTCAGGTTGTACTGTTTGCCGGCCTCGACGATTTTTTCCAGCACGCCCATGGCGTAGTCGGCCTGCACGTTGACCTCATACGACAACTCACCGGTAAACGAGATACGGAACACCCGTGCCGGCACGCCACCCACAAGGCCTTCCTTCCAGGTCATGAACGGGAAGCCGTCCTTGTCCAGGTCGATGTCGGTGACTTCACTGAGCAGCTTGCGGCTGTTGGGGCCCGACAGGGTCATGGTTGCCCAATGGTCGGTGACCGAGGTGAAGTACACCTTGAGGTCCGGCCATTCGGTCTGCTGGTAGATTTCCAGCCACTGCAGCACGCGGGCGGCGCCGCCGGTGGTGGTGGTCATCAGGAAGTGGTTGTCGGCCAGACAGGCAGTGACGCCGTCATCGAACACCATGCCGTCTTCCTTGCACATCAGGCCGTAGCGCGCCTTGCCCACGTCGAGCTTGGTCCAGGCGTTGGTGTAGATACGGTTGAGGAACTCGCGGGCATCCGGGCCCTGAATGTCAATCTTGCCGAGGGTGGACGCGTCCAGCAGGCCGACGCTGTCACGCACCGCCAGGCATTCGCGCTTCACCGCGGCGTGCAGGTCTTCACCGTTGCGTGGGAAATACCATGGGCGTTTCCACTGGCCGACGTCCTCAAACTCGGCGCCGTTCTTCACGTGCCAGGCCTGCAGGGCGGTGTAGCGCACCGGCTCGAAGATATGCCCACAGTGACGGCCCGCTACGGCGCCGAACGTCACCGGCGTGTAGTTGGGACGGAACATGGTGGTGCCCATCTGCGGGATGGTCACGTTCAACGAACGGGCGGCGATGGCCAGGCCGTTGACGTTACCCAGCTTGCCCTGGTCAGTGCCGAAGCCCAGCGCGGTGTAGCGTTTGACGTGCTCCACCGACTCGAAACCTTCGCGGGTGGCCAGTTCGATGGCGGCGGCGGTCACGTCGTTTTGCAGGTCGACAAATTGCTTTGGCGCCCGTGCGGTAGCTTTTTCGTGGGGCACCTGGAACAGCGCCAGGGTCGGTTCTTCCAGACGGCTCAAGGCTTTTGGCAGCGTGCCTTCAACCGGGGCAAAACCGGCTTCGCTGGCTGCACGCACGCCGCCTTCAAAGCCATCGGCGAGGGAATCGCCAAGGCCGTAGACACCGTTGATGCCGCCCACGCACACGCGTTTTTGCGGTGCTTCGCCGGGTACAAACCCGAGGATATCTTCACGCCAGGTCGGTTTGCCGCCCAGGTGCGAGGCCAGGTGCACCACCGGGCTGTAACCGCCGGAGCTGGCGACCAGGTCGCAGTCCAGCCACTCGCCGGGGCTGGTGACTTTGTGCGCCTTGACGTCGATGGCTGCCACGCGGGCACCGGTCACGTGCTTACTGCCACGGGCCTCGATCACGGCGCTGCCGGTGAGGATGCGAATGCCTTTGGCGCGAGCTTCTTCAACCAGTGCCCCGCGTGGGTTGTGGCGCGCATCGGCCACCGCAACAACGGTGAGGCCCGCATCGAACCAATCCAGCGCAACGCGGTAGGCATGATCGTTGTTGGTCGACAGCAGCAGCTTTTTACCCGGTGCCACGCCGTAGCGACGCACGTAGGTAGACACCGCACCCGCGAGCATATTGCCCGGCACATCGTTGTTGCCGTACACCAGCGGACGCTCGCACGCACCGGTGGCCAGCACCACACGCTTGGCGCGTACGCGGTGAATACGCTGACGCACCACGCCAATCGGCGCACGGTCACCGAGATGGTCGGTGAGACGCTCGTGAATGGTCAGGAAGTTATGGTCGTGGTAACCGTTGACGGTGGCGCGGGGCAGCAGCACCACGTCCGGCAGGGCTTTCAATTCGGCAATGACGCCGGCAACCCATTCAGTGGCGGGCTTGCCGTCGAGGCTTTCGCGGGAATCGAGCAGCGAACCACCGAACTCTTCCTGCTCGTCGGCGATGATCACCCGAGCACCGCTGCGCGCAGCGGCCAGCGCAGCCGCAAGGCCCGCAGGGCCTGCGCCCACGACCAGCACGTCGCAATGACGGTTGAAGTTGTCGTAGGTGTCCGGGTCGTTCTCGGTGGGCGAGCGGCCAAGGCCCGCCGCCTTGCGGATGTACTTCTCGTAGGTCATCCAGAACGATTGCGGGTACATGAAGGTTTTGTAGTAGAAACCCGGCGGCATCAGCTTGCCGCCGACCTTGCCGAGAATCCCCATCATGTCGTTGTTCACGCTCGGCCAGCCGTTGGTGCTGGTAGCAACCAAGCCCTGGTACAGCGCCTGTTGGGTGGCGCGCACGTTGGGGATCTGCGTGGCTTCGGTGGCGCCGATCTGCAGCACCGCGTTCGGCTCTTCGGCGCCCGCGGCAAAGATGCCCCGTGGGCGCGAATATTTGAAGCTGCGGCCAATGATGTCGACACCGTTGGCCAGCAGGGCGGCAGCCAGGGTGTCGCCTTCAAAGCCCTTGTAGCTCTGACCGTTGAACGTAAACGTCAGGACTTTATTACGGTCGATGCGGCCACCGTTGGACAGGCGATTGATCTGGCTCATACCTTCTCTCCAGAGGCCTTGGCGGTGAACTGAGGCTTCTCACCGATCTTGTAGGTTTCAAGAATTTCGTAGGTCACAGTGTCGCGGGTGGCGTTGAAATACTGGCGGCAACCGGCGGCATGGATCCACAGTTCGTGGTGCAGGCCGCGCGGGTTATCGCGAAAGAACATGTAGTCGCCCCACTGCTCGTCGGTGCAGGCATTCGGGTCTAGCGGGCGCGGGATGTGCGCTTGGCCGGACGCGTGGAATTCCTCTTCGGAGCGCAGTTCGCCACAGTGAGGACAGAAGATATGCAACATAGGGAATTTCTCCTGTTAGTGGGCGACGGCCGCAGCGCCGTGTTCGTCGATCAACGCACCGTTGTGGAAACGGTCGATGGAAAAAGGTGCGGCCAGTGGGTGCATTTCACCCTTGGCCAGGCTGGCGGCAAACACGTTGCCTGAGCCTGGGGTGGCCTTGAAGCCGCCCGTACCCCAACCGCAGTTGAAGAACATGTTCGGTACCGGGGTCTTGGAGATGATCGGGCAGGCATCCGGCGTGGTGTCGACGATGCCGCCCCACTGGCGGTTCATGCGCACCCGTGACAGCACCGGGAACATCTCGACGATGGCCTGGATGGTGTGCTCGATCACCGGGTACGAACCGCGCTGGCCGTAACCGTTGTAGCCGTCGATACCGGCGCCGATCACCAGGTCGCCCTTGTCGGATTGGCTGATGTAACCGTGCACGGCGTTGGACATGATCACGCTGTCGATAATCGGCTTGATCGGCTCCGACACCAGGGCTTGCAGCGGGTGGGATTCGATCGGCAGGCGGAAGCCCGCCAGCGAAGCCATGTGCCCGGAATTACCGGCAGTCACCACACCGACACGCTTGGCGCCGATAAAGCCCTTGTTGGTTTCCACGCCGATGCACACGCCGTTTTCCTTGCGGAACCCGATCACTTCGGTCTGCTGGATCAGGTCCACGCCCAAGGCATCGGCAGCACGGGCAAAGCCCCAGGCCACGGCATCGTGACGGGCCACGCCGCCGCGACGTTGCACGGTGGCGCCGAGCACGGGGTAACGGGTGTTCTTGGAGCAATCCAGATACGGGATTTCGTCGGCTACTTGCTGGGCATTCAGCAGCTCGCCGTCCACACCGTTGAGGCGGTTGGCGCTCACGCGGCGTTCGGAGTCACGGATGTCCTGCAGGGTGTGGCACAGGTTGTACACGCCACGCTGGGAGAACATCACGTTGTAGTTCAGGTCCTGGGACAAACCTTCCCAGAGTTTCATGGCGTGTTCGTACAGGTGCGCCGACTCGTCCCACAGGTAGTTGGAACGCACGATGGTGGTGTTGCGCGCGGTGTTACCGCCGCCCAGCCAGCCTTTCTCGACCACCGCCACGTTGGTGATGCCGTGTTCCTTGGCCAGGTAGTAGGCGGTCGCCAGACCATGCCCGCCGCCGCCGACGATGACCACGTCGTAGACCTTTTTAGGGGTCGGCGTGCGCCACATCTTCTGCCAGTTTTCGTGATGGCTGAGGGAGTGCTTGAAGAGGCCGAAGCCTGAGTAGCGTTGCATAGTCATTACTCCAAAACCGCGCTCAGCGATAAACCGGGAAATCAGCGCACAGGGCAGACACGTGCTTGGCCACGTTGGCCTCGACGTCGGCGTCGCCGAGGTTGTCGAGGATGTCGCAGATCCAGCCGGCCAGTTCGACGCACTGCGACACCTTGAAACCACGGGTGGTCACCGCCGGGGTACCGATGCGCAGGCCCGAGGTCACGAACGGCGACTGCGGGTCATTGGGCACCGCATTTTTGTTGACGGTGATGTGGGCGCGACCCAGAGCGGCATCCGCCTCTTTGCCGGTGAGGCCTTGGCGGATCAGGCTGACCAGGAACAGGTGGTTGTCGGTGCCGCCGGAGACCACATCGTAGCCACGCTTGATGAACACTTCGGCCATGGCCTGAGCGTTATCGATCACTTGCTGCTGGTACGCCTTGAAGCCGGGCTCGAGCGCTTCCTTGAAGCACACGGCCTTGCCGGCGATCACGTGCATCAGCGGGCCGCCCTGGGCGCCGGGGAATACCGCAGCGTTGAGTTTCTTTTCGATTTCTTCGTTGGCCTTGGCCAGGATCAGGCCGCCCCGTGGACCGCGCAGGGTTTTGTGGGTGGTGGTGGTGACCACGTCGGCGTAAGGCAGCGGGTTCGGGTACAGGCCAGCGGCAACCAGGCCGGCGACGTGGGCCATGTCGACGAACAGCAGCGCGCCAACCTTGTCGGCGATCTGACGAAAGCGTGGGAAATCCAGGGTCTTGGAGTAGGCCGAGAACCCTGCCACGACCATCTTCGGCTTGTGCTCGACCGCCAGGCGCTCGACTTCGTCGTAGTCGATCAGGCCGGTGTCGGTGTTGATGCCGTACTGCACCGCGTTATACAGCTTGCCCGAGGATGACACTTTGGCGCCGTGGGTCAGGTGACCGCCGTGGGCCAGGCTCATGCCCAGGATGGTGTCGCCGGCATTGATCAGCGCCAGGTACACGGCGCTGTTGGCGGAGGAACCGGAGTGCGGTTGCACGTTGGCGTAATCGGCGCCGAACAGCTGCTTGGCGCGCTCGATGGCCAGGGCTTCGACCTTGTCCACATGCTCGCAGCCGCCGTAGTAGCGCTTGCCCGGGTAGCCTTCGGCGTATTTGTTGGTAAGGCCACTGCCTTGAGCTTCCATCACGCGCTTGCTGGTGTAGTTCTCCGACGCGATCAGCTCGATATGATCTTCCTGGCGCTGCTCCTCGGCATTCATCGCCGCCAGCAGTGCGTCGTCATATCCCTGGATCTGGTCTTGTTTGCTGAACATCGCGTCTCTCCCAGCCTTTCGTATTGTTGAGGCCCTCGCAGGGCCCTTTGATGCGATGGTAGGGCTGGCGCGTGCGGGCCAAATGCCTGCGCACGCCACGCAAAGGTGCGTTTACGACATGGACTGAAGAATGTGCAAACGCTTGTGTGGGAGCTGGCTTGCCTGCGATGGCATCGCTGCGGTGCAACTGGCAGACCAAGGTGTGTGCATCGCAGGCAAGCCAGCTCCCACAGGGGTTAGGCGATGATCTGGCGGATGAGTAGCAGCAGCAAGAAATGCAGTGGATATAAAGCATAGGCCCAACGCCGCATCGCTGGTGGCGAGACATTTTTGGCATGTCGCAACAAGACCAAACCCACCCATGGCGCAATCAGACATGTTGCCAACCCCAACAGCGCCACCGGTGTGCCGCTATTCAGCAAAATCTGCCATTGGTTGGCGGCAACACAAACCAAGCCTGGAAGCACACTGAAATACCAAGGGCGACTGAACACCAGCAACATCGCCACGGGCAGCAACACACCGAAAAAACCGAACATCAAATGTGTCGCAAACGCCCCCGCGATACTGAGCGCTAACAGCGCTAATCCTCGATCAAAAAGCGCCTTTTGCTGCCAACCTCGGGCAACCAGCAAACCTAACACCAAAGTCGGCAGCACATTCAACGTATCGGCGTCCTCGATAAATAGCCGATACGGCACTTCGCTGATCACGCTGAACAACAGCAACCAACCCAGGTAGCGCCAATGGCCGGTCACTGGGACGTAACGGACACGATGCACATTGGCCGCAATCGCCAGGCAAAACCATGGAAACGCCAGACGCCCCGGCACGTATAGCCCATCCAGGCTCAGCCCCACATAGCGCAGGTGATCGAGCACCATACTCAACAGCGCCAGCCACTTGAGCAGATCCAAAGCGCCATCTCGGACAGGTCCGACAGGCAAGGTGTGAGTACCGTGCATAATTCCCCAACGACTTTGCATTTACAGTGCGTGCGTGCCCCCGGCAATCTTGGGTAAAGTGCGCACCAACATCGACCACAGGAACGGGCCATGACCGACAAGAGCCAACAATTTGCCAGCGACAACTATTCCGGCATCTGCCCGGAAGCCTGGGCCGCCATGGAACAAGCCAACCAGGGCCATCAACGCGCCTACGGCGATGATGAATGGACCCACCGCGCCGCCGACGGTTTCCGCAATCTGTTCGAGACCGACTGCGAGGTGTTCTTCGCCTTCAACGGTACGGCTGCCAACTCCCTGGCGCTGTCCTCGTTGTGCCAGAGCTACCATAGCGTGATTTGCTCGGAAACCGCCCACGTCGAAACCGACGAATGCGGCGCGCCGGAGTTTTTCTCCAACGGCTCCAAACTGCTGGTTGCCCGTACCGAGAACGGCAAGCTGACCCCGGAGTCGATCCGCGAAATCGCCCTCAAGCGCCAGGATATCCATTATCCCAAGCCGCGCGTCGTGACCCTGACCCAGGCCACCGAAGTCGGCAGCGTGTACACCCCGGAAGAAATCCGCGCCATCAGCGCCACCTGCAAGGAACTGGGACTGAACCTGCACATGGACGGCGCACGCTTCGCCAATGCTTGTGCATTCCTGGGCTGCTCACCGGCCGACCTGACCTGGAAAGCCGGCGTCGACGTGCTGTGCTTTGGTGGTACCAAAAACGGCATGGCGGTAGGTGAAGCCATCCTGTTCTTCAATCACAAACTGGCTGAAGACTTTGACTACCGCTGCAAACAGGCCGGTCAGTTGGCGTCGAAAATGCGCTTCCTTTCTGCGCCATGGGTGGGCCTGCTGGAAAATGACGCGTGGCTCAAGCATGCACGCCACGCCAACCATTGCGCGCAATTGCTCAGCAGCCTGGTGTCGGATATTCCCGGCGTGGAATTGATGTTCCCGGTACAGGCCAACGGCGTGTTCCTGCAACTCTCGGAACCCGCGATTGCAGCGCTGACCGCCAAGGGCTGGCGCTTCTACACCTTCATCGGCAAAGGCGGTGCGCGCTTCATGTGTGCGTGGGATACCGAGGAAGAGCGTGTGAGGGAATTGGCTGCCGATATTCGGGAAGTAATGAACGCTTAACGTACGAATTCGGCCAGTTGGTACTGGCCGATTGCCGAGACTGTTTTTTGATATTTCCGACCGCTACGTAGCTCGCTTTCATTGTCTAGCCTCTTGTTACCCGCAAGGAAAACGCAGCGATAACTGCCGCCTTTCGGGTTTCATCGCCAGCCGAATAATCGGCCGCAAAGGCACATCAATGGAGAGTTTTATCATGGAATATCAAAGTAATGGCAACACACTGCAAAGCGGCGGCGGCACTAGCACCACGGTCATAGACTGGGACGAGTTCAGGAAACACGCCAAGATCGGGGACACCATTCAGGAGCCCTCAAGGACGTTGACCATCTACGACAAAGCCTACGAATTGACAAACTCAGGCCAGCACTTCGTTGTTCATATCTATGCCCAATAACTGTTAACGCCTAAGCGCCGCGTCGCAGATTCATGGCCTGCGACGCGACGCTGAATCATGATCGTTCCCGCGCTCCGCGTGGGAATGCCTCCTCGGACGCTCCGCGTCCACCCGAAATCAAGGATGAACACGTGGGCAGAAGCCGCTATGTCATCACCGAACCCGAAAAACCCCACTTCCTCACCTGCACTGTCATGGAATGGCTCCCCCTCTTCACCTGCAACTACCTGGTGGACCATCTTCTGGATTGCTGGCGATATCAACAAAGCAACCACGCTTTAAACTTGTTTGGTTACGTCATCCTGGAAAATCACTTGCACTTTATTGCTCAAGCGCCAGATCTGGGAAAGTGCGTCAGCCAATTCAAATCCTTCACCGCCCGAACCATCATTGACGACCTGCAAAGCAAAGGCGCGGAGCGGGTATTGCAGCGCCTGCGTTTCTGCAAGCGTGCACACAAGACAGATCGTGTTTATCAACTGTGGCAGGAAGGTTCACATGCGGAGTTGGTTTACAGCGAGGCAGTCATGCGCCAGAAGCTTGATTACATCCATCACAACCCCATAAAGCGGGGCTATGTGGACCTGGCTGAACACTGGCGTTACTCCAGCGCGCGCAACTATGCAGGTATGCCAGGCCTGATCGACATCCAACCTTGGCTCTGAAGATCCGCGTGCCCCTTCCCTTACGACGGGACGCGGAGCGTCCCAGGTGGCGTTACCACGCAGAGCGTGGGAACGAGCATGTGCCTGCTGCCGGAAAGATCGTTCCCGCGCTCCGCGTGGGAATGCAGCCCGTGACGCTCCGCGTCACACCCTCAATGCGGCCGGACGCGGAGCGTCCTGGACGGCGTTACCACGCAGAGCGTGGGAACGAGCATGTGCCTGCTGCCGGGAAGATCGTTCCCGCGCTCCGCGTGGGAATGCAGCCCGTGACGCTCCGCGTCACCCCTCAACTGCGGCGGGACGCGGAGCGTCCCAGGTGGCGTTACCACGCAGAGCGTGGGAACGAGCATGTACCTGCTGCCGGGAAGATCGTTCCCGCGCTCCGCGTGGGAATGCAGCCCGTGACGCTCCGCGTCACACCCTCAATGCGGCGGGACGCGGAGCGTCCTGGGAGGCGTTACCACGCAGAGCGTGGGAACGAGCATGTGCCTGCTGCCGGGAAGATCGCTCCCGCGCTCCGCGTGGGAATGCAGCCCTTGACGCTCCGCGTCACACCCTCAATGCGGCCGGACGCGGAGCGTCCTGGGCGGCGTTACCACGCAGAGCGTTAGGAACGAGCAGATCAGAATTCGATGCGTACATCACCCTTCGGCACACTGCAGCACGACAGGATGTAGCCTTCAGCCTCGTCTTCTTCGGTAATCCCGCCGTTGTGCTCCATCTCCACTTCGCCGCCCAGTTTCATCACCTTGCACGTACCGCAGATGCCCATGCCGCAGGCCTTGGGGATCAGCAGGCCGAGCTTGGCCGCTGCGGCATGCACCGTTTCCCCCGGTGCCACGCGAATGCTTTTGCCGGACGCGATAAATTCCACTTGATGCAGGTCTGCCAGGTCGATCTCCGGCGCATCCGCCGCTTGCTCGGCCTGCTCCACCGCATCGGCACGGGCTTCGGGCGGCGTCGCGCCAAACGATTCCTCGTGATAACGCGTCATGTCGAAACCGGCAACTTCCAGCAAACGCTTCACCGCGTTCATGTACGGCGTAGGGCCGCAGCAGAACACTTCGCGCTCCAGGAAGTCCGGCACCATCAGCTCCAGCATCTTGTGGTTCAGATAGCCGCGATACCCGGCCCAGGGTTCGCCCAGGCCGTGTTTTTCGCAAATCAGGTGCAGGCTGAAGTTGTCGATCCGCGACGCCATGTGCTCCAGCTCGCGGTGATAGATGATGTCCTTGGGCGAGCGGGCGCTGTGGATAAACGTCATGTCGACGTTCGCGTTGGTGTCGTAAAACCAGCGCGCCATGGACATCACCGGCGTGATCCCAACGCCACCGCTGAGGTACAGCACTTTCGGGCTTGGGAAGTCGATGGCATTGAACAGCCCGACCGGGCCGTGCACCGCCAACTCCTGGCCTTCGTGCAAAGTGTCGTGCAGCCAATTGGAAACCCGGCCGCCCGGTACGCGCTTGATGGTCACCGAGAAGCTGTAAGGCACCGACGGTGAGCTGGAAATGGTGTACGAACGCATGATCGGCTGGCCTTCGATTTCCAGCTCCAGGGTGACGAATTGCCCTGGCTTGAAAAAGAACAGGATCGGCTGATCGGCCATAAAACAGAAGGTGCGCACATCCCAGGTTTCCTGGATGACTTTGACGCAACGGACGATGTGCCGGCCATTGGCCCAGGTCTGGGTGGTTACCGGATTCAGGAAATTATTGGACATGTTGTTCTCCACCGCCGACGTCGGCCTTATGGTGGCGATTCTGCGTAACGCGAGAACCACCCATTTACCTATCTGCGACATTCACATACTTACGGCGACCAGCCCCCAAAGACAGGGGCTTGCGCGTCGGGATCAGATTGGGCCATGTCGCCCATGGATAAGGTTCGACGTTACGCCGGGCCCACACTCGCTCCCAACAAAGACGCGTTCTTTACGCCTTGCACAGCACCAACCGTAGCCACTATTCGCCGGCCACACAGAATGGCCATGAGGACACACACGATGGACGTCACCGCAACCTTAAGCTTGGGCGATCCGCTGGAACCCGCACGCAAGGCCACCGCGCAAATGCTGCAAGAGCGCGAGCGCACTTTTTCGCTGCCGCAGCCGTTCTACTCTGATGAGCGGCTGTTCGATATCGACATGCAGGAGATCTTCCAGAAAGAGTGGTTGATCGCCGGCATGACCTGCGAAATTCCTACCAAGGGCAACTACCTGACCCTGCAAGTGGGCAAGAACCCAATCATCGTGATCCGGGGTGCCGATGGCGTGGTGCATGCGTTTCACAACGTGTGCCGCCACCGTGGTTCGCGCTTGTGCACCAGCGAAAAGGGCAAGGTCGCCAAGCTGGTTTGCCACTACCACCAGTGGACCTACGAGCTGGACGGCCGCCTGCTGTTCGCCGGCACCGAGATGGGCGCCGATTTCGACATGAAGCAGTACGGTTTGAAGCCGGTGAACGTGAAGACCGCTGGCGGCTATATCTTTATCAGCCTGGCCGAAAACCCGCCGGCCATCGATGACTTCCTGTCGACGCTCAGCCATTACATGGAGCCCTACGACATGGAGAACACCAAGGTGGCGATCCAGACCACCTTGTTCGAAAAAGCCAACTGGAAGCTGGTGCTGGAAAACAACCGCGAGTGCTACCACTGCAACGCCTCGCACCCGGAACTGCTCAAAACCCTGCTGGAATGGGACGACGTTACCGACCCACGTGCCGACCAGGCGTTCAAGGACCACGTAGCCGCCTCCGCCGCCGCCTGGGATGCCGAGAAGATCCCTTACGCCCACGCCAGCTTCGGCCTGCGTAACCGGATTGTGCGCATGCCGCTACTCAAGGGCACCGTGTCGATGACCCTGGATGGCAAACAAGGTTGTGCCAAGCTCATGGGCCGCATCAAGAACCCGGACCTGGGCTCGATGCGCATCCTGCACCTGCCGCACTCCTGGAACCACTGCATGGGCGACCACATCATTGTGTTCACCGTGTGGCCCATCAGCGCCCAGGAAACCATGGTTACCACCAAGTGGATCGTGCACAAGGACGCCGTGGAAGGCGTGGACTACGACGTGGAACGCATGCGCCAAGTGTGGGACGCCACCAACGACCAGGACCGCCGCCTGGCCGAAGAGAACCAGCGCGGGATCAACTCCACCGCTTACCAACCCGGCCCGTACTCCAAGACCTATGAATTTGGCGTGGTGAATTTTGTGGATTGGTACAGCGAGCGCATGCTGAGCAACCTGGGTGCGGCGCCGGCGCCTTATCTCAAAGGCGTAGCTGCTCACGAATAACGCTTGTTTGGGAGCGGGCTTGCCCGCGATGGCATGGTGTCTGTCAAAGTCTGTATTGGCTGATAGACCGCTATCGCAGGCAAGCCAGCTCCCACATTAGGACAGATTAGCTGTTCAAAATTCGATCAGCTCTGATACAGCCCTTTACCACCCTGCCCTCCAGCCTTTACCCAACAACTTATCCACAAAGCCACCCACAGCAATTGTGGGCAATTGCGTCGTGGACGAAAATTAAATCAAGAAAATCCGTGACTTATTCAAACTTCCGGGTTTCAGCTCAAGCTGATCATTTATTGATCAAACCTCCAAGAGCCTTGTTTGGCGTGGCTTGCAGCGGTAAGCGAACACCTTATCCACAGATGCGCCAACAGACTTTGGGGGCAACTTTGTCTGGGCTGTGGAAAACCACCTAAAGTCGCTATTTCCGCGGGTCATGAGACGTTTTAAGGGTTAAATACAGTGTTTTGGTGATTTTTTAACCAACCCTCTGTAGGCCTCGTATTACCTGGCCTACAACGGATAGCGAACATCTTATCCACAGATCCGCCAACAGACTTTGGGGGCAAGTTATAAAATCCGCTTAGCTTTATCCACAGCAAAACCCTAGAGAAAACCGCCACTTAGCCTGATCATTTTTCAGCCAATAGCGTACAGGCCTTTAAATACGTGCCCTGCGGACAAACACAAACACCTTATCCACAGGCACGTGCACAGCGATTGTGGGTAATTGCCCGCTTGTCCGTTCCTTGTGCGGAAACGCTCAAATTTAAACTTCATCTACACTCTTTCTTGCAGTTATATCCATTGGCCCAGGTGAGTACAGAAGTCCTTGGCGCAAAAGAGGAGATAGACCGGTGACGTGGCAGGGCAATCCCAGCCATCACCGCGCCAAAGGTTTTACGCTGATTGAATTACTACTGACGCTGGCCTCACTGGCCACGCTTTCGACAGTGGCTTATCCGCTGACGGCGCTGATGGGTCAACACATTCGGGAACTCGACTTGCAGCGTTCGCTGCGAGACATTCGCTATGCCATCGATGCTTACAAAACGCTAACAACACACTGAGCGTTCCAGCAGTTCGGAACTTGTTTGTCTGAATTGAAGGTGGACTAGAGCATGAATAATTTACAGCAACATACGAACGTTCTCATCAAGTGGCTGCTGGCAGCGGTGCTTCTGGCCCCCCTGTTGGTCATGGCACACGGTGCCGTCGATGAGCCGGTATCACGCCAGGTTCATTGCAAAGCGCTTCCAGATTTCTGGTCGGGAAACCCCAGCGATCCAGGATGCGCGGCGTTAGCCAAAACAAGCGGACAGTATCCAGGCCAGCAATGGAATGAAGTTGCCCATTTAATTGCTGCCCCGGGGTATAACGACCCGGAAATCGTTAAAAAAGCAGTTCCAGATGGGCAGCTATGTTCAGCAGGTGACAAGAAGAAAGACGGCCTTAACTTGGTGTCAAATGATTGGTACCGGACGGACGTCACGCCTCACGACGGTAAAATGAACGTTCGCATCATCGGTACGGCCCCTCACGTCCCCAGTTTTGCAAAGGTATTCCTGACAAAACCTGGCTTTGATCCGACCACAGCACCGCTGACCTGGAATGATTTGGTCCTTATCCATACCGAGCAACTGACAGTCGCTCAAACCGACTGGGGCACCAGGCCGCCTGCCATTTCGTCTTCGGGGTACTTCAGATTTCCAGTGCCTATCCCTGCAGAACAATTCGGCAACGCGACCCTCTTCGTGCAATGGCAACGAATTGACCCGGCCGGGGAAGGATTCTACAACTGCAGTGATATCAATATTATCGGGGCAGGCGTTCCCGAGCGGTGGTTTGATCTGGGGCAATTCATCGATGCCGTCATGAAAGACCTCACCCCAGGAAACGCCGTTCACTTCCGTATTCTGGACAACACGCCACAAGCGAAAGAGGTCGTAGACATTACCCTGCCCATTGACGCAAACAATCTGGACGCGAAGATATGGGGCCCGCAACTGGCCAATCAAATCCCTTCAAGCATCGCCAAAGTAGGGGAAAAAGACGGCAATGACATTGTGTTCAACACGGCTGATCCGCAGGTCAATTCGGTATTCGTACAGGTCAAGGGTTACTCCAAGGCCATGGCGATAGTCGAAGCGGGCGGTGGGGAATACCCCGCGTACGTGCCGAACAAGAGCCCCCCTTACAAGCCACGTGACGTTGTATCTAACAAGGGCGCCAATTATGTGTGCAAACCCTACCCAAATAGCGGCTGGTGCTCGCAATCACCCAGCTATTACGAACCTGGTGTAGGCAGCCAATGGAACGATGCGTGGGATAAGAAAGACTGAGAAGTAAAATGTCTGTTGCGAGACAAACGCTGTGGTGTATACAGCGTTTGCCTCGCTATCTTTTCAGAAGAGCTTAGCGAACCACGCCTTCCTCTATCAGCAACTTGAGAATCGCCTGCGCGCCCTCTTCGGCGCTGACGCCCTTGAGCACCTGCCCCCCACCCCCACTGGCCTTGGCTGTGGCAGCTTTCATACGATCGGCGCCGCTCTTGGCCTTGATCACCTTGAGGCGCTTGGGCCGCGGTTTGGCCGGTTGCAGCAGTGCGTCTGTGAATAACTCATCCTGTTCAATCTCGACGTCATGGGCTGCCAACTCACCCCGTTGCGCCGGGCCGTAGGCGCTCTGGCGTGGTTTGGGCGCGGCGTTATCCACAGTGGCAAGAAACGGCAGGCGCACCTTCAAGCGCCGCCGCTGGCCGCGAGGCAGCGCCTGCAGCACCAGGGCTACGCCGGCGTCGATGGACTCCACCTGCGCCAGCCCCACAATCAGCGGCCAGCCCAGTTGTTCGGCCAACAGGAACGGCAGCATCCCCGAACCTTCGCCGGTTTCTGCCTGGCTTCCGGTCAGTACCACTTGGGCGCCCGCGTCGCGCAGATACTCGCTGAGCACCGGCAACGCATCGGCGCCCGCCGGCTGTTCGAGTACCTGCAGTTGCGGCAGGCCCATGCCCAGGTAGCTGCGCAGGGTCGGCTCGCTGACATCACCCGCGTGCAGCACCTGCAACTTATCCCCAGCCAGTTGCAGCCCCAACTCTACCGCGCGCGCGTCCTGCTCGGCACGGCGTGGACGCCCGGAGGTGGGGTGAGCGCCGATGGACACCAGGCTGAATACAGTGTTGGTCATGGTCATATCCTCAGGCTGCATCGCGCTTGGCGCCGTTGCGGTAGGTCTCGACCGCCGCGATCAAGGCGTGCAGTATCGCGGCGCTTTCGCCGATCACCGACAGGTCGGCACGCTTGATCATGTCGCACCCTGGGTCGAGGTTGATCGCCACCACCTTGTCGCAGCCACCGATGCCTTGCAGGTGCTGGATCGCCCCGGAAATCCCGACGGCCACGTACACCCGCGCAGTGACCCAGGTGCCGCTGGCGCCGACCTGGCGATCGCGCGCCATGAAGCCATCGTCCACTGCCACCCGCGAGGCGCCTTCGGTGGCGCCCAGGGCCGCGGCGGTCTGGTGGAATAGCGCCCAGTCCTTTACGCCGTTGCCACCGGAGAAAATGAACTCTGCCTCGGCCATCGGAATCGCTGCCGGGTCGACCGCCACCGCGCCGAGATCTTCGATACGCGGCAGACTGCGCGCCAGGCCTGTGGATAACTCCACGGGCAAGACTTCGTGGCGGGTTTCGCTGACCGGATCGGCACATTCGGCGGCGGCGAGGATCAGACGGGGCAACGGTCGCGCCAGGTCTTCCTGGCCGGCACCGGCACGGCCGATGCACTCCTCGCCCTTGATCTGCCACACCCGCGTCGCCGGGCGTTCCTTGAGGCTGGCGGCAAAGCGTCGCCCCAGTTCGCCACCACCGCTGCGGCTATCTGGCAGCAACCAGTGGCGCGGGCTGAATTGGTTATCCACAGCGCGCAGGCCCTGCACCCGTTGCTCCGGTGCATAACCCTCGAACTCATGCCCTTCCAGCACCAGCAGACGGTCGACGCCGGCCGTGGCAAAGGCGCTTTCCTTGTGTTCACCGAATACCACCGCCAATACCGCGCCGTCACTGCCAGCCAACTGGCGCGCCAGGCCAAGCAGGTCACGGTCGTGGCTGCTCAGACGGCCACCAACCATGTCCGGCACCACGTTGATATAGAACGCCGGGGTCGGCACCTGATGCAGCGGCAATTGCACTTGCACTGCCGCGCTGCGCTTGGCCGCGCCGCCCTGCTGGGCACCGCTGCGGTCGATGCGCTTGATGCCGTTGGGCCCGATAAAACCGACACCATGCACGTTTTTGCGAATGATACCGTTGGGCCCCATCCAGCTGTGTTGCACCGGCTGCATCGCCGCGTGCAACGGGTGCAGGCGGTTACGGGCGATCCATTCGGCCCGGGGGTCGCGGCGGATAATATCGCTCATCAGTGCACCTCCGCAGGTTCACGCTTGAGGGGGACTTTGGCCGGCGCGGCGTCTTCAAGCAACGCGTCGGCTACCAGTTCGGCGATGTCTTTGATCAACGGGCGCGGTTCGACCACGCCTTCAAGCATCGCGGTGCATTGCGGGCAACCCACGGCCACCAGTTCGGCACCGGTCTCGCGGATGTCGTCCATGCGCATATCGGGGATACGTTGCTTGCCGGGGATATCTGTGATCGGCGCGCCGCCACCGCCACCGCAACAGCGTGAACGGAAGCCCGAGCGTTGCATTTCCTTGACCTCGATACCCAACGCCCGCAGCACTTGGCGCGGCGCCTCGTATTCACCGTTGTAGCGGCCCAGGTAGCAGGGGTCGTGGTAGGTCACGCTGTTGCCTTTGTGCTGGCCCAGGTTCAGCGCGCCCTCGCCAATCAGCTCGGCCATGAAGGTGCTGTGGTGCTGCACCCGGTAGTTGCCGTTGAAGGCACCGTATTCGTTTTTCAGCACATGGAAACTATGCGGGTCGCAGGTGACGATGCGCTTGAAGCTGTACTTGGCCAGGGTCTGAATATTGCGCGTGGCCAGCAGCTGGAATGTCGCCTCATCGCCGAGGCGCCGCGCCACGTCACCGCTGTCGCGTTCTTCCAGGCCAAGCACGGCGAAGTCGACCTTGGCGGCCTTGAGCACTTTGACGAAGGCGCGCAGGGTACGTTGGTTACGCATGTCGAAGGCGCCATCGCCGACCCAGAACAGCACATCGCAACTGCCTTTGTCGCTGAGCAACGGCAAGTTCAGGTCTGCCGCCCAGTTCAGACGACCACCGGGTGCGAAACCGCCGGGGTTGTCGGTAGCGATCAGGTTTTCCAGGACTTCGGCGCCCTTGTTCGGCGTGGCGCCTTTCTCCAGGGTGAGGTGGCGACGCATGTCGACGATGGCGTCTACGTGCTCGATCATCATCGGGCACTCTTCCACGCAAGCGCGACAGGTGGTGCACGACCACAGGGTCTCGGCGTCCACCAGGCCGTTGACGATCGGCTGGTGCGGGTTGCCGCCGTGTTCGCCCACCGGTTTGCCGGGGTACGGGCTGCCGGCGAACTTGGCATCGGTGCCACCGGCCAAGCCGACCACCATGTCCTGGATCAGCTTTTTCGGGTTCAGTGGCTGGCCGGCGGCAAACGCCGGGCATGCTGCTTCGCACTTGCCGCACTGCACGCAGGCGTCGAAGCCGAGCAGTTGGTTCCAGGTGAAGTCCTTGGGTTTTTCTACGCCCAGCGGCGCGGTTTTATCACTGAGGTCCAGCGGCTTCAGACCGGTGGAGCGGCCACCGCCAAAGCGCTCGGCGCGACGGTGCCAGGCCAGATGCAGGGCACCGGCGAAGGCGTGTTTCATCGGCCCGCCCCAAGTCATGCCGAAGAACATTTCGGACACGCCCCACAGCACGCCCACGCTCAGCAAAGCCGCGAGCAGCCAGCCGCCGAAATCGGCGGGCAGAATCCCGGCCACCGGCAAGGTCACCAGGAAGAAGCTCACCGAGAACGCCATCAGGCTTTTCGGCAGGCGCATCCACGGGCCTTTGGACAAGCGGGCAGGCGGATTGCGGCGGCGCAGGTACATGAAGATCGCGCCGACAAACATCAATGTCGATGCCAGCAGCAGCGCATAGCCAAGAATGCGGCTCTGCAGGCCGAAGCCGTGCACCAGGATCGCCAGCAGCGCCGACAGCACAAAGCCGAGCGCCGTGGCTACGTGGGTGTTGGCGATGTATTTGTCACGGGCGACCACGTGGTGCAGGTCGACCATGTAGCGCTTGGGCATGGCCAAAAGGCCACCCAGCAGGTCGACTTTGGACGCGCGGCCACGGCGCCACATGTTCAACCGGCGCAAGGCGCCGAGGACGGCGAGGCCCAGGGCGGCAAACAAGAGAATAGGCAGCAAGGTATTCAACATGGTGAAGCTCCCACGAAGATCGTTCCCACGCTCTGCGTGGGAATGCATCCTGTGACGCTCTGCGTCACGACCTTAAAAGCAGACGCGGAGCGTCCAGGGCGGCATTCCCACGCAGAGCGTGGGAACGATCAGGTGCGTCAGAAATCCTTGCACAAGCGCAGGGCGTCATAGATGGCGGCGTGGGTGTTGCGCTGGGCCACACAGTCACCAATGCGGAACAGCAAGTACCCCTCGCCCGCCTCGCTCAAGCATGGCTGCGGCTTGATCGCAAACAGCGCTTCAACGTCGATCTGGCCCTTGTTGCGCGAACCTTCCTTGAGCCCGTAATAAATGGCCTCGTCCGGACGCACGCCGTTCTCCACCACCACCTGGTCGACCACCCGCTCCTCTTTGGCGCCGGTGTATTCGTTTTCCAGCACGGCCACCAGCTTGTCGCCCTCGCGGTAGACCTTTTCCAGCATCATGTCGCCGGTCATGATCACTTCCTTGGGGTACATGCTGCGGTAGTACGTGGGGAACGACGTACCGCCGATTGCCACGCCTGGCTTGATGTCGTCGGTGACGATCTCCACCTGGCTGCCTTTGTCGGCCAGGAAGTCGGCCACCGACATCCCGGTGAATTCACAGATGGTGTCGTACACCAGCACGTTCTTGCCCGGCGCAACCTTGCCGTCGAGCACGTCCCAACTGCTCACTACCAAGCCTTCGGCGGCGCCCCAGTGTTCGTTCTGCTCGATGAACGGGTGCCCGCCCACCGCCAGCACCACCACGTCCGGACGCACGTCCAGGATGGTCTCGGCATCGGCTGCAACACCCAGGCGCAGGTCGACTTTCAAACGCGCCAGCTCCAGTTGATACCAACGAGTGATACCGGCGATCTGGTCACGTTGCGGCGCTTTCGATGCCGTGGTGATTTGCCCGCCGATAAACTCCTTTTTCTCGAACAGCGTCACGTCGTGGCCACGTTCAGCCGCCACGCGCGCGGCTTCCATCCCGGCCGGGCCGGCGCCCACTACAACCACCTTGCGCTTGGGCCCGGTGGACTTCTCGATGATGTGCGGCACGCCCATGTATTCACGGGAGGTCGCAGCGTTCTGGATGCACAGCACATCCAGGCCCTGGTACTGGCGGTCGATGCAGTAGTTGGCGCCCACGCACTGCTTGATCTGGTCGATCTGGCCCATCTTGATCTTGGCGATCAGGTGCGGGTCGGCGATGTGCGCACGGGTCATGCCGACCATGTCCACATAGCCGCCTTCCAGAATACGCGTGGCCTGGTTCGGGTCCTTGATGTTCTGCGCGTGCAGCACCGGAACCTTGACCACTTCCTTGATGCCGGCCGCCAGGTGCAGGAACGGTTCCGGCGGGTAGCTCATGTTCGGGATGACGTTGGCCAGGGTGTTGTGGGTATCGCAACCCGAGCCCACCACGCCGATGAAATCGAGCATGCCGGTGTCATCGTAATACTTGGCGATTTGCTTCATGTCCTCGTGGGACAAGCCGTCCGGGTGGAACTCGTCGCCGCACAGGCGCATGCCCACGCAGAAGTCATCCCCCACTTCGGCACGCACGGCCTTCAACACTTCCAGGCCGAACTTCATGCGGCCCTCGAAGCTGCCGCCCCACTCGTCGGTACGCTTGTTGACCCGCGGGCTCCAGAACTGGTCGATCATGTGCTGGTGCACAGCCGACAACTCCACCCCGTCCAGGCCACCGGCCTTGGCCCGACGCGCAGCCTGGGCGTAGTTGCCAATCACACGCCAGATTTCTTCCGGCTCGATGGTTTTGCAGGTGGCACGGTGCACCGGCTCACGCACGCCGGACGGCGACATCAGGGTCGGCCAGTTGAAGCCGTCCCAACGCGAGCGCCGGCCCATGTGGGTAATCTGGATCATGATCTTGGCGCCATGCTTGTGCATGGCATCGGCCAGATTCTGGAAGTGCGGGATGATGCGGTCGGTGGACAGGTTCACCGACGCCCACCATTCCTGCGGGCTGTCGATGGCCACCACGGAGGAGCCACCGCAGATCGCCAGGCCAATACCGCCCTTGGCTTTCTCTTCGTAGTACTTCACATAGCGGTCGGTGGTCATGCCGCCGTCGGTGGCATACACCTCGGCATGCGCAGTGCTGAGCACCCGGTTGCGGATGGTCAGTTTGCCGATCTGGATCGGCTGGAACATTGCTTCGAAAGCCATGGCACGGTCCTCGGCTTACAACGGTTTGACGGTGAACAAACCATCATCGTGGCCCTCTTCGGAGCCTCCGTAGACTTGTTCGGCGACAGTGCGAATCTTGCTGCCACGCGCTTGAAGGATCTGGTCCATGGCGCCGGCAAACCAGCCGGTGAACATGTAGTCCACCTTGCGGCCGACCTTGCCGTACACGTAGACGAACGCCGAGTGTTCCAGCTTGACGCTAGCGGTGCCTTTATCCAGGTCGATGTCCTGGATCTTGAACAGGCCCCAGCCGCGTTGCGACAGGCGCTTCATGTAGTGCTCGAACACCGCGACGCCTTCCAGGCCGTGGCATTCAGCTTCTTTTTCACACCAGTGCCAGGCGGACTTGTAGCCGGCCTTGTAAAGGATCTCGGCGTAGGCATCAGCGCCCAGCACTTCTTCGATACCCATGTGGTTGTTGACGAAGAAATGACGCGGCACGTACAGCATCGGCAGGGCGTCGGAGGTCCAGACACCGGTTTCGCTGTCGACTTCAATTGGCAATTGCGGGGCGATCTTGGCCATGGAAACTTAACTCCAGAAAATTCGTTTTGATGCCCGCCACGCGGATGGCGGCGGGTGAAGGATTAAGCGAGCAGTGGCTTATTCGCCCCAGACGTCCTTGAGCACGTTGACCCAGTTCTCGCCCATGATCTTGCGCACCACGCGCTCGCTGTGGCCGCGCTTGAGCAGGGTCTCGGTGAGGTTGGGGAACTCACCCACGGTGCGGATGCCCAGCGGGTTGATGATCTTGCCGAAGCTGGTCAGGCGGCGGGCGTAGCCCTTGTCATGGGTGAGCATTTCGAAGAAATCCTGGCCATGGCCCTGGGTGAAGTCGGTGCCGATGCCGATGGCGTCTTCACCGACGATATTCATGGTGTATTCGATGGCTTCGGCGTAGTCGTCGATGGTCGAGTCGATGCCCTTGGCCAGGAACGGCGCAAACATGGTCACGCCGACAAAACCGCCATGGTCGGCGATGAACTTCAGCTCTTCATCGGACTTGTTGCGCGGGTGCTCTTTAAGCCCGGACGGCAGGCAGTGCGAGTAGCACACTGGCTTTTTCGATTCGAGGATGACCTCTTCGCTGGTCTTGGAGCCCACGTGGGACAGGTCGCACATGATGCCGACGCGGTTCATCTCGCCGACAATCTCACGACCGAAACCCGACAGGCCGCCATCGCGCTCATAGCAACCGGTGCCCACCAGATTCTGGGTGTTGTAGCACATCTGCACCACGCCAACGCCGAGCTGCTTGAAGATCTCGACATAGCCGAGCTGGTCCTCAAAGGCATGGGCATTCTGGAAACCGAAGATGATGCCAGTCTTGCCCTGCTCCTTGGCGCGGCGGATGTCGGCGGTGGTTTTCACCGGGATCACCAGGTCGCTGTTCTCACGGATCAGGGTTTGGCTGGCAACGATGTTATTGATCGTGGCCTGGAAGCCTTCCCACACCGACACCGTGCAGTTGGCGGCGGTGAGGCCACCTTTGCGCATGTCTTCGAACAGGTCGCGGTTCCACTTGGCAATAATCAGACCGTCGATAACGATGCTGTCGGCGTGCAACTCGGCTGGGCTCATCAGGCGTCCCCTTATTGGCGATTCATGCGCCGAATCGTCTGCCGGCGCTTTGGGGCCAGCATATGCCCAGGCACCGACGGAGCCGGGTGCAAAAACGACAGGGGAATTGCCGAAAGCGTCAATCCACGACAAAGGCTATGCAGACATGCCTGACTGGCGGCTGTTCTTTGTCTGACGCTTGAGCCAGAATTGCGCATCACGTGATATGAGACGGCGCAATGAAATCGATTTTCCTGGCTTTGGCACTCATCGCAACCACCGCCCACGCGGCCGAAGACACCGACAGCACGCCGTGCGACGGCATCGAGAACGACCAGCAAACCCTGGAATGCGCCACCTATAACAAAACCACCGCCGAGCAATTGCTCAAGGATAACTATCAGGGGTTGCTGGAGCGCATGGGTTCGACCTACGGCAGCGACAAGACCAAACTGGCGGACATTACCGCCCGTCTGAAGGACGCGCAGCAAAAGTGGGAAAAACTGCGGGATGCCGATTGTGCGGTGGACACCTTCCCGGCAGTGACCGGCACCAAGGCCTATGCGATTGCGCACAACGACTGCCTGGCGCGGATGAGTGATGAGCGGTCGGAGTTTTTGGAGTCGATTGGCCAGGAGTAAACACCCTTCACGCGACCAGGCCGCGCAAAGGGCTGCGCCACGCTCAAGCCATGAAAGGTGACTTGAACGGCCTTTTGGTCAAGGGTGAGGCTGGCTCGTAGGCATACCCCAGCGCGGTGATATCCATCACCTCACGGATACGACGAGTCCAGGGCTTGATCACATCATCGTAATTATGCCCGGTGGGGCCATCCTGCATCGGGCAGTAATGAGGCGCCAGTGCGGGCTTATCCAGCATCATTTGCGCCTGCCAGTCGGCCCAGATTTTGTCGATGAAACAATGATGCAGAAAAAATACTGGATCTTCGGGCGAGGTCATCGCCAGCATGTTGCCGCCAATCCATAAATGGACGCGGTTGTGCAATTGAGAACCAGGGGTGGTGACTTGCGGGTCGCCCTTCTGAGTGATCCAGCCTTCGAGTCGGTTTCTGAAGCCTCTATTGAACGGACTCGACGTGTAGTTCGGCTCGTCATACAGCTCTTCATTCATTGCCATCTGCAAGTCCGCGGCCGTCGGCAGCGAGTTGACCAAACGTGAGAACTGGCGCTTTAACCCCGCCCCCGGCAGCCCATCTTCCGGATAGGCAGGCACCGGCCAATTGCCGTATCGGTACGCGAAGGGTCCATCCTGCACCCTGAATTCATCGGCAGCGTCACCGTCCCCCCCCAGCAGGCTTTGCTCCCACACCGGCGAATTCGTCGGGTCTGCCGCGTCCAATGTCCAATCCCAGTAAGGCAGCGTGATACCGGGCGTAATGGCCTGAAGGTCGGCTTCCAACTGCAACAACATTTCACGATGCCAGGGTAAAAAAGCCGGCCCCAAGTGGGCGCCATTACGATAGTCGGGATCTTGGGGTTCATCAGGGTGAACGGTAGGTACCATCACTGCGTGATGCCAATGCACATACTTGTCGTATCCGCCATTACCCTTAAGGGCCAACAGCGTATTGGTAAACGCTAGCCGTTCAGGCCCGCTCAGTTTTCGAATTTCCTTGCGAATATTCATTGCCCGCCCCCCTCGTCGCAAAAACATGGGACCGCGTGCCGGCCCCTGCTGCGAATCTAGTTGGGGAACCCATCAAGATCTACTGTCAGATCTGACAGTATCAGCACTATCTCCGACGGATGGTCAGCTCCTCTCGAACGAACCGAGCCTGTTACCATCCGTGCCCTCTTTTCCTGCTCAAGGCAACGCCATGATTATTTGCGGCATCGAAATCAAAGGCAGCGAAGCCATCATCGCCCTCGCCGCCCTGGACAACCAGGCGCTGACCCACGTCGCCCTGGCGACCAAGAAAATCGCCCTCGACGATGACGATGAAGCGGCCAACGTCAAAGCCTTCGCCGCTCAGGTGAAAGCGTTTGTGCAGGACAACGCCATCACTCGCATCGCCATCAAGAAGCGCAGCAAAAAAGGTGAATTCGCCGGTGGCCCAACGACGTTCAAGATTGAAGGGGTGCTTCAACTGCTGGAGGGGGTGGAGGTGACGCTGTTGTCGCCGCAGACCATCAATGCGCAGAACAAAAAGCACACCTTTGATCTGCCAGCGACGCTTAACAAGTATCAGCATGAAGCCTACAAGGCGGCATGCTCGGCCCTGGTAAAGAAATAAACCACCTCCGCTCTCGTTAGAAGCCGGCCTTTTAGCGCGGTGTAAGGCTCTTGTGTTGCAGCCAGTCACCGAAGGTGTTGTCCTCCAGGGCATAGCCGCCTCGGCTCGACTTCCACACCAGTTCCTTGTCGCGCAGGGCATCGATGCAGGCCTGGATGGTCTGGGTACCCGGCACCACGTCGCTACCCATCTTTTCCAGCGCCTTGCTGACCGCCGTGAGGGTGCTATCGGTGAATGGCGCGAAGGGTTCGTTGTTTTGAGAACGCTCCACCATCACCTCCAGCACGGCGCGCTGCGGGATGGTCAGGGCGTTCCAGGCGCTTTCGAACTCGGTCCATACACCCGCGCGCAGCAGTTCTGCGCGACTGTGCAGCAGTTGGCCAAGATTGCTCGCCTCGCCCAACTCCAATGCGACTTCACCGATGATCGTGCGCAACATCTCGGGACGCCGACCTACCCGCTCAAACGCCTCATCAATATCAGCCGCGTTGAATTGGTTGTTCTGGGCCAGGTGCGCGTTGAGGTGCACGGTGTAGGCCTGGGTGAACGCTTTGCCCAGCAGCGGAAACGGCGTGATGCTGGAACCGAAGAATGGCTGGCTTTTACCCAATACCAAATGAGCGAGTTTGTCGCGATTGGATCCGGTAAACACCAGGCGCAAACCGCTGCCCTCCTCGTCACGGCCTTGGTTGAGCTGATCCCGGGCAGCCTTCAACGCGAACATCGCATTGATACCTGACTCGGTGGTTAATGCGTGCTGTGCTTCGTCAATCACCAGCACAACGGGTTTTTCTGCAGCCCTATGGAGCAATTCCAACGCTTGGGTCAGCGTCGCACCGACAGGCAATTGTGGCTTGGTAAAGTCCCAGGAAAGCGTACGCAGAAAGCTTAGTTTCTCGATGCCAATGTTCTTTGCCAGTTTGCGAATGCCCTTTTCAAACGGCACCAACGCCCCCGCAATGGCACTCGCAATCAGCTCGGCGGGGTCTTTTTCCTTGTCGGCCCACAGGTCGACATACACCGCCAGCCAGCCCCGCCGCTGACATTCCGGAATCAGGTCTTCGCGCAGAAAAGTGCTTTTGCCCGTGCGTCGGGGCGCCGCGAGAAACAGGCCGGAGGTGAAATCCTGAATACCGGCCCCCACCAGGCCATCGGCAATACTGCTTGCCAGGGTGGGGCGGCGAAACACAAAGCCGCTGTGCTTGGACATGGTTTTATACTCAATTATTGAAATGACTATAAATTATAGCCAAGAGTATAATTGACTATAATTGTCCGTCAAACCACCTCCCGTCGCCGATCCTCCCGCGGGCATTTGGCAAACCTTGCGCGATAGCTCCTGGTGAAATACGACGGTGACTCAAACCCGCACGCAATACTCACTTCCAGCACGCTCATGTCGCTCTGGCGCAGCAGTTTTCGGGCTTTTTCCAGGCGCAGGCCCAGGTAGAAATTACTGGGGGTGTCATTCAGGTGCAGGCGAAACAGCCGCTCCAGTTGGCGTCGGGTGACCTTGATCGTTTCGGCCAGGGCCAAGGTGCTCAGGGGCGGTTCGGTGTGCTGTTCCATTTCGCCGATCACCTGCACCAGTTTCTTGTTATTGATGCCGTAGCGCGTGGCGATCTGCATGCGCTGGTGGTCCTTGCGGGGGCGGATGCGGCCAAGTACGAATTGCTCGGAAACCTGGATCGCCAGCTCCGGGCCGTGGGCCTGGGCGATGAGATCGAGCATCAAGTCGATGGACGCGGTCCCGCCGGCGCAGGTGATGCGGCGCCGGTCGATTTCGAACAGTTCCTGGGTCACGCTCAGGTGCGGATAGGCTTCCTTGAAGGCGTCGATGGCTTCCCAGTGCAAGGTCAGGCGGTGGCCGTCAAGCAGGCCCGCTTCGGCCAACACGCAGGCGCCGGTGTCGATGGCACCAAGAGTCACACTCTCATGGTCGAGGCGGCGCAGCCAATGCTCCAGGGCGGGCGTGGCGAACTGCAGGGGTTCGAAGCCAGCCACCACCAGTAAAGTCGCGCCTTTTTTCAATGGTTCAAGCGCGGCGTCGGCGTTGACCGACATGCCGTTGCTCGCCAGTACCGCGCCGCCATCGGCACTCAAGATGTGCCAGCGGTACAGCTCGCCGCGAAAGCGATTGGCCACGCGCAACGGTTCCAGCGCGGAGATAAAACCGAGGGCCGAGAACCCCGGCATCAGCAAGAAATAGACATCCTGGAACATGGTGGCGCTCTCGTCATACGGGCAGCGTGCTCACTGTGATACGCCAGTTCAACCGGCCATTCAAGAGCACAGGTCGCTGCAGTGCAAGAGCGGGTCGCCGCCGTGCGCTTTGCGGGGCGCCAAGCTGCGTAACGTGATCCCACGGCGCACAAAGACGCCGGCACCCACAATAACGACCTGCCGAGGGCTCCACCCATGAACCGACTGATCAGCCGCTGCGCACTCGCACTCAGCGCCAGCGCCATCTTGAGTAACACCGTCATGGCAGCGGACGCCGCTTCTTGCCAGAACGTGCGCATGGGCGTGGTGAACTGGACTGACGTCATCGCCACCAGCGCCATGGCTCAAGTACTGCTCGACGGCCTGGGCTACAAAACCAAACAAACCAGCGCGTCCCAGCAAATCATCTTTGCCGGTATACGTGATCAGCGCCTGGACCTGTTCCTTGGCTACTGGAACCCGCTGATGACCCAGACCATCACACCGTTCGTCGACGCCAAGCAAGTCAAGGTCCTCGAAAAACCCAGCCTGCAAGACGCCCGCGCCACCCTGGCAGTACCCACCTACCTGGCGGACAAGGGCCTGAAAACCTTTGCCGACATCGCCAAGTTCGAGAAAGAGCTGGGCGGCAAGATTTATGGCATCGAGCCGGGCTCGGGCGCCAATACGCAGATCAAGGCGATGATCGCCAAGAACCAGTTCGGCCTGGGCAAGTTCCAGTTGGTGGAGTCCAGCGAAGCCGGCATGTTGGCGGCCGTGGACCGTGCCGTGCGCCGCAAGGAAGCCGTGGTGTTCTTTGGTTGGGCGCCGCACCCGATGAACGTCAATGTGGCGATGACTTACCTCACCGGCAGCGAAGATGCCCTGGGCCCGAACGAAGGCATGGCCACCGTATGGACCGTGACCGCGCCGGCCTATGCCGAGCAGTGCCCCAACGTGCATAAGTTGCTGACCAACCTGACGTTCACCGCCGCCGACGAGAGCCGCATGATGCAACCGCTGCTGGATCACAAGGACGCCATCGAGTCCGCCAAGCAGTGGCTCAAGGATCACCCACAAGACCAGGCGCGCTGGCTGGAGGGTGTGACCACCTTCGACGGCAAGCCGGCTGCTGCCAACCTGCAACTGACCCGCAAATAACCCTATTTGGACCACCGTGTCGCAGCCGCTCCAGGCCGCGACACGGCGCCCTGCGCCTTGAAATCACCCGCCTGTAAGGAACCGCATCATGAACCACGACGTCATCATCACCTGCGCACTCACCGGTGCTGGCGACACGACCGCCAGAAGCCCCCACGTGCCGGTCACACCCAAACAAATCGCCGCCGCTGCCGTGGAGGCCGCCAAGGCCGGCGCCACGGTCGTGCATTGCCACGTACGCGACCCCGAGACCGGCAAGTTCAGTCGCGACGTCGCGCTGTACCGCGAAGTGATGGAGCGCATCCGCGAGGCCGACATCGACATCATCGTCAACCTCACCGCCGGCATGGGTGGCGACCTGGAGATCGGTGGCGGCGAGAATCCCATGGAGTTCGGGCCCAATACCGACCTGGTGGGCCCGCTGACCCGCCTGGCCCATGTTGAAGAACTGCTGCCGGAAATCTGCACCCTGGACTGCGGCACGCTGAACTTCGGCGATGGCGACACCATTTACGTGTCCACCCCGGCGCAACTGCGGGCTGGCGCCAGACGTATCCAGGAATTGGGCGTAAAGGCTGAGCTGGAAATTTTCGATACCGGCCACCTGTGGTTCGCCAAGCAGATGATCAAGGAAGGACTGCTGGATAACCCGCTGTTCCAACTGTGCCTGGGCATTCCCTGGGGCGCACCGGCCGACACCACCACCATGAAAGCCATGGTCGACAACCTGCCCGCCGACGCGGTGTGGGCAGGGTTCGGGATTGGTCGCATGCAAATGCCAATGGCCGCGCAAGCGGTGCTGTTGGGGGGCAACGTACGGGTGGGCCTGGAGGATAACCTGTGGCTGGACAAGGGCGTGCTCGCCACCAATGGCCAACTGGTGGAACGCGCCAGTGAAACTCTCAGCCGGTTGGGCGCACGGGTCCTGACCCCAGCCGAAGGCCGCATCAAGATGGGCCTGACCCCACGCGGCTAACACAGACACCACACAACCCTGTGGGAGCAAGCCCGGCTCCCACAAGGAATTACCGAACTTTTCAGGAATGTCGCCATGCGCTTTATCACCGAAATCAAAACCTTTGCTGCGTTGGGCAGCGGTGTCATCGGCAGCGGCTGGGTATCCCGTGCTCTTGCCCATGGCCTGGATGTAGTGGCCTGGGACCCCGCCCCCGGTGCCGAGGCGGCCTTGCGTAAACGCGTCGCCAACGCCTGGGGCGCCCTTGAACAACAGGGCCTGGCGCCCGGCGCCTCCCAGGACCGCCTGCGCTTTGTCGCTACCATCGAAGACTGCGTAAAAGACGCCGACTTCATCCAGGAAAGCGCTCCCGAACGCCTGGAGTTGAAGCTGCAATTGCACAGCCAGATCAGCGCCGCGGCCAAGCCGAATGCCTTGATTGGTTCGAGCACCTCCGGGCTATTGCCCAGCGAGTTCTATGAGGGCTCTACCCACCCGGAACGCTGCGTGGTCGGCCACCCCTTTAACCCGGTCTACCTGTTGCCGTTGGTAGAGGTAGTGGGCGGTAAAAACACCGCGCCAGAGGCGATCCAGGCAGCAATCAGCGTGTATGAATCCCTCGGCATGCGCCCGCTGCATGTACGCAAGGAAGTGCCTGGGTTTATTGCTGACCGCCTGCTGGAAGCGCTGTGGCGAGAGGCGCTGCACCTGGTCAATGACGGGGTGGCGACCACCGGCGAAATCGACGATGCCATTCGTTTTGGTGCCGGGTTGCGCTGGTCGTTCATGGGCACCTTCCTCACTTACACGCTGGCGGGTGGCGATGCCGGCATGCGCCACTTCATGGCACAGTTCGGCCCGGCGTTGCAGTTGCCGTGGACTTATCTACCGGCGCCTGAATTGACTGAAAAGCTGATTGATGATGTGGTCGATGGCACCGCTGAGCAGTTGGGTAACCGCAGCATCTCGGCGCTGGAGCGCTATCGTGATGACTGCCTGCTGGCGGTGCTGGAAGCCGTAAAAACAACCAAGGCCAAGCACGGCATGAGCTTCGCCGAATAACCCCGTGGGAGCTGGCTTGCCTGCGATGGCGGTGGCCTCACCCTTGTTATCGCAGGCAAGCCAGCTCCCACATTTGACCGCATACCAAATTGGATTCATGCCATGCCCGCACTGACCACCTACACCACCAAAATCCTGCCCGACTGGGTTGACTACAACGGCCATCTGCGTGACGCGTTCTACCTGCTGATCTTCAGCTACGCCACCGATGCGCTGATGGACACCCTGGGGCTGGACAGCGAAAACCGCGAAGCCAGCGGCCACTCGCTGTTCACCCTAGAGTTGCACCTGAACTACCTGCATGAGGTAAAGCTCGGCGCCGAGGTTGAGGTGCATACCCAACTGATCGCCCACGACGCCAAGCGCCTGCACCTCTATCACAGCCTGCACCTTGTGGGCGAAGAGCGCGAGTTGGCGGGTAACGAACAGATGCTGCTGCATGTCGATCTGGCCGGGCCGCAGTCGGCGCCGTTTGCCGGCGCGACCCTGGAAAAACTCATCGCTCTCAGCCAGGCACACGCCGATCTACCCCGGCCAGCCCTGCTCGGCCGGGTGATCGGGCTGCCCGCGCAAAAAAAAGCCCCGATCCAGCCGTGACGGGATCGGGGCAGAGTGCTTTGTGTGAGCCGTGCATTTCGAGGGTGACCAAACCTTCAAGCTGCGTGCCTGGGTTCAGTGTGCCCGTTACGGGCCGGGTCAAGCACCTCGAAAACGACCTGTTCATAGCCATCCGAGCCATCGGTGGATTCTGCCCTTGCCGCCAGTCCTGGGGCCTACCAGAATCCAAGTCAATTCCCGCTCTCTACACCAGGATGACCGTCATGATGCACGCGGATTTGATTGACCAGGATGACCTGCTGAGCCAACTGCGCTCACTGGGTTTTGACGTGTCCAGCGGCGCTACCGCCGAGCAGGCTTGCGAATGTGCGGTGCGCGGGTTGAGCGAAGCGCGGGCCAAGGCGCTCAAGGGCATGGTGGAACAGATGTACAGCGGCAGCGCGACGATTTTGCCGGCGGTGAGGCAGGCGATCGACAAACAGTTGCTGCCGGCGCTGATGCAGTTCAAACAGAACTCTGGCGCCTGAAACTCCGCCATCGCAGGCAAGCCAGCTCCCACAGGGGAACGCATTCCAAGGTGGGAGCTGGCTTGCCTGCGATGCAGACGGCTCGGTTTAGAGCCTTACACTGGCAAAGGTCGACTCATTGCGCGCCTGGCTCAACGCCGACATCGGCCCCGACAACGGTGACAACACCAGTGCCGGCGGAATCGGCATCATCGCCACTTGCTGCGTGGTGTTGGAGCCTACGCGTTCATCCCGTGGCGGAATGCCGAAGTATTCGCGGTAGCACTTGGAAAAGTGCGGCGTGGACACAAACCCGCACACCGACGCGACTTCGATGATCGACATGGGGGTCTGCTTGAGCAGCTGCCGTGCACGAATCAGGCGCAGCTTGAGGTAATAACGCGACGGCGAGCAGTGCAGGTATTTCTGGAACAGCCGCTCCAACTGCCGGCGCGACACGGCGACATACACCGCCAGTTCGTCCAGGTCGATCGGCTCTTCGAGGTTGGCTTCCATCAGCGCGACGATTTCCTGCAGCTTCGGCTGGTTGGTGCCAAGCATGTGCTTGAGCGGCACACGCTGGTGATCCTGTTCGTTGCGGATGCGTTCGTACACGAACATCTCGGAGATGGCGGCCGACAATTCACGGCCGTGGTCGCGGCTGATCAGGTGCAACATCATGTCCAGGGGCGCGGTGCCACCGGAGCTGGTGAAGCGGTTGCGATCGAGGGTGAACAGACGCGTGCTCATGGCCACCCGCGGGAAGGCTTCCTGCATCGACGCCAGGCATTCCCAGTGCACGCTGCAATCAAAGCCATCGAGCAAGCCGGCGCAGGCAAGGGCCCAGCTGCCGGTGCACACCGCGCCAAGGCGACGAGACTGGCGTGCCTGGCTTTGCAGCCACGACACATGTTCACGGGTGACGGTGCGCTGGATACCGACGCCGCCGCACACGATGACCGTGTCCAGGACGGGGGCTTTGTGCATGGAGGCATCGGGTGTGATTTGCAGGCCATCACTGGCCCACACCTGGTTGCCGTCGACACTCAGGGTTGTCCAGCGATACAGCTCGCGGCCGGACAGCTGGTTGGCCATGCGCAGTGGCTCCACGGCTGACGCCAGGGAAATCAGCGTGAAATTGTCCAGCAGCAAAAAGCCGATGGATTGAGGCGCACGGTTCTGGGGTTGGGCCCCGGAGTTGGTCGACGTCATCGCGGTATCTCCTCACATCACACAAAGCGGGTGGTGGCCTCAGGCGAGGCTCTTGTTATTGCACTCGTCCTGGAAAGGCGAGGCTTTGAAATTGATAGAGCAAATGCCATGCCTAAAATTGAATGGCTATTCAAGAACTCCTGAAAACGACCTGTTTATGCGTCTATATGAGCCCACGCGTGAAGTGCGGGATATGACGCATAACGGGCGAGGTTCAAGGGGTGTGAGCAGATCGGTAGCACTTGTGGGAAGGCGCTTTGCGGGCGTAGGAGAAGTCTGTCACCCAAAGCACATCAGGCGTGTGATCGTGGAGGAATTCGTTCGGAAGCTACTTATCTATTTGCGACGCGCTAAAAGGTGGCGATTTTGGCTGGGGTGTTCACTTTGTGAGCAATGGTGCTCCTCTGTTCAGCTCGTTCCCACGCTCTGCGTGGGCATGCATCCTGTGACGCTCTGCGTCACCCCTGGGACGCGGAGCGTCCGGGGCGGCATTCCCACGCGGAGCGTGGGAACGATCATGTCACTGACTCAACATTCAACCGCACTCACCGCCAACCCACCGCGTGATGTCTCTTTGTACTTGTCATGCATATCGGCCCCGGTATCACGCATGGTGCGGATCACCCGGTCCAACGAGATGAAGTGCTGGCCATCGCCCCGCAACGCCATTTGCGCCGCATTGATCGCCTTCACCGCCGCAATTGCATTGCGCTCGATACACGGCACTTGCACCAGGCCGCCCACCGGGTCGCAGGTCAGGCCGAGGTTATGTTCCAGGCCGATTTCGGCGGCGTTGCACAGTTGCTCCGGCGTGGCGCCGAGGATTTCAGCCAACCCGGCTGCTGCCATGGCGCACGCGGAACCGACCTCGCCCTGGCAACCGACTTCGGCACCGGAAATCGAGGCGTTCTTTTTACACAGGATGCCCACCGCCGCCGCGCCCAGCAGGTAGTCGACCACGTTGGCTTCGGTGACTTCTTCGCTGAACTTCATAAAGTAGTGCAGCACCGCCGGGATGATTCCCGCCGCGCCGTTGGTGGGCGCCGTGACCATGCGCCCACCGGCGGCGTTTTCTTCGTTGACCGCCAGGGCGAACAGGTTGACCCATTCCATGGCGCTCAAGGTCGAGCCGATCACATTGGGCTTGTTCAGCTCCTGCAAGCTGCGGTGTAACTTGGCAGCGCGACGGCGCACGTTCAAGCCGCCGGGCAGGATACCTTCGTGCTTGAGGCCCTGCTCCACGCAATCTTGCATGGCGCGCCAGAGTTTCATCAGGCCGCTGCGGATTTCTTCTTCGCTGCGCCAGGTTTTTTCATTCGCCAGCATCAGTTCGGCAACGCGCAGGTTGTGGGTCTTGCACAGCTGCAACAGCTCCACGGCACTGGAAAAATCATAGGGCAGCTCGGTACGGTCCATGTCCGCCACACCGCTTTGGGCCTGGGCTTCATCTACCACGAAACCGCCACCCACCGAGTAATAGGTGTCGCGGTGCAGCTCGCCGTTTTCGCCAAACACCACCAGGGTCATGGCGTTGGGATGGAACGGCAGGTTTTCGTCGAGCAAGCGCATGTCCCGCGCCCACACAAACGGCACCGGCAAACGCCCGTCCAGCAGCAGCGTGTCGGTTTCGCGCAGGGTGTGAATGCGGGCGCCGATTTGCGTGGGGTCGATTGCGTCTGGCCATTCGCCCATCAGGCCCATGATGGTGGCGGTGTCGCTGCCGTGGCCGATGCCGGTGGCCGACAGCGAGCCGTACAGTTGCACTTCGACACGCTGCACCTGTTCCAGCCACCCACGCTCACGCAACCCTTGAACGAACAACGCCGCGGCGCGCATGGGCCCCACGGTGTGCGAACTCGAAGGCCCGATGCCGATCTTGAACAGGTCGAAAACGCTGATAGCCATTAACGTGAAACTCCTCGATAAGCACGGGCCGGGCTTGAACGAGGTGCTACGCTCAGATCGCCCAGATGGCGGCATCATCAAGCTTTTATTCGTCATCACGGCGTCTCACACCGACGCACTCATGCTCACCAGCGGCGCTCGCGTGCGAACGCCAGTTTTGGCCGTTTTTTGCGGTGCAGACGGGTAAAAACAGCAGTTTTACCTTAGGAAAAACCTGTAAGCGACGTCATCGGTACTGGATGCGACCCTCCCTGTACTGGATACGACGCCCCCTGTAGGCGTCAGATTTTCACTGGTACATGATCAGTCTCGACTCGTTTGCAAGGCACCGCGCCAGAGCTGTTGTCGCACGCTCCAACCGCAACACTTATAAAGCGCGGCGGATGCCGCCAGAAAAGACACAGGAGTCTACCCACATGAAAGGTTCACCCTCGTTGTTGTTGGCCGCCATGCTGAGTCTGCCAGTCGTGGCATACGCCGCAGAACCGGAACAGTGCAAGACCGTCAACTTCTCCGATGTCGGCTGGACCGACATCACCGTCACCACCGCGACCACCAGCGAGATCCTCAAGGGCCTGGGCTACAAGCCGCGCACCACGATGATTTCGGTACCTGTGACTTACAAGTCCCTGGCCGACGGCAAGAACATGGACATTTTCCTCGGCAACTGGATGCCGACCATGGAAAACGACATCAAGCAGTACCGTGATGCCGGCACCGTGGAAACCGTGCGCGCCAACCTGGAGAACGCCAAGTACACCCTGGCGGTCCCAGAGGCGCTGTATGAGAAGGGCCTGAAAGACTTCGCCGACATCGCCAAATTCAAGGATGAGCTGGGCGGCAAGATCTACGGCATCGAGCCGGGCAACGATGGCAACCGCACCATCCAGACACTGATCGACAAAGATGCCTTCGGCCTGAAAACCGCCGGCTTCAAGGTGGTCGAATCCAGCGAAGCCGGCATGCTCTCCCAGGTTGAACGCGCTTCCAAGCGCAACCAGGCCATCGTGTTCCTCGGCTGGGAACCGCACCCGATGAACACCCGCTTCAAGATGAAGTACCTGACCGGTGGTGACGACTCGTTCGGCCCCAATTACGGCCAGGCCACCATCTACACCAACACCCGCAAAGGCTACACCCAGGAATGCAGCAACGTCGGCCAGTTGCTGAAAAACCTGGTGTTCACCCTCGACATGGAAAGCACCCTGATGGGGAACGTCCTGGACGACAAGATGAAGGCCGACGCTGCCGCCAAGGCCTGGTTGCAGAAGAACCCGCAAGTGCTCGACACCTGGCTCGCCGGTGTCACCACCGTTGATGGCAAACCAGGGCTCGATGCCGTTAAAGCTTACCTCGCCAAATAGCACCCGCTGACCCCAGGCCGGTGCGCTGGCCTGGGATGTTTTCCCCTTCGCATGTGGACATTCACTACCATGCTGACTGAACAGAAAATCCCACTAGGCCAGTACATCGCTGCCTTCGTCGACTGGTTGACCCAACACGGTGCCAACTACTTCGACGCAATCGCATCGACACTGGAAACGATGATCCACGGCGTGACGTTTGCGCTGACCTGGTTCAATCCACTGGCATTGATCGGTCTGATTGCGCTGCTGGCTCACTTTATTCAACGTAAATGGGGACTGACTGTTTTTGTCATCGCCTCCTTCCTGCTGATCCTCAACCTGGGATACTGGCAGGAAACCATGGAAACCCTCGCACAGGTGCTGTTCGCCACCCTGGTCTGCGTGGTCATCGGTGTGCCGCTGGGCATTGTTGCCGCGCATAAACCAATGTTCTACACCATGATGCGGCCGGTACTCGATCTGATGCAGACCGTGCCGACCTTCGTCTACCTCATCCCTACCCTGACCCTCTTCGGGCTGGGTGTGGTGCCTGGGTTGATTTCCACGGTGGTGTTCGCGATTGCCGCGCCGATCCGCCTAACCTACCTGGGTATCCGCGACATCCCGCAAGAATTGATGGACGCCGGCAAGGCCTTTGGCTGCTCGCGCCGCCAGTTGCTCTCGCGCATTGAACTGCCCCACGCCATGCCGAGCATCGCCGCCGGCATTACCCAATGCATCATGCTGTCGTTGTCGATGGTGGTGATCGCGGCCCTGGTAGGCGCCGACGGCCTCGGCAAGCCGGTGGTCAACGCACTCAACACCGCCGATATTGCCCTGGGCTTTGAAGCGGGCCTGGCCATTGTGTTGCTCGCCATCATGCTCGACCGTATCTGCAAACAACCCGACGCTAAAGTAGGGGGTGATGCATGAGCATTATCCGATTCGACAAAGTCGACGTGATCTTTTCCAAAGACCCACGCGAAGCGCTCAAGCTGCTGGACCAGGGCATGAGCCGTAACGAAATTCTGAAGAAGACCGGGCAGATCGTCGGCGTCGAGAACGCCAGCCTGGATATCGAGAAAGGCGAGATCTGTGTGCTGATGGGCCTCTCGGGCTCAGGCAAATCCAGTTTGCTGCGCTGCATCAACGGCCTCAATACCGTCAGCCGTGGCCAGCTGTTTGTGGAGCATGAAGGGCGTCAGATCGACATCGCCTCCTGCACCCCCGCCGAACTGAAAATGATGCGCACCAAACGCATCGCCATGGTGTTTCAGAAGTTCGCCCTGATGCCTTGGTTGACGGTGCGCGAGAACATCAGCTTCGGCCTGGAGATGCAGGGCCGGCCAGAGAAAGAACGACGCACGCTGGTGGACGAGAAACTCGAACTGGTGGGCCTGAGCCAATGGCGCAACAAGAAGCCCGACGAGTTGTCCGGCGGCATGCAGCAGCGCGTCGGCCTGGCTCGCGCCCTGGCGATGGACGCCGATATCCTGCTGATGGACGAACCCTTCTCGGCCCTCGACCCGCTGATCCGCCAAGGCTTGCAAGATGAACTGCTGGAACTGCAACGCAAGTTGAGCAAGACCATCGTGTTCGTCAGCCACGACCTGGATGAAGCGCTGAAACTGGGCAGCCGTATCGCGATCATGAAAGACGGCAAGATCATCCAGTACAGCGTGCCGGAAGAAATCGTACTGAACCCGGCAGACGACTATGTGCGCACCTTCGTCGCGCATACCAACCCGCTGAACGTGCTGTGCGGACGCAGCCTGATGCGCACGCTGGACAACTGCAAGCGCGTGAACGGTTCGGTGTGTCTTGATCCGGGTGGCGACTCCTGGCTGGACCTGGCCGAAGGCAACACCATCCAGGGCGCACGCCAGAATGGCGTGGCGATGAACCTGCAAAACTGGGCGCCAGGGCAGGCCGTGGAAGGCTTGGGCCGCGTACCGACGCTGGTGGACTCGAACATCGGTATGCGCGATGCACTGCAGATTCGCTACCAGACAGGCAACAAGCTGGTGCTGCACGACAACAACAAGGTGGTGGGGATACTGGGGGACAGTGAGCTCTACCATGCCCTCTTAGGCAAGAACTTGGGCTAAGGCCCCAACTGAAGGAATGCGGTCAATGTGGGAGCTGGCTTGCCTGCGATAGCTATGTTGGATTCACCCTTGCTATCGCAGGCAAGCCAGCTCCCACATTCGACCGCATTCAATGCTTGCAACAGCGGCGCCAGTGAGGGCGCCGCCAGCTCAACTATCAGCTATAGACCCGGCCAAGGAGCTGCCGATGGCTTTCAAACTGATCGAGCACATCCCGGGTGATCTGTTCCTGGGTGAAGCCCATCAGGTCATACTCCTGCGGCCCGTTGTGCAGGTACACCTCGGCACGGTAGTAACGGGTGCGCTCTTCTTCAGGCAGGTCAGCCGGCGCCGCCGAGTAGCCATCCAGGCTCACTTCGTAGACAAACGGGTTACCCTCGTCCATCTCGATCCGCACGCCGATGCAGCGTTTGGATTTGCCCAGCAGGGTCTGCACTTCCAGGCCCTGATCACGCAACGCACTCGCGGCTTCTTCCAACGCCGGCGTTACGTGCTTGTCCATAAAGCGCTGCACGGTGGCCTGGCTCGGTTGCAGGTCCAGGGCGCTCAAGCGCTCGCTGAAACCACGACGCCCGCGTTCAGCCAATTGCGCCTGCTCCTGTTCGATGGCCACGTCCTGGCGCATGGCCTTGTGCAAACCGAACATAAAGAACACCAGCACCACCGAGAACGGCAGCCCCGCCAGCACCACCATGGTTTGCATGGCTTCGAAGTTACCGGCAAACAGCAGACCGATGGTCACCAGGGTGATCACCGCCGACCAGAAGATACGCAACCAGTGCGGCGCATCTTCATCCACGTTGCCGCCCTTGCAGGACAGGTTGGCCATCATCACCGCGCCGGAATCCGCCGGGGTCAGGAACAGCACAAAGCCCACGAAGATCGACACGCCGATCACCACTTTCGACGCCGGGTAATGCTCAAGCAGTTGGTAGATGGCCATGGACGGTTGTTCCAGCGCCGTCTTGCCCAACTCCACCGCCCCATGGTTCAACACCAGGTCCAGGGCCGAGTTGCCGAAGATCGACAGCCACGCCAGGGTAAAGCCCAGCGGGATCAGCAATACGCCAGCCACCAGCTCGCGCACGGTACGACCACGGGAAATACGCGCGATGAACATGCCCACAAATGGCGCCCAGGAAATCCACCAGGCCCAGTAGAACAGAGTCCACAGACCCATCCAGCGTTCGGTCTTGGCACCGTCGCCTTCGTACACATACAGGTCGAAGGTTTTCAGCACGATACCGTTGAGGTAATCACCGGTGTTCTGCACCAGGCCATTGAGCAGGTGCAAGGTAGGGCCGAACAACAGCACGAAGATCAGCAAACCGCTGAACAGCACGATGTTGAGGTTGGACAGGCGGCGAATACCGTTTTCCACACCCGACACGGCGGCGATGGTCGCCACGGTGCTCATCACGATGATCACGATCAGCAGGTTGGTATTGCTGTGCTCCATGCCGAACAGGTTTTCCAGCCCCGACGACACCTGCATCGAGCCGATCCCCAGGTTGGTCACCAGCCCCAGCAGGGTCACGAACATGCCGAAACCGTCTACAGCATGCCCCGCCGCGCCCTTCACCCAACGCTCGCCCACCAGCGGGTACAGCGCCGAACGCAGTGCCAGCGGTTGGTTGTGACGGTACGCAAAGTACGCCACGGCCAGGCCGACCAGCGCATAGATCGCCCAGCCGTGCAGGCCCCAGTGCAGGAAGGTCAGTTGCAGCGCCTGGCGTGCCGCGCCATTGCTTGCGGCAGCGCCTTCGGGCGGGTTGAAGTAGTGGTCCAACGGCTCGGACGCACCGAAATACAACAGCGAGATGCCGATACCGGACGAGAACAACATGCCGGCCCAGGCGCCATAGCTGAAGTCTGGGGTATCGTCCTTCGCACCCAGCTTAAGTTTCCCATAGGACGAAAACGCCAGGCCGACCACAAACACCAGGTAGGCGGCGATGACCACCATGTAGTACCAGCCAAAGCTTTTCGACAGCCAGGCCTGTGCGACACCGAGCAGGCGCCCGGCCTCCTGCGGGGCGACGATCAGAATGGCGGTCAACAACAAAATCAGCGCGGTGGAGGTGTAGAACACCCAACCGTTGACCCGGACCTTTTCCGGTGGGGTCTTTATAAGAGAGGCAGAACTCATGGCGCAGATGCTCCAGGCAGTGCGAGAGAGAAACACAAGGCAACGGTTATCCCGGGACATCGATTTTTCGGCAGTCGACGGACGGGTGTTATAAAGACACCCCAAAATTCTTGAGCCCGCCTAAGCGGTGATCAGGCTCTGAAGTGGCCTGTTTCAAGGGTTTTTGCAGGTGTCGAAGGTTGCGGCTCGCAGGTAGGAAACATCTGTAGGCAGCGACCATTTGTCGCAGATCTTATTCTTTGTTGATTGAACGTTCAATCAAAACAAAATAGACTGGCCCTCAAGCCGACGGACGTGGATCGCCCATCGGCAGGCCTAAGGAGAGGTGCTACATGCCCAAGGTCGGTATGCAACCCATACGCCGCCAGCAGTTGATCGAAGCCACGTTGACGGCCATCGATCGGGTCGGGATGGGAGATGCCAGCATTGCGCTGATCGCCCGTCTGGCCGGCGTCTCGAACGGCATCATCAGCCACTACTTTCAGGACAAGAACGGCCTGATCGCAGCGACGATGCGCTACCTGATGAATGCGCTGATCGAGAACGTGCAAGAACGCAGGCGTGCCTTGAAGGATGACAGCCCACGGGCGCACCTTCAGGTGATCATCGAAGGCAACTTCGACGCCAGCCAGGTCAACGGCCCGGCAATGAAAACCTGGCTGGCCTTCTGGGCCACCAGCATGCACCACCCGTCATTGCACAGGTTGCAGCGGATCAACGATCAACGTCTGTATTCCAACCTGTGCTGCCAGTTCCGCCGAGTGCTGCCGCTGCCGCACGCACGCAAAGCAGCCCGAGGCCTGGCGGCCCTGATCGACGGTTTGTGGTTGCGCGGCGCCCTGTCGGGAGACGCTTTCGACACGGAGCAGGCGCAACGGATCGCTTACGAATACATGGATTTCCAATTGGCCAAGCAGGTGAGTTAGAGCACACATAACCGCTCAACCCCTGAACGTCCGCCGCTCAGTGTTGCCACACCCCCATGGCCCACTGTTCGGCGGGTAACGCCAACCACTTATGCACTTGCGAGGACTTTATGGCCCGTTTCGACCTGCAAAAACTCTACATTGACGGCGGCTACAGCGACGCTGGCAGCGATGCCACCTTCGAAGCCATCAACCCGGCTAACGGTGAAGTTCTCGCCCAAGTGCAACGCGCCACCAAAGATGACGTTGAACGTGCCGTGGTCAGCGCTGAAAAAGGCCAGAAAATCTGGGCCGCCATGACCGCCATGGAGCGTTCGCGCATCCTGCGTCGTGCCGTGGACATCCTGCGCGAGCGCAACGATGAACTGGCCGCCCTGGAAACCCTGGACACCGGTAAAGCCTTCTCGGAAACCAAGTACGTCGACATCGTCACCGGCGCTGACGTGCTGGAATACTACGCCGGCCTGGTGCCAGCCATCGAAGGTGAGCAGATCCCACTGCGCGACACTTCCTTCGTCTACACCCGCCGCGAGCCACTGGGCGTAGTCGCCGGTATCGGCGCGTGGAACTACCCGATCCAGATCGCCCTGTGGAAATCCGCACCGGCCCTGGCCGCCGGTAACGCGATGATCTTCAAGCCAAGCGAAGTCACCTCGCTGACCACTCTGAAACTGGCCGAGATCTACACCGAGGCTGGCGTTCCAGCGGGCGTGTTCAACGTACTGACCGGCAGCGGCCGTGAAGTCGGCACCTGGCTGACCGAGCACCCACGCATCGAAAAAGTCTCCTTCACCGGCGGCACCGACACCGGCAAGAAAGTCATGGCCAGCGCGTCGAGTTCCTCGCTCAAGGACGTGACCATGGAGCTGGGCGGCAAGTCCCCGCTGATCATTTTCGACGATGCCGACCTCGACCGCGCCGCCGACACCGCCATGATGGCCAACTTCTACAGCTCCGGTCAGGTCTGCACCAACGGCACCCGCGTGTTCGTGCCCAAGCACCTGCAAGCCGCGTTCGAAGCCAAGATCGTTGAGCGTGTGGCGCGTATTCGCATCGGCAACCCGGAAGACGAAAACACCAACTTCGGCCCGCTGGTCAGCTTCGCCCACATGGAAAGCGTGCTGGGCTACATCGCCAAAGGCAAAGAGCAAGGCGCCCGTCTGCTGTGCGGCGGCGACCGCCTGACCGAGGGTGACTTCGCCAAAGGCGCCTTCGTGGCTCCGACCGTGTTCACCGACTGCACCGATGACATGGTGATCGTGCGTGAAGAAATCTTCGGCCCGGTGATGAGCATCCTCACCTACGAAACCGAAGAAGAAGTGATCCGCCGCGCCAACGACACCGACTTCGGCCTGGCCGCTGGCCTGGTCACCAAGGACCTGAACCGCGCCCACCGCGTGATTCATCAACTGGAAGCCGGTATCTGCTGGATCAACGCCTGGGGCGAGTCCGACGCGAAGATGCCGGTTGGCGGCTACAAGCAGTCGGGCGTGGGCCGTGAGAACGGCATCAGCTCGCTGAACAACTTCACCCGCATCAAATCGGTACAGGTTGAATTGGGCGATTACGCCTCGGTGTTCTAACACCCGAGCCTTGTATTGCCCGTGAGGCCATCGCGGGCAAGCCCGGCTCCCACATTTGTTCTGTGTGAACCCGATCAAATGTGGGAGCTGGTTTGCCTGCGATCGAGTGCTAAGCACTCGCCAGACCTGACCACACTTCAAAGAGGGTACATTCATGTCCCAAGAATACGATTACATCATTGTGGGTGCCGGCTCTGCCGGTAACACCCTGGCGACCCGTCTGACCGAAGACGAAGGCGTCACCGTTTTGCTGCTGGAAGCCGGTGGCCCCGACTACCGCCTCGACTTCCGCACCCAGATGCCAGCCGCCCTGGCCTTCCCGCTGCAAGGCCGCCGCTACAACTGGGCTTACGAAACCGATCCAGAGCCACACATGGACGGCCGCCGAATGGAATGCGGTCGCGGCAAGGGCCTGGGTGGCTCTTCCCTGATCAACGGCATGTGCTACATCCGTGGCAACGCCATGGACTACGACAACTGGTCGAAGCTGCCGGGCCTGGAAGACTGGACCTACCTGGACTGCCTGCCGTATTTCCGCAAAGCCGAAACCCGCGACATCGGCCCCAACGATTGGCACGGTGGCGATGGCCCAGTCAGCGTGACCACGCCGAAAGCGGGCAACAACCCGCTGTTCCACGCCATGGTTGAAGCGGGCGTACAGGCCGGTTACCCACGTACCGAAGACTTGAACGGCTACCAGCAAGAAGGCTTCGGCCCGATGGACCGTACCGTTACGCCGAACGGCCGTCGCGCCAGCACCGCACGCGGTTACCTGGACACGGCAAAAAAGCGTTCGACCCTGACCATCGTCACCCATGCCCTCACTGACAAAGTGTTGTTCGAAGGCAAGCGTGCGGTCGGTGTGCGTTACCTGATCGGCGCCGCCGAAGAGCGTGTTGAAGCCCGTGCGCGCAAAGAAGTGCTGGTGTGCAGCGGCGCAATCGCTTCGCCGCAACTGCTGCAACGCTCCGGTGTCGGCCCGGCCAAACTGCTGGAAAGCCTCGATATCCCGGTGGTCCACGACCTGCCGGGCGTGGGTGAAAACCTGCAGGACCACCTTGAGCTGTACCTGCAATACGCGTGCACCCAGCCAGTGTCGCTGTACCCGTCGCTGCTCTGGTACAACCAGCCGGCAATTGGTGCCGAATGGCTGTTCAACGGCACCGGCATCGGCGCCAGCAACCAGTTCGAAGCGGGCGGTTTCATTCGTACCCGCGAAGAGTTCGAGTGGCCGAACATCCAGTACCACTTCCTGCCGGTGGCGATTAACTACAACGGCAGCAACGGTGTGAAAGAGCACGGTTTCCAGGCGCACATGGGCTCCATGCGTTCGCCAAGCCGTGGCCGTATCCAGCTGAAGTCGAAGAACCCACGGGACTACCCGAGCATCCTCTTCAACTACATGGCCACCGAGCAGGACTGGCAGGAGTTCCGCGACGGCATCCGCCTGACCCGTGAAATCATGCAGCAGCCGGCACTGGACCCGTACCGTGGCCGCGAAATCAGCCCGGGTATCGAAGTGCAAACCGATGAGCAGTTGGACAAGTTCATCCGCGAGCACGCCGAGACCGCGTTCCACCCGTCCTGCTCGTGCAAGATGGGCACCGACGAGATGGCCGTAGTCGATGGCGAAGGCCGCGTACATGGTATGCAGGGCTTGCGGGTGGTCGATGCCTCGATCATGCCGATCATCACCACCGGCAACCTGAACGCGCCGACGATCATGATCGCCGAGAAAATCGCCGACAAGATCCGTGGCCGCAAGCCGCTGCCGCGCAGCACTGCGGATTACTACGTGGCAGGCGATGCGCCGGTGCGTGGCAAGCCGTTGCGTGAAGTGGGGCCGTTGGCGCAGTAACTCCAGCACCGCGGCGCCTGCATCGCAGGCAAGCCAGCTCCCACAGTTGACCGAGTTCGCCTGAACAACTCGGTCAACTGTGGGAGCCGGGCTTGCCCGCGATGAGGCCCGACCAGACACCGCAAAATTACCCGCCGACACTTTCCTTGATCAGCTCCTCGCCCAGGCCTACTCTGTTTGCCTGCCCGCGCCGAGCCGCCCACAAGGAAGGCCCCATGTTCGAACACCACGCCACGCTCAAGAAACACTTCGGTGCCCTGCGCACCACCGCCGAATTTTTCTCCCTGCGCTACGTGCGCGAATCCGGCCAGTACCTGTCGGTACGCAAGAACGTCGCCGAGCCGCCTCACCTGGGCCATGATGAAGGCGCCATGCTCACCGTGCGTCTCAACGGCGTGGAAGCCTACGCCGCGACCAACGATATTTCCCTTGCCGGCCTGCAGGCCGCCCTTGAGCGCGCTGAGCAACAAGCCAGGCTTATCAAGCCCCACGCCCTGCTCGACCTGCACCAGCAACCGGTGTCCAGCGACGTCGCCGACTACCTGTCGCCCGACCTCGACCAGCCCTTCCCGTCCCTGAGCGACTGCTACCAATTGCTCGGCGATGAGTCCGCCGCTGTGCCCGAGGATGAGCGCCTGGCGAGCTGGGAAGTCAGCCTGGGGACCACGCGGGTTGAACAGATCTACCTCAACAGCGCCGGCGCCCAATTGCGTCAGGCCCAGCGCTTTGTCTTTCCGGGCCTGAGTGTGACCGCCTTCGACGGCAACGACAGCCAGACCCGTACCCTGGGCGGTACCAACTTCGGCCAGCAAGGCAGTGCCGGGGTGATCCAGCGTTTTGGCCTGGTGGGCGCCGCCCGCAAGGTGGCCGACGAAGCCCTGCAATTGCTGCTCGCACCGAATACGCCCCACGGCCCGCGTGACCTGCTGCTGATGCCCGACCAGATGATCCTGCAGATCCACGAGTCCATCGGCCATCCGCTGGAGCTGGATCGCATCCTCGGTGACGAGCGCAATTACGCCGGCACCAGTTTTGTGAAAGCCAGCGATTTCGGCCACCTGCAATATGGCTCGCCGCTGCTCAACGTCACCTTCGACCCGGACATCCCCGAACAGCTTGCCAGCTACGCTCATGACGACGACGGCACACCTGCCAGCAAGCAATTTCTGATTCGCGAGGGCCTGCTGCTCAAGCCTTTGGGCGGGGCCTTATCGCAATTTCGCGCCAACCTGCCAGGCGTCGCCAACAGCCGCGCTTGCGGCTGGAACCGTGCACCCATCGACCGCATGGCCAACCTGAATATCGAGCCTGGGGATAAAAGCCTCGCGCAACTGGTGGGCGGCATTGAGAGCGGCATCCTGATGTCGACCAACCGTTCGTGGTCCATCGACGATGCGCGCAACAAGTTCCAGTTCGGCTGCGAGTGGGGCCAGCTGATCGAAAACGGCGAGCTCAAGGGCGTGGTGAAGAACCCCAACTACCGGGCGATTTCTGCGCAGTTCTGGCGCAAGCTCAGCGCGGTAGGCGACGCCAGCACCTTCAAGGTCTTGGGCACGCCGAACTGCGGCAAGGGCGAACCCAACCAGGTGATCCGTGTCGGCCATGCGTCGCCGGCCTGTGTATTCAGCAATGTGGATGTATTTGGGGGCGATGCCTGATGAACCATTTCAAGGCACTGGTGGACTGGCTCAAGCAGGCGGTCACCGATCAAGAACAATTTCACCTCGGCTACGCGGATGAGGCGTCCGAGTTCGTGCGCTTCAACCACGCGCAGGTACGCCAGGCCGGCCAGGTACAGCAGGCCAGCCTGAACCTCAAGCTGATCAACGATGGGCGCCACGCCGACCTGGGTATCACCCTGTCCGGCGAGGCGCAGCTGGATCGCCAGCGCCTGGCGAATGGCCTGCAACAACTGCGCGAAACCTTGCCGCTGTTGCCGCCTGACCCGTACCTGCTGCTGAACCCCGACGCCTGGCACAACCATAACGAACAGCTGCGCCCGCTGCCGGAACTGGCCCAAGTGCTGGACGATATCAGCCGGGCCGCCGATGGCGTGGACCTGGTTGGCTTCTACGCCGCCGGCCCGATCAGCCGCGGTTTCGCCAGCTCATTGGGTGCGTTCGGCTGGCACCGGGCTAACAGCTTCAATTTCGACTTCAGCCTGTTCCACGCCAATGGCGAAGCGGTAAAAGCCAGCTACGCCGGGCACACCTGGAACAGCGTCGAATTCGCCGCCCGTTTCCAACAGGCCCGTGAGCAACTGGCGTTTCTCGGTCGCCCGCTCCACACCCTGGCACCCGGCCAATACCGCGCCTACCTGGCGCCGGCAGCGCTGGAAGAAATCATCAGCATCATCACCTGGGGTGGTTTTTCGGCCCAGGCCATCGCGAGCAAAGGCAGTTCGTTGCAACGCCTGTACGCGGGTGATCAGTCACTGAGCCCGCTGGTGACGGTGGATGAGCAGATCAGCGGCTCCCTGAGCCAGGCGTTTTCCACTGAAGGCTACCCGCGCAAGGATGTCACCCTGATCAACGCAGGCAAGGCCGAGGGCCAGTTGATCAACTCTCGCAGCGCCGCCGAATACGGCTTGAGCACCAACGGCGCCAGCAGCGACGAGTCGCCCAGCGCCTTGCAAATGGCCGCAGGCAACCTGGCCCAGGCCGATATTCTCAAGCAGTTGGGCACAGGGCTGTATATCAGCAACCTCTGGTACCTGAACTACTCCGACCTGCCGGCAGCGCGCCTGACCGGCATGACGCGCTTTGCGACCTTCTGGGTGGAGAATGGCGAAATCAAGGCACCGGTCAGCACCATGCGCTTTGATGACAGTGTTTACAGCCTGCTTGGCTCACAGCTTGAAGCGTTGACCACTGATCGAGAACTGCTGCTGTCGCCCAGTACCTACAGCCAGCGTAATACTGCCTCCAATCTATTGCCGGGAGCCTTGATCAAGCGTTTGACCCTGACCTTATAAATCTTGCCACCCGCCCACGTGCCTGCACGTGATGCATGACCTTGCCTGGACTGGGCAAGCTGGAGTCTTGAGATGAACCATGGAAGTTTCGTCATAGAAAAACTGTTCAAGCAATACAACGTTCACGTGGAGCAACTGGGTAACGACCCACATAGAAAAACCGTACTGATGGTCAATGGCGCGTTATCCACCACGCGCTCCTTTGCCCGTACCAGCAAATGCCTGGCCGAGCACTTCAATGTGCTGCTGTTCGACTTGCCCTTCTCTGGCTTGTCACGCGAGCACAACACCGAACTCGACCTGGTCACCAAGGACGACGAGGTGCAAATCCTGCGTGCCTTGGTGGATCGCTTTGAGGTCAACCATCTAGTCTCGGCCTCCTGGGGCGGCATCTCCACGCTGTTGACCCTGGCGCATAACCCGCCCTCCATCGAAAGCTCGGTGGTGATGGCGCTGGCGCCCAACCTCAACCAGGCGATGCTGGAGTATGTCGAGCGTGTGCGTGTGCTGATCGAGGCCGATGACAAGTCGGCGGTCGGCCATCTGCTCAACGAAACGGTTGGCAAATACCTGTCGCCGCGCCTCAAGCGCAACAACCATCGGCACCTGTCGACCATGGCCACCACCGAGTACCGCCAGGCGCGCTTTCATATCCATCAAGTGTTGGCCTTGGGTGATGGCAATTACCTGCCGGCGCTCAAGCAGATTGAAACACCGGTGCACTTTCTCAACGGCGCACTGGACGAATACACGCCGGCTGACGAGGCCCAGCTGTTCAAACACTACGTAGGCCGCAGCAGCTTTGCGGTGGCCGAACACACCGGCCATCTGCTCGACCTGGAGTCCCGCGAATCCGCGCTGGCAGTACATCGGGCGTTGCTGGATTTCCTGGTGGGCGAACATGTGACATTGTCAGCTATAGACGAACCGCCAGTGGGAAAAGGCGCGACGGATGGCGCATAATCGCCGACACATAGCCTGCTAATTAAAAGGGATCCCATGCCGAATCGTGCCCCTCTCGATGCCAAGACTGCCCGCTGGCTCCCCTGGGTGGTAGCGATTGCCTTCTTCATGCAGTCGCTGGACGGGACGATTCTCAACACCGCGCTGCCGGCCATGGCGCAGGACCTCGCGGAAAACCCGCTGCGCATGCAAGGGGTGGTGATCGCCTACATGCTCACCGTTGCCTTGCTGATTCCGGCATCGGGCTGGATCGCTGACCGCTTTGGCACCAAGAAGATTTTCTTTGGCGCGATCATGCTGTTCAGCATCGGGTCGCTGCTGTGTGCGCTGTCCAGTAGCTTGAGCATGCTGGTGGGCGCACGGGTGATCCAGGGCCTGGGCGGTGCGCTGATGCTGCCGGTCGGGCGGCTGGTGGTACTACGGGCTTATCCACGCTCCGAGCTGGTGCGGATCATGGGCTTCATCACAATTCCAGGCCTGCTCGGCCCCTTGCTTGGCCCGACAATGGGCGGCTGGATGGTGCAATACCTGACCTGGCACTGGATCTTCCTGATCAACCTGCCGGTGGGCATGATCGGCTGCTACGCCGTGTGGAAATTCATCCCCGACCTGCGCGGCAGCGAGCGCACGCGCTTCGACGGCCTGGGCTTTCTGCTGTTCGGCGCGGCGATGGTGTTGATCACTATCGCCATGGAGGGCCTGGGCGAACTGCATCTGCCACACCTGCGCGTGATATTGCTGCTGTTCGGCGGGTTCGCCTGCCTGGCGGCGTACTGGCTGCGCGCCGGGCATATCGATAACCCGCTGTTCTCGCCGGTGCTGTTCAAGACGCGCACCTTTGCCGTGGGGATCCTGGGCAATCTGTTTGCGCGCCTGGGCAGCGGCGCCTTGCCGTTCCTGGTGCCGCTGCTGTTACAAGTGGCGCTGGGCTATTCGCCGTCGGAAGCCGGGATGAGCATGTTGCCGCTGGCGGCGGCGGCGATGTTCGCCAAGTCCATCGCACGCCCGCTTATCGAGCGCCTCGGCTACCGCATCGTCCTGACCGGCAACACCCTGGCCCTGGGCCTGATGCTGGCGAGCATGGGCTTGGTCAGCGAACAAACGCCCTACCCGCTGCTGTTGGCCATGCTGGCGGTACTGGGGGCCATCAACTCCCTGCAATTTACCGCGATGAACACCGTCACCCTGATCGACCTCGACGACGCCCAGGCCAGCAGCGGCAACAGCTTGCTGTCGGTGGTGGCGCAGTTGTCCCTCAGCCTCGGCGTGGCCTGTGCCGGCGCGTTGCTTGGCGGGTTTACTGCCGAGGCCGGCAATGACGGTGTGGAAAGTGTCCTCGGCGCGTTCCAGCTGACCTTCCTCACCGTGGGCATCATGGCGATGCTGGCGGCGGCGATCTTCCTGCAACTGTCGCCTAAAGACGGCAAACGGGTGGTCAGCCGCGAGCACGATATCGAGCACTAACGGGCGTCTCGTCGAGAACTTGCGAGGAAAATCCCACGAGACTGGTACACTGCGCGACATTTTGTTTTGCAGAGCCAGTCCCGTGACTACCATCGCCACCGCTTTTAATACTTTGCCCCTGTCCGCCGCCATGCTGGCTAACCTCGACTCGCTGGGTTACGTCGAGATGACGCAGATCCAGGCGCAAAGCTTGCCGGTGATCCTCAAAGGGCTGGACCTCATTGCCCAGGCCAAGACCGGCAGCGGCAAGACTGCCGCATTCGGCATCGGCCTGCTGAACCCGATCAACCCGCGCTACTTCGGGTGCCAGGCGCTGGTGATGTGCCCGACCCGCGAACTGGCCGACCAGGTCGCCAAGGAAATCCGCCGCCTGGCCCGTGCCGAAGACAACATCAAGGTACTGACCCTGTGCGGCGGCGTGTCCCTCGGCCCGCAGATCGCCTCCCTGGAGCATGGCGCCCACGTTATCGTCGGCACCCCGGGACGCATCCAGCAGCACCTGCGTAAAGGTTCTCTGGTGCTGGACGGCTTGAACACCCTGATTCTCGACGAAGCCGACCGCATGCTCGACATGGGCTTCTACGACGCCATCGAAGACATCATCAGCAAGACCCCACCGCGCCGCCAGACCCTGCTGTTCTCGGCCACCTACCCGGTGAGCATCAAGCAACTGGCCTCCAAGTTCATGCGTGCGCCTCAGCAAGTGAAAGCCGAAGCGTTCCACTCCGACGACCAGATCGAACAACGCTTCTACGAGATCTCCCCGGAAGAGCGCATGGACGCCGTGACCAAGGTGCTGGCGCACTTCCGCCCGGCCTCCTGCGTGGCGTTCTGCTTTACCAAGCAGCAAGTGCAGGAAACCGTCGACCACCTGACGTCCAAGGGCATTTCCGCTGTTGGCCTGCATGGTGACCTGGAACAGCGCGACCGTGACCAGGTATTGGCGATGTTCGCCAACCGCAGCACCTCGGTGCTGGTGGCAACCGACGTCGCCGCTCGAGGCCTGGACATCGACGCCCTGGACATGGTGATCAACGTCGAACTGGCCCGCGACTCGGAAATTCACATCCACCGTGTAGGCCGTACCGGCCGTGCCGGTGAGACCGGCATCGCCATCAGCCTGGTGGCGCCGTCCGAAGCCCACCGCGCCCAGGCCATCGAGCAACTGCAGAAGTCGCCGCTGAACTGGGACCAACTGGACAACCTCAAGCCGCAAAGCGGTGGCCCGCTGTTGCCGCAGATGAGCACCCTGTGCATCGCTGCCGGGCGTAAGGACAAGGTTCGCCCAGGCGACATTCTCGGCGCATTGACCGGTGAAGCCGGCATTCCGGGTGCCCAGGTCGGCAAGATCGCTATCTTTGATTTCCAGGCCTTCGTGGCCGTGGAACGCGGCATCGCCAAGCAGGCGTTGCAGCGTTTGAATGATGGCAAGATCAAGGGCCGTTCGCTGCGCGTGCGCATTTTGTAATAACACCGAGTTCCCATTACAGGAACCGAATGAATGTGGGAGCTGGCTTGCCTGCGATAGCGACGGTGAATCCACTACCGCTATCGCAGGCAAGCCAGCTCCCACAGGGTTGATGGCATTTCAAATCAATAGTTTTGTGAGGACATGGCTGTGCGCTCGACCGAAGTTGTGATCATTGGCGCCGGCGCCGCAGGCTTGATGTGCGCGCTGACCGCCGCCGGGCGTGGGCGCAAGGTGATGTTGATCGACCACGCCAACAAGGCCGGCAAGAAAATCCTGATGTCCGGTGGCGGCCGCTGCAACTTCACCAACATGTACACCGAGCCGGCCAACTTCCTCTCGCACAACGCGCACTTCTGCAAATCGGCCCTGGCCCGTTATACACAGTGGGATTTTATCGGGCTGGTGGCCAAGCACGGCGTGCCGTACCACGAGAAGAAACTCGGCCAGCTGTTCTGCGACAACAAGTCCAGCGACATCCTCGGCATGCTGCTCGACGAGTGCATCCAGACCGGCGCGAGCCTGCACCTGGACACCTCCATCGAGGCAATCGCCAAGCTCGAAAGCGGCTATCAACTGCAAACCACCCTGGGTGAACTGCGCTGTGAATCCCTGGTGATCGCCACGGGCGGTTTGTCGATCCCGACGCTGGGCGCCACCGGTTTCGGTTACCAAGTGGCCAGGCAATTCGGCCATGAACTGCTGCCGACCCGCGCCGGGCTCGTGCCGTTCACCATCACCAACCAGCTCAAGGAGTTGTGCGGCGAGCTGTCCGGCACCTCGGTCGACTGCCTGGTGAGCTGCAACGGCCAGAGTTTTCGCGAGAACATCCTGTTCACCCATCGCGGCCTGAGCGGGCCGGCGATCTTGCAGATTTCCTCGTATTGGCACCCCGGCGACACGGTGGAAATCAACCTGCTGCCCGACCACGACGCCCATGCCTGGCTGCAACAGCAACAGGCCGAACACCCCAACAGCGAGTTGAAAACCCTGCTGGGCGAGATCTTCACCAAGAAGATGGCCAACCTGCTGGCCCAAAGCTGGTTCGAATCCAAGCCGATGAAGCAGTACACCCACGCTGAAATGGCCGATATCGCGCAAAAGCTGGGGAGCTGGCAACTGGTACCGGCCGGCACCGAGGGTTATCGCACTGCCGAGGTGACATTGGGCGGGGTGGATACGCGGGAAGTGTCGTCCAAGACCATGGAATCGCTGAAAAGCCCCGGCCTGTACTTTATCGGCGAAGTGCTGGATGTGACCGGCCACCTGGGCGGGTTCAATTTCCAGTGGGCCTGGGCCTCGGGTTACGCGGCCGCGCAATACGCCTGACCTTCATCTTGAAATGCAATCCCACAGGGGTTTTGCAGTGATCCTGAAAATTTTGCTGTCCGATGTGATCGCCACGCTTGCCGTGGCGTCATTACTGGCTCAATTTAGCGACAACGTCCCGGAAGACTCCAGACTTCATGTCATCGACCTCGTTCAAGCAGTCCATGCGGCGCCTGTGGGCGCTGGATAAATTCAGCTACAGCGTACGGGTGTTCATCGCCCTCACCGGCAGCATGGCATTGTGTTGGTACCAGGATGAAATGACGCTGCTGATCCCGCTATTCCTGGGGATTATCGCCAGCGCCCTGGCCGAGACCGATGACAGCTGGCAAGGCCGTCTCAATGCGCTGGCGGTGACACTGGTGTGTTTCAGCATCGCCGCGCTGTCGGTAGAACTGCTGTTCCCCTACCCCTGGATATTTGCCGTCGCCCTGGCCGTGGCCAGTTTCGGCCTGACCATGCTCGGCGCACTGGGCGAACGCTATGGCGCGATTGCCTCGGCCACCTTGATTCTGTCGGTCTACACCATGATCGGCGTGGACCAGCGCGGCGGCGCCGTCACGGATTTCTGGCATGAGCCGCTGCTGCTGGTGGCCGGTGCCGCCTGGTACGGCGTGCTGTCCGTGCTGTGGCAGGCGCTGTTTTCCAACCAGCCGGTGCAGCAGAGCCTGGCGCGGTTGTTCCGCGAGCTGGGGCGTTACCTCAAGCTCAAGTCATCGTTGTTCGAACCGATCCGGCAGCTGGATGTGGAAGCGCGACGCCTGGAATTGGCCCAGCAAAATGGCCGAGTAGTGGCTGCACTGAATGCCGCGAAGGAAATCATCCTGCACCGCGTCGGCAATGGCCGACCGGGCTCGAAGGTCAGCCGCTACCTGAAACTGTACTTCCTGGCCCAGGACATCCACGAGCGCGCCAGTTCCTCCCACTACCCCTACAACGCCCTCACTGAAGCCTTCTTCCATAGCGATGTGCTGTTTCGCTGCCAGCGCTTGCTGCGCCAGCAAGGCAAGGCCTGCCAGACCCTGGCTGAGTCGATCCAACTGCGCCAACCGTTCATCTATGACGACAGCTTTGCCCAAGCCCTGGGCGACCTCAACGCGTCCCTGGAGCACCTGCGCATCCAGAGCAACCCAGCCTGGCGTGGCCTGCTGCGTTCACTTCGAGCCTTGGCGGCCAACCTGTCCACCCTCGACCGCCTGCTGGGCGACGCCAGCAACCCCGATGCCCTGGCGGACGCCACCGACAGTAACCTGCTGGACCGCGCCCCGCGCAACCTCAAGGAAATGTGGACGCGCCTGCGCACCCAACTGACGCCCACCTCGCTGCTGTTTCGCCACGCCCTGCGCCTGTCCCTGGCGTTGACCGTCGGCTACGCCACCCTGCACGCCATTCACGCGTCTCAGGGTTACTGGATCATCCTCACCACCCTGTTCGTGTGCCAACCGAGCTACGGCGCCACCCGGCGCAAGCTCGGCCAGCGGATTATCGGCACCGCCATCGGCCTCACCGTGGCCTGGGCGCTGTTTGATCTGTTCCCCAACCCGGTGGTGCAGTCGATGTTCGCTATCGCCGCGGGCCTGGTGTTCTTTATCAACCGCACCACCCGCTACACCCTGGCAACGGCGGCGATCACCCTGATGGTGCTGTTCTGCTTCAACCAGGTGGGCGATGGCTACGGGCTGTTCCTGCCGCGCCTGTTCGATACCTTGCTCGGCAGCCTGATCGCGGGCCTGGCGGTGTTCCTGTTTTTGCCGGACTGGCAAGGCCGACGCTTGAACAAAGTGCTGGCCAACACCCTGACCTGCAACAGCATCTACCTGCGCCAGATCATGCAGCAATACGCCGCCGGCAAGAGTGACGACCTGGCTTACCGCCTGGCCCGCCGCAACGCCCACAACGCCGATGCCGCGTTGTCCACCACCCTGGCGAATATGCTGATGGAGCCGGGGCACTTCCGTAAGGAAGCCGACGTGGGCTTCCGCTTCCTGGTGCTGTCTCACACCTTGCTCAGCTACTTATCCGGATTGGGTGCACACCGCGATACTCAGCTACCGACCGACGTACGCGAGCACTTGATCGAAGGCGCGGGCAACAGCCTGGCGACGAGCATCGATGAGATCGCCACCGGCCTGGCCAATAAACAGCCGATTGCGATCCAGAGTGATGCCGAGGAAGGGTTGGCGGCCGAGCTGGAGCAAATGCCCGATGAGATCGATGAGGCGCAGCGGTTGGTGCAGACGCAGTTGGCGTTGATTTGCCGGCAGTTGGGGCCGTTGCGTACGTTGGCGGCGCATCTGATCAAGGAGACCGGCGCGGCTTAGACCGCTATCGCAGGCAAGCCAGCTCCCACATTTGACCGAGTTCCAATATAAGAAGGCGGGCAAAATGTGGGAGCCGGGCTGGCCCGGGATGAGGCCCGCAAGCACGCTACATCCCATGCGCCTTCATCAAGCGCGCATAACTGCCATCAGCCTTCATCCTGGCAATCTCCCGATCAAAGCTGGCAACGATTTGCGCATGCTCGGGGTTCTTCAAACTGACCAGAATATGCAGGCTGTTCTCGCTCAACGGCTTGCCCACAAACGCCACGGCATTGCGCACCCGCGGCGACTCCCGAGCCAGGTAATAGCGCGCTACGTATTCGTCTTCCAGCGTCAACCGCACACGCCGCGCCGCGAGCATGCGCACCGCCATGGCGAAGTTGTGCACCGGTACTTTCTGTAGCTGGGTGTCTTGATCGAACGCAGCCGAGTAAGCGTAACCGCGTACCACGGCGATGGTCTCGTCGTGCAGTCGGGCCAGGTTCTGATAAACGATGTCATCGTCGCTGCGCTTGAGAAAGCGCACACGGTTAAGCAGGTACTCAGCAGAAAATTGGCCAAACTGCGTGCGGGCCTCGTCGTACCAGGCGTTGATCAGCACATCGTAGCGCCCATCGCCCACGCCCTTGAGCGCACGAGCCCAAGGCACCTGTTCAAAATCACTCGCGTACCCCGCACGAGCCAGGGCCGTGCTGACGATATCCGTGGCCAAGCCGCCATTGATCAAGGTGGCATCGGTGAATGGCGGCCAGCCATCCGCCACCAGACGCAGACGCTGTGCCAGCACTGGTTGGGCCAGTAGCAGCACTGCGATCAAAGCAACGGCACGAGTCAATCGCGGCATGCTCAAAGTCCTTGGCGGGCAGGCGGTGGCCTGATAACAGTAGCTCATCAATAAGCTTGCATTGCAGATTACACAAAGAAGCCAACGGCGCACGCACTGAATGATGGCAAATTGACGCCATTCACACATTTGTCAATTTTAGACAGCGGCGCCCGTCACGCTTACTATCCAGGCACGTCTTTATAAGAGCACACATCATGACGGTTGATTGGGTTTGCAAACATCACGACGACTTGGGCAAGGACCAGCTGTATGCCGTCCTGCGCTTGCGCAGCGAGGTATTCGTCGTCGAGCAGAAATGCGCGTATCAGGACATCGACGGGCAGGACCTGGCGGGGGACACCCACCACCTGATGGCCTGGAATGATAACGAGCTGGTGGCTTACCTGCGGCTGCTGGACCCGGAGACCCAGGGCGGCGATGTGGTGATTGGCCGCGTCATCGTTTCGCCAGCGGCACGGGGCACCGGGCTGGGGCATCAAATGCTGGAAGAGGCGCTTGAGCGTATTGAGGATATCTGGCCGCAAACGCCGATTTTTCTCTCGGCCCAGGCGCACTTGCAGGGGTATTACGGGCGGTATGGGTTTGTGGTGGCGGGTGAGGAATATCTGGAGGACGATATTCCACATATTGGTATGCGGCGCCTCTGAGCGCGCCATCGCAGGCAAGCCAGCTCCCACATTGGAACGCATTCAACTGTGGGAGCCGGGCTTGCCCGCGATAGCGTCAGTCCTGCCAAAGCCGACCTTCAGGGATAGCCCAACACCTGCTTGATCGACGCCAGATTAGCCTCGATCCACCCCCGATCAATCGCCCCCCAGTCCCGGATCCGATAGCGCCCGGCATGGTGACGCGCACCGTCCTCCTGCTCGAACTCACACACAATATCCAGGTCGGTCAACGCCGCAATGGTGTCCTGGGCGGTACGCCGAGGCATGCCGGTGGCCTCGGTCAGCGCCGGGACGCTGCTGGCCAGTTGGCTGTCGATCAAGTACGCCACGTACAGGCGGCGGTAGAAGCTGCTTTTGGTCTTGCTCACATCCATGGTCAGTCGCCTTGGGGTTAGGGCTTGCCCTGCAAATCGCGCCAGGTGAGGTACACACGCAGGTCAAATTCCACCTGATGGTAGCCCGGCATCATGTATTGGCAGAGTTTATAGAACGCCTTGTTGTGGTCCGACTCCTTGAAGTGAGCCAACTCGTGTACCACGATCATGCGCAGAAACTCCGGGGCCGCCTCCTTGAACAGCGACGCGATGCGAATCTCTTTCTTGGATTTGAGATTACCGCCCTGCACCCGGGAAATCGTGGTGTGCAAACCCAAGGCACGATGGGTCAGGTCCAGGCGGTTGTCGAACAGCACCTTGTCGATAGACGGCGCGTTACGCAGGTGCTCCTGCTTCAAGGCCAGGGCATAGGCGTACAGGGCCTTGTCGCTCTGCACCCCATGGCGTTCGGGGTAGCGCTGTTCCAGGTAAGCCCCCAACTGGTCCTTGGCGATCAGTTGGCGCACTTGCTCCTGGAGCGCGGCGGGATAGGCCTGGAGGTATTTCAACGCGGTCATGGGCTCTGCAACGCAATTGGGACGGGCGCCAGTGTAGCGAATTCAAAGCGCGCGAGGGTAAGACCAGCCGGCAACGTCTTCGGCCATCAACGGCAGCGCCGCCCACGGCCCCTGGATATACGCGCAGCCATTGGCCTTTAGCCACTGTGTTTGCTCAAGGGTCTCCACGCCTTCGGCGATCACCAGCACACCAAAATGCTCACACAGTTGGATGATGCTGCGCGCCATCGCCCCATCCCGCGCCGAGCCAGGCAGGCGCGCCACTAATTGAGGGTCAAGCTTGAGGGTATCGAATGCCAGGTCGCGCAAATGGGCCAGGGAGCACTGGCCGCAGCCAAAGTCGTCCAGGGCAATCCGCACCCCGATCCGGCGCAGTAACTGGAGTTGCTTGGTAGACTCGGCAAGATTACTCATCAAGCAGTCCTCGCCGATTTCCACCTCCAGTTGCCGCCCCTCTAACCCATGCCGTTCCAGCATCTGCTGCAGTTGGTTGGCCAGGTTGGGCATGTTGAACTGGCTGCTGCTCAGGCTCACGCTCAACACCAGTTCGGGGTCGAAGGTGGCTTGCCAGGCCTGGCGCTGGGCAGCGACTTGCTGGTAGATCCAGGCACTCAACTGGTTGATCAACCGCGCCTCTTCCAGCAGCGGCAAGAACAGGCCCGGCGGCACATCGCCGACGCTGGGATGCTGCCAACGCAACAGCGCTTCGACGCCGCGCAAACGCCCGTCTTCCAGGCAAACCTGAGGCTGGTACACCAAGGTGAAGTCCTTGTTGGCAATGGCGGTACGCACACTGTCTTCCAGCATCAACCGCGAGCGGGCGCGGCCGTTCATTTCCTGGTCGTAGTATCGATACTGCTGACGGCCGGCGCGCTTGGCTTCGTACATGGCAATATCCGCCGCCCGCAGCAGGCCGCTCAAGTCCGAGCCGCAATCCGGGAAGGTCGCGATGCCGATACTGACCCCAAGCATCACCTCCAGCCCATCGACCTGCTGGCACACAGAAACCCGCTCGATGAGCTTTTCCGCGATCTTCGCCGCCTGTTCGGGAAACTCCAGCTCCAGCAACGCGGTGAACTCATCCCCGCCCATGCGCCCCAGAATGTCGTAGGAACGCAGGCACGCCTGCATTTGCTCCGAAACCCAACGCAGCACGCGATCCCCGGCGTCATGGCCCAACGTATCGTTGACCCGCTTGAAGCCATCCAGGTCCAGGTACAGCAATACCAGCGCCTGCTCGCTCCGTTCGCTGCGCAGCAACGTATTCTCCATCGCCTGATGGAAACCGCGCCGGTTCAGCAGCCCGGTCAACGGGTCGGTCACGGCCTGGAACTCCAGTTGCTGGTGCAGATGCCGTACTTCGGACATGTCCAGCACCGTCACCACCATCGCCTTCTGCTCCACAGGCAAGGGCGCGCAGGACAACGCTACCGGCACCTGCTGGCCCCGACCGGTGCGCAAAATGGCGTCGTGTTGGCGCCACGTCTCGCCCCGGCGATACGCCTCGTACATGGGGAAGCCCAACCAGGCTGGCACATGGGGCTTTTGCAGGAAACTGAGGAAACTCTCGCCCTGCAACTCAGCCATCGTCGCATTCAACAGCCGGGAAATGGCCGGGTTGGCGTACTCGATCACACTGTTTTCGCTCACCACTAAAATGCCCTCGGCGGCGTTATCCAGCACGGAGGCATTAAAAGCGCGGGCCAACTCCAGGTCATGGCTCAGGCGCTGCAAGGCACGGCGATTGCGCTGGTGCTCGAGCAACGCCTGCACCTTGGGCTTGAGGATGTGCGGGTCAAAGGGCTTGAACAGATAGTCGATCGCCCCACTGGCGTAGCCTTCAAGCACCGCGTCGGGCGAATGGGCGGTGGCGGTCAGAAAGATAATCGGCGTCATGCGCGTGCGCTGGCTGCCCCGCATCAGGCGCGCGACCTCAAAGCCGTCCATGCCCGGCATGCGCACGTCCAGCAGCACCAAGTCGACGTCATGGGCCAGCAGTAACTCCAAGGCTTCCAGGCCAGACGCAGCAGTGATCACCCGCCAGTCGTCACGCTGCAACAGCGCACGCATGCTGACGAGGTTTTCCGGGTAGTCATCGACCACCAACAGAACCGAAATTGCATCGTCGTGTTGCGGAGCGCCATCCATGCTACGTCTCTTCCTTAGGGAGCTGCACCGGTCACTTTTGCTACCAAGGCCGGATAAACACTGAGGGCTCACTCTAGCCGCGCGGCCAAAAAAGCAGAAGTGACGTGGGTGCCCTCATTGTGCCAAAGACCAGGAAGCCGACTAACGGTAAGGCCCTGTAGCCCGCGGTTCACGGGCAACATGGCTTTTTGGCATTCCTCTGACGCCAATAAATTGCCAGCAATTGTTTAACAATCTCACCCGCACCGCCTATAAAGATCCTGGAAGGCCCTTTGGGCCAATGCCTACACCCTCTGTAAAAAGGCCAACACCATGATCGACCTTTCCACCTGGAACCTGAGCATCCCGGTCGGCTCCCCACCCACGACCATTGAAACGCCAAGGCTGATGAGCGGCTTCAACGATCAATACTTCCAGGCCGAAGGCAGCGATGTGCAGTTCTGGACGCCTGTGACGGGCTCGCGCACCGAAAACGCCATCTACCCACGCAGCGAATTGCGTGAAACCTACGCCGACGGCCGCCTGCGTAACTGGACCTACCCCGAAGCCGACAACTTCCTGCGCGCAACCCTCACCGTCAACCAGGTGCCCTCCTCCGGCAAGATCGTGATCGGCCAGATCCACGCCTACGACAGCCAGAAACCGTTGATCAAGCTGGAGTACCAATTCAAGGAGAAAGCCCAGACCGGCAACATCGTCGCCAAAGTGCGCATGCGCCCGGACGAAGCCGAAAGCCAGGTGATCATCGTCGCCTCCAATGTGCCACTGCAGAAGAGCTTCACCTACGTGATCAACCTCAACAAAGCCGGGCTGCTGAGCGTGTATGCCGCCGACAGTGAGTGGAATGAACGCATAGGCGCGGCCTGGGGTGACAAGCCGTTGTACTTCAAGGCGGGGGTGTACGTGCAGGACAATTCGGGCGACACCAATGAGGGCGCGCGGGTGACGTTTGCGAAGTTGGATATTGATCATGAGTGAATCGTCCCGTGAGACACCGGATTTTTCCCAGATAAATCCAAAGCTTTAAACACACCGCCGCCCCCTGTGGGAGCCGGGCTTGCCCGCGATGGCGGCACATCAGCCACTATCCTAGGCGCCTGACACACCGCCATCGCGGGCAAGCCCGGCTCCCACATTGACCGTGCATCGACTTCAAGGTCCGGTGTGAGTCCTACAGCACCGTTGCGGCCAGCCACATCGCCGCTTATAGTTCGCCCCGTCGCTGGCATTGATCGGCGATAGGGTTTCGCAGCCCTACAGAGTTAAAACCGCACCCGTCAAAACAACCCCGGTACCCTTGCCGAAGGTCGTCTTTGTTATGGCGGCTGTGCGTGGGAGACCTTCGGGTCTGCCGGGTCTTAACTCCTCGGTCTGCGAACCCGCGTACAGCTGCCACCCAACTTGTTTCGCAGCAAACGGTGGTCATTCTTCTCTCGAGTTAAGGGTTCACCATGACCCAGCAACTACCACTTCGTCGCTTCACCCCTTGCACAGAAACCGCCACCGACTACCCCGTGCTGCTGATCGACAGCGAAGCCCCACTGCTCGACCTCCACGCCTGCCTGCGCGAACGCCTCAACGCCGCTCTGGAACACCTCAACCTGATGGCTTGCTCCAGCCTGCCGGATTTTGCCGAGCGCGACCTGAACAACATGGCCAATACCGCACGCATTCTGGTGCAGGACGTGAGTGATGTGTTTCGGGTCATTGAACACCGTGGTTTCGGCGCTTCATCTGCAAGTTGATTAAATGGTGTCCATAAAAAAGCCCGCATCGCTGCGGGCTTTTTATTAACACTTGAGGCTCAGTTCACCTTAGCGTTCAACTCACCTTTCAAATACCGCTGGTACATCGCTTCCAACGAGATCGGCTTGATCTTCGAAGCATTACCCGCCGTACCAAACGCTTCATAACGTGCAATACACACATCACGCATCGCCGTCACAGTGGCGCCGAAGAATTTGCGCGGGTCGAACTCGCTCGGGTTGGTGGCCATCAGGCGACGCATCGCACCGGTGGAGGCCAGGCGCAGGTCGGTGTCGATGTTGACCTTGCGCACGCCGTACTTGATGCCTTCAACGATTTCTTCAACCGGTACACCGTAGGTTTCTTTGATGTCGCCGCCATACTGGTTGATGATCGCCAGCCACTCTTGCGGTACCGAGGAAGAACCGTGCATCACCAGGTGGGTGTTGGGGATGCGCTTGTGGATTTCCTTGATGCGGTCGATGGCCAGCACGTCGCCGGTAGGCGGCTTGGTGAACTTGTAGGCGCCGTGGCTGGTGCCGATGGCGATAGCCAGGGCGTCGACCTGGGTCTTCTTGACGAAGTCGGCGGCTTCTTCCGGGTCGGTCAGCATCTGGCTGTGATCCAGCACGCCTTCGGCGCCGATGCCGTCTTCTTCGCCGGCCATGCCGGTTTCAAGCGAACCCAGGCAGCCCAGCTCGCCTTCAACCGAAACGCCGCAGGCGTGGGCCATGGCCACGGTTTGTTGGGTCACGCGTACGTTGTACTCGTAGTCGGTTGGGGTTTTGCCGTCCTCACCGAGGGAGCCGTCCATCATCACCGAGCTGAAGCCCAGTTGGATCGAGCGCTGGCACACGTCAGGGCTGGTGCCGTGGTCCTGGTGCATGCACACCGGGATGTGCGGGAATTCTTCGATGGCAGCGAGGATCAGGTGACGCAGGAACGGGGCGCCAGCGTATTTGCGCGCACCGGCCGAAGCCTGGACGATCACTGGGGAGTCGGTCTTGTCAGCGGCTTCCATGATGGCGCGCATCTGCTCAAGGTTGTTGACGTTAAAGGCTGGGACGCCGTAGCCGAACTCGGCTGCGTGGTCCAGCATTTGACGCATGCTGATAAGTGCCATTGTGTTGTCTCTCCCGGTCGAGGGTCGTTAATCGTGCAAGCCTGCCGTAGCGGCGGCTGCTATTCAAGTTATTGCAGATCAAGGGGTTGAGCCTTGTGCTGCTGAATCGTTATTGCTGTTGGGTTCAGTTGGCTTTGCAGCCGCGCCCAATCAAATCATCCGTCGCCACCCAGTACACCAGGCCTTCCTCACCCTTGGTGTGAAACGCCAACTGGCCGTCGCTGTACAGCACGCCGGAGGCGGCTACCTCTTGCTTGAGCCGATAAACCTGGTCCGAACCGCCGAGGCGTACATCCACTTCGGAACGGGCCTGGTTGGCAAAGCGCCAGTTGACCTCGGCCTTGCTGTCGCAGGTCCAGGTGGTCCATTTGTCGGCTGGCTCTGCCTTGTTGAACAGGTTCATGCTGCTGCAGCCGGCCAACAGGGCCAGAGCTGCCAGGGCGAAAACGCCTTTCATTGCCAATCCTCGCAGGGAGGCCTATGGGCCGCCGTTGCTGTCGGTTAGTGGATCAGACCCGTCATGGGCAACCCTGTTCCTGACCGTTGGGCGCGGAGTCGTATTTCTCCAGCCGTTCGTTGCCGATGCGCTTGTTGATCACCGGCATGGTCTCGGCTTGCCAGTCAGCCTGGTAACAGCTTTTTCTCAACGGTGCCTTGGCATTATCCGCCTCGGGCGCCGCGCTGGGTGTGCTGCCGCAGCCGGCCAACAGGCCCGCTGCGATCACCAGTGCCAACGACTTGATCATGGGAACGCTCCTTTTCCTGATCACGCGAGCCTTAACCTTTGGCTCGGGTTTCCAGCACTTCCACGGCTGGCAACACCTTGCCCTCGACGAACTCGAGGAAAGCGCCACCACCGGTAGAAATGTAGGAGATCTGATCAGCCACACCATATTTATCGATTGCCGCCAGGGTATCGCCACCGCCAGCGATGGAGAACGCCGAGCTTTCAGCGATCGCTTTAGCCAGCACTTTGGTGCCGTTGCCGAATTGGTCGAACTCGAATACGCCCACCGGGCCATTCCACAGAATAGTCTGGGATGCCTTGAGCAGCTCGGCGAAGTTGGCTGCCGTTTGCGGGCCGATGTCCAGGATCATGTCGTCGTCGGCCACGTCAGCGATAAGCTTGACGGTCGCCGCGGCGCTTTCCGCGAATTCCTTGGCAACCACCACGTCCACCGGCAACGGCACGCTGACCTTGGCGGCGATGGCGCGGGCGGTGTCGAGCAGGTCTGGCTCGTACAGGGACTTGCCCACCGGGTGGCCGGCAGCAGCCAGGAAGGTGTTGGCAATGCCGCCGCCGACGATCAGTTGGTTGCAGATCTGGCTCAGGCTGTTGAGCACGTCCAGCTTGGTGGACACCTTGGAGCCGGCAACAATGGCCGCCATCGGTTGGGCCGGAGCGCCCAGGGCCTTGCCCAGCGCATCCAGCTCGGCAGCCAACAACGGGCCCGCCGCGGCGACCTTGGCGAACTTGGCCACGCCGTGGGTCGAACCTTCGGCGCGGTGGGCGGTGCCGAACGCGTCCATCACAAACACGTCGCACAGGGCGGCGTATTGCTGGGCCAGTTCGTCGCTGTTCTTTTTCTCGCCCTTGTTGAAGCGCACGTTTTCGAACAGCACGATATCGCCGGCTTTCACGTCCACGCCGCCCAGGTAGTCTGCGACCAATGGCACGTCACGGCCCAGGGCCTTGCTCAGGTACTCGGCGACCGGCTTGAGGCTGTTTTCGGCAGAGAACTCACCTTCGGTCGGGCGACCCAGGTGGGAGCAGACCATCACGGCCGCGCCTTTTTCCAGGGCCAGCTTGATGGTCGGCAGCGAGGCCAGGATTCGCGCATCGCTGGTGACAACACCGTCCTTGACGGGGACGTTGAGGTCTTCGCGGATCAGTACGCGCTTACCTTGCAGATCGAGGTCGGTCATCTTCAACACGGTCATGGGTCGCAGTTCCTGAATTACTGTTGAGGTTGTTTAGAAGCGATGTGCAGATAGTGTTCGGCAACATCCAGCATGCGGTTGGCAAAGCCCCATTCGTTGTCGAACCAGGCCAGAATGTTCACAAGCCTGGGGCCGGAAACGCGGGTCTGGCTGGCATCGACAATCGCCGAATGCGGGTCATGGTTGAAATCGCAACTGGCGTGGGGCAGCTCGGTGTAGGCCAACAGACCTTTGAGCGGGCCGCTGGTGGCGGCGTCGCGCAGGATCCGGTTGACTTCGGCCGCGTCAGTGTCACTGACGGTTTGCATGGTGATATCCAGGCAAGACACATTCACCGTCGGCACCCGTACGGCTTTGGCCTGGATTCGCCCGGCAAGTTCCGGCAGCAGTCGCTCGATGCCACGCGCCAGGCCGGTGGACACCGGAATCACTGACTGGAACGCCGAACGCGTGCGCCGCAGGTCTTCGTGGTGATAGGCGTCGATGACCGGCTGGTCGTTCATCGCCGAGTGAATCGTGGTGATCGACACGTAATCCAGGCCGATCGCCTGGTCCAGCAGGCGCAGCAACGGCACGCTGCAGTTGGTGGTACACGACGCGTTGGACACCAGCAGCTCATCGCCGGTCAGGCAGTCCTGGTTGATGCCGTAGACGATGGTGGCGTCGACATCCGCCTCGCTGGCCATCGGCTGGGAAAACAGCACACGCGGTGCGCCGGCGTCGAGAAAACGCTGGCCATCGGCACGGGTGTGATAAACACCGGAGCATTCCAGCACCAGGTCGACGCCCAGTGCTTTCCAGTCGATGCCTTCGGGGGTGGCACTGCGCAACACTTGCACGCAGTTGCCATTGATATGCAGACAATCGCCTTCAACCCGCACTTCGCCAGGGAAACGGCCGTGGGTGGAGTCAAAGCGTGTCAGGTATTCGATGCTGGCCATGTCGGCCAGATCGTTGATCGCAACAATTTCAAACCCGGCCGCCGCCCCTCGCTCGAACAGAGCACGCAAGACGCAACGACCAATGCGGCCGTAGCCGTTGAGTGCAACTTTGTAGGGACGCGGTTGGGGCATGGGGTTCTCGATCAAGGTTAGTTCAGTGATGAATGTACTGGCGCCATCGCGGGCAAGCCCGCTCCCACAGTGGACCGCAATCCAAATGTGGGAGCGGGCTTGCCCGCGATGGCGCCAGTACAGACAACGCAGACTGACTTAGTCTTCCAGCAACTCTTCAGCCTGACCCAGGATGTTTTCCAGGGTGAAACCGAACTTTTCGAACAAGGCTGGCGCCGGTGCCGACTCACCGTAGGTGGTCATGCCGATCACGCGGCCTTCCAGGCCCACGTATTTGTACCAGTAGTCAGCGTGAGCCGCTTCGATGGCGATACGCGCACTGACCTGCAACGGCAATACCGATTGCTTGTAGCCGGCGTCCTGGGCTTCGAACACGCTGGTGCAGGGCATGGACACAACGCGCACGTTACGGCCCTGGGCAGTCAGCTTGTCGTAGGCCTGAACGGTCAGGCCCACTTCGGAACCGGTGGAGATCAGGATCAGCTCCGGCTCGCCGATGCAGTCCTTGAGCACATAACCGCCACGGCTGATGTCGGCGATCTGCGCGTCGGTACGCACCTGGTGTTGCAGGTTCTGACGCGAGAAGATCAGCGCCGAAGGGCCGTCCTTGCGCTCGATGGCGTGCTTCCAGGCCACAGCGGATTCCACCGCGTCGGCTGGGCGCCAGCAATCGAGGTTCGGCGTGGTACGCAGGCTGGTCAGTTGCTCGACCGGCTGGTGCGTCGGGCCGTCTTCGCCCAGGCCGATGGAGTCGTGGGTGTAGACGTGGATCACGCGCTTCTTCATCAGCGCCGCCATACGTACGGCGTTACGTGCGTATTCCATGAACATCAGGAAGGTCGCGCCGTAAGGCACCAGGCCACCGTGCAGGGACACGCCGTTCATGATGGCGCTCATGCCGAACTCGCGCACGCCGTAGTACATGTAGTTGCCGCTGGCGTCTTCGGCAGAGACACCTTTGCACCCCTTCCACAGGGTCAAGTTGGAACCGGCCAGGTCAGCCGAACCGCCGAGGAACTCAGGCAGCAACGGGCCAAAGGCGTTCAGGGTGTTCTGGCTGGCTTTACGGCTGGCGATGGTCTCGCCCTTGGCCGCGACTTCAGCGATGTAGGCCGAGGCCTTTTCCGAGAAGTCGGCAGGCAGGTCACCGGCCAGGCGGCGTACCAGCTCGTTGGCCAATTCCGGGAATTCGGCGGAGTACGCAGCGAAACGCTGGTCCCACTCGGATTCAGCCGCCAGGCCTTTTTCCTTGGCATCCCATTCGGCGTAGATATCGGCCGGGATTTCGAACGGGCCGTGGTTCCACTTCAGTGCTTCGCGGGTCAGGGCGATTTCCGCGTCACCCAGTGGGGCGCCGTGGCAGTCTTCTTTACCCTGTTTGTTCGGCGAGCCGAAACCGATGGTGGTCTTGCAGCAGATCAGGGTTGGCTGCGCGCTCTTGCGAGCGGTGTCGATGGCGGTCTTGATCTCTTCCGGATCGTGGCCGTCGACATTGCGGATCACCTGCCAGTTGTAGGCTTCGAAACGCTTAGGCGTGTCGTCAGTGAACCAGCCTTCGACTTCGCCGTCGATGGAGATGCCGTTGTCATCGTAGAAGGCAATCAGCTTGCCCAGGCCCAGGGTACCGGCCAGGGAGGCGACTTCGTGGGAAATGCCTTCCATCATGCAGCCATCACCCAGGAATACGTAGGTGTGGTGGTCAACGATGTCGTGGCCAGGGCGGTTGAACTGCGCGCCCAGGACTTTTTCCGCCAGGGCGAAACCAACCGCATTGGCCAGGCCTTGGCCCAGGGGGCCGGTGGTGGTTTCCACGCCTGGGGTGTAGCCGAATTCCGGGTGGCCCGGGGTACGGCTGTGCAGCTGACGGAAGCTCTTGAGGTCGTCAATGGTGACATCGTAGCCGGTCAGGTGCAGCAGCGAATAAATCAGCATCGAGCCGTGGCCGTTGGACAGCACAAAGCGGTCACGGTCGGCGAACGACGGGTTGCTCGGGTTGTGTTTCAGGTAGTCACGCCAAAGTACCTCGGCGATATCCGCCATGCCCATCGGGGCACCGGGATGGCCGCTGTTGGCTTTTTGCACGGCATCCATGCTGAGGGCACGAATGGCGTTGGCACGCTCACGACGGCTGGGCATCGCTGATCTCCTGGAGTTTGCTTATAAAGAAACGGAAAAAAGGACCGGCATTTTCCCTCAGCCACCGCCTGCGGGCAATGACAGATAGTTACTTGTGGGCGTTTTTCCTGTGCTTTGGGCACCAATCCCTTGCAGAAACCTTTAACCGGTTCGTCTAAAGGTTATAGCGATGGCTTATAACCGCCACTTATCGATCAATATCAAAACTTTTTGATATTGGCCTTGCGGGGATCTACACCCGTCACTAGACTGCTGGCCTTATGAACCTACCCGTGCCCTCCCTGCGTCCTGATGACGGCGATGAACTGGCTGCCTTGTGCAAGGCCGCTGGCGATCCGTTGCGCTTGAACGTACTGCGCGCACTGGCCAACGATTCTTTCGGGGTACTGGAGCTGGCGCAGATCTTCGCCATCGGCCAGTCCGGCATGAGCCACCATTTGAAGGTGCTGGCCCAGGCTGACCTGGTGGCTACCCGTCGCGAAGGCAATGCGATTTTCTACCGGCGTGCCCTGCCCCATACCGAACTGCTTGGCGGCAAATTGCACGCTGCCCTGCTCGACGAAGTGGATAACTTGTGCCTGCCCGGCGATGTGCAATCGCGCATCGGCCAGGTGCACGGACAACGCGCCGCCGCCAGCCAGGATTTTTTCTCACGGGTGGCCGACAAGTTTCGCGCCCAGCAGGATCTGATCGCCGGCTTGGCCCAGTACCGCGAAAGCGTACTGGCGCTGCTGGACAAGCTGAGCTTCAGTGAAGAGGCCACGGCCTTGGAAGTCGGCCCTGGCGACGGCGGTTTCCTGCCCGAACTGGCGCGTCGCTTCGAGCAGGTCACCGCGCTGGATAACAGCCCGGCGATGCTTGAACTGGCGCGCCAACTCTGCGAGCGCGAAGCCTTGGGCAATGTGCGCCTGCAGTTGGCCGACGCCCTGAGTGACACCGGCCTGCGAGCCGATTGCGTGGTGCTGAACATGGTCTTGCACCATTTCGCCGCCCCGGCAGAAGCTCTCAAGCAAATGGCCGGGTTGCTGCACCCCGGCGGTAGCCTGCTGGTTACGGATTTATGCAGCCACAACCAGAATTGGGCCAAGGAGGCCTGCGGTGATCTCTGGCTGGGTTTTGAACAGGACGATCTGGCCCGTTGGGCCACCGCTGCGGGACTCGTTCCCGGGGAAAGCCTCTATGTAGGTTTACGTAATGGTTTCCAGATTCAGGTCCGCCATTTTCAGCGACCGGCTGGCGACACTCACCATCGGTAAATATCAGGAAAACATCGAGATGAGCGAATACTCCCTTTTCACCTCCGAGTCCGTGTCTGAAGGGCATCCGGACAAAATCGCCGACCAGATTTCTGATGCGGTGCTGGACGCTATCATCGCTGAAGACAAGTTCGCCCGTGTGGCGTGCGAGACGCTGGTGAAAACGGGCGTGGCGATCATCGCCGGCGAAGTTACCACCACTGCCTGGGTCGACCTGGAGCAGATCGTGCGTGACGTGATCACCGACATTGGCTACAACAGCTCCGACGTCGGCTTTGACGGCGCAACCTGCGGCGTGATGAACATCATCGGCAAGCAGTCCCCAGACATCAACCAGGGCGTTGACCGGGCCAAACCTGAAGACCAGGGCGCCGGCGACCAGGGCCTGATGTTCGGCTACGCCAGCAACGAAACCGACGTACTGATGCCCGCGCCGATCACCTTCTCGCACCAGCTGGTACAACGTCAGGCCGAGGCGCGTAAATCCGGCGTACTGCCATGGCTGCGCCCTGACGCCAAGTCCCAAGTGACCTGCCGCTACGAAGGCGGCAAAGTGGTGGGCATCGACGCCGTCGTACTGTCGACCCAGCACAACCCGGATGTGTCCTACGCCGACCTGCGTGAAGGCGTGATGGAACTGATCGTCAAGCACGTACTGCCTGCCGAGCTGCTGACCAAGGATACCCAGTTCCACATCAACCCGACCGGCCAGTTCATCATCGGTGGCCCCGTGGGCGACTGCGGCCTGACCGGCCGCAAGATCATCGTCGACAGCTACGGCGGCATGGCCCGTCACGGCGGTGGTGCATTCTCCGGCAAGGACCCGTCCAAGGTTGACCGCTCTGCCGCTTACGCCGGTCGTTATGTGGCCAAGAACATCGTGGCTGCCGGCCTGGCCGAGCGCTGCGAAATCCAGGTTTCCTACGCCATTGGCGTCGCCCAGCCTACTTCGATCTCGCTGAACACCTTCGGCACCGGCAAGATCAGCGATGACAAGATCGTCAAGCTGGTGCGTGAGATCTTCGACCTGCGCCCTTACGCGATCACCACCATGCTCGACCTGCTGCACCCGATGTACCAGGAAACCGCAGCCTACGGCCACTTCGGCCGCACCCCGGCGCAGAAGACTGTGGGTGATGACACCTTCAGTACCTTCACCTGGGAAAAAACCGACCGCGCCAACGACCTGCGTACCGCCGCCGGCCTGTAATCGTTCGCGGTAAATAGAGCCCCGCCAGGTCTGCCTGGCGGGGCTTTTTGTTGCCTGCAGGGCCTCTTCGGGCTTTTTTGGATCCAAGGCTTGCGGGCAAAATGATGGCCCACTAGAATCCGCGCCCTCTCGGGCCCTTCACCTTATTTGGATATTGCACTGCGCCCGCCCGGGATGGATAAGCGCGCAGGCGATCGAACATTGAGGTTTTCATGCGCATTTCCACGCTCGCCCCTGCCGCCCTTCTGCTCAGCCTGTTCACCCTGTCGGCCCAGGCCGCTGACCTGAACGCGCTGAGCGGCGCCCTGAGTGCCCAGCTCGGGGGCGGCAACGCCGGCGACTGCCAGCAGCAACCCAAAGACCTGCAAGCCAAGATCGACGCGGCCAATGCCAAGAACGATCTGTTGAAAGTGCGGGCATATGAGGCTGCGCTGGAGCAGGTCAACAAAGCTTGCAACAAACTCGCCGACAGCCAGGCAAAAGTCGACGCCAAGCAGCAAAAACAGCAGGCCAAGGCTGAAAACAACGACGCTGTGAAGGCCTTGGGCGGCCTGTTCAAGTAAACAGAAATACCCGGTAAAAAGCCCCGCTCGGTCGGGGCTTTTTTGTGGGCGCGTGGATCACTTAGGCTGGGCGTCCCCTTTCGAGCAAGGATGCTCATGATGCACGTATTACTGGCTGCTCTCATAAGCGCCCTGCCAGCCTGGGCCTGGGCCGAAGCCTGTCCGGATAACGTTCACTTGCAGTTGGAAACCCTGTCCAGGCAAATCCAGCAGTGGGACGACAGCTACCATCGGCAGGGCCAATCCCTGATCAGCGATGAACTCTACGACCAGGCCCGCAAGCGCCTCGCGCATTGGCAAGAATGCGCCCGCCAGCAGCCCCCCAAGGCTGATAACCCGCTAGCCAGTGCGCGCGGCACCCTACGTCACCCGGTCGCGCACACCGGCCTGCAAAAGCTGCCGGGCGAGCCTGCCGTCAGTGGCTGGCTTAGCACACGCCAGGATGTATGGGTCCAACCCAAGGTCGATGGCGTCGCGGTGACCCTGGTGTATCGCCAAGGCCGCTTGCACCAGCTCATCAGTCGGGGCGACGGCCTGCTGGGGCACGACTGGTCAGCCTCCGCCGCCAAGATCCCCGGCATTGTCCAACAGTTGCCCGACGCCGTTGACGTGGTGCTGCAAGGCGAACTCTATTGGCGCCTCAATCACCATGTGCAAGCGCTCAAGGGCGGGCTCAATGCACGCAGTAAAGTGGCTGGCCTGATGAGCCGTCGCCAATTGAGCAACGCCGAGGCGGCAGGGATCGGCCTGTTCGTCTGGGCATGGCCCGACGGCCCGAAGGACTTCACCGAACGCCTGGCCACCCTGGCGCGCTGGGGGTTTAGCGACAGCCAGCAGTACAGCCAACCCGTCGCTTCCATTAGCGAAGCTGCGCATTGGCGCACGCACTGGTACAACGCGGCATTGCCTTTCGCCAGCGATGGCGTGGTGCTGCACCAGGCTGCGCGAGCGCCCGCCGAGCGCTGGCAAGCCAGTGCGCCGTATTGGTCGGTTGCCTGGAAGTACCCTGCCATCAAGGCCCTGGCCCTGGTACGCAATGTCCACTTCAGGGTGGGGCGCACCGGGCGCATTACTCCAATCCTCGAACTGGAACCCGTGCGGCTGGATGATCGGCAGATCAGCCGGGTCAGTGCCAGCTCCCTGAAACGCTGGCAAGCCCTGGATATCCGCCCCGGCGATCATGTGTCGATCAGCCTGGCGGGCCAAGTGATACCGCGACTGGACGAGGTGATCCTGCGCAACGAGACGCGCGTGGACCTGCAGGTACCCGACCCTCAAGACTTCCACGCTTTGAGCTGCTGGCAACTGGACCCCGGCTGCGAAGATCAGTTGCTCGCCCGCCTCACCTGGCTGAGCGGCAAACACGGCCTGGCCTTACCCCATATGGGCCGTGAAACCTGGAACGTATTGATTCAGGCCGGTCTAATCGCAGGCTTTCTCGATTGGTTGACCCTGGATGCGGCCGAGCTTGCTACCATTGAGGGCTTAGGCGAGCGGACCCGTGCGCGGGTGCTCGACAGTATTCAAAGCGCCCGGCAACGCCCTTTTTTACAATGGCTTCGCGCCTTGGGCATACCGCCAGCGGCGCGCAACAACCTGGAAGGTAACTGGCAGACGCTGGTCGCCAAAGACCCCCAAGCCTGGCTGGCCTCAGACGGCATCGGCCCGGGACGCGCGGCGCAACTCAGCGCTTTTTTTCGCGACCCGCAGGTACAAGCCTTGGCTGAAACATTACGCGTAGCCGGGATAGATGGGTTTTGAACACCCCCGGCCACCTGATTGCGAACTTGGAGCTTTATATGAAATTTCTCGCCCCCTTTGCCTTGCTGACCGTCGCAAGCTTCATGGCCACGCCGCTGTTGGCCGCCGAAGACGTACAACCCCTCACCGGCTGCGCCGCCAAGCGCCAGGCCATCAGCAGCCAGATCGAACAGGCCAAGGCCCACGGTAACCGCGCCCAGCAGGCCGGTTTGGAAAAAGCCTTGGACGAAGTCACTACCCACTGCACCGATGCCGGCTTGAAGAAAGAACGTGAAAACAAGGTGCTCGACGCCAAGCACGAAGTCAGCCGCCGTCAGGCCGACCTCGACAAGGCTATGAAAAAAGGCGACCCGGACAAGATCAACAAACGTAAGGAGAAGCTGGCCGACTCGCGCAAAGAGCTGCAAGACGCGGTGGAAGAACTTGACCAGTAAAACCGGTCAATGATCGCGGAACTGTTTATGGCAGGCGCTGCAGGCATCTTCAACTTTTTGCACCGCAGGTTGCAGGCTGCTGGCCTTGTAGGGCTGCACTTGGCTGGCGATCACCAATTCACCGGTGGCCGCCTCAAGATCGCGGGCCAATTGTTGGAACTGCGCCTGTTTTTGCCACACATCATCTTTGGCACTGGTGTGGTCTTCTTCGCGCACGCTCGGGAAATGCTTCCACGGCTCATGGGACAACGCATCCAGTTTGACCGCACCCTCGGCGAACTTGGCGCCGTCAAATGGGATACGCCCGCGCAGCATCCCGCCCAGGTCTTCACCAGTCTTGAGCATCTGCTTGAAGATCGCCTTGCGCTGGCCCAGGGGGGAATTGGGATCAACACCGCCACAGGCAGACACTGCCAGGCAGGCCAGCAATACAACGGTCAATTTTTTTAACATCATCATGGCTTCAAGGTCACGGGAAACGGCGGCCAGTATCCTCGCACCGCCCGCAAAGACCAATAGCCCTATTAATAATAAGGGTTGCCCGAATGCAGTGAAGCACGGGCAATCGTTTCAGGAATTGCTTGCATGAATGTCACCTTCAAACCCTGGGGCCGGCGCCTGGCGTGGGCTCTGCCAATGTTCGCGCTACTGGCCGGCTGCGATGCCGGTAAAGACGCCGGCAAAGAAGCTGCCCAGGAACCCACCAAACCTCACGCCGTTGCCACCTACGTGAGCGCACCGTGGGAAGCCTTGCCGAGCGTTTCCGACAGCGACTTGCTCGCCGGCTTCGAATCCTGGCGCAGCGCCTGCCAGCGCCTCAAGGCCGACCCGATCTGGGGCCCGACCTGCGCGACAGCGACCAGCGTTCCGGGCGATGCCGTGGCGGTTCGTGGCTTTCTCAAGGAACACCTGGATGTCTTCGGCCTGCGTTCGGCGGACAACACGCCAAACGGCTTGATCACAGGTTATTACGAGCCGGTCTACCCCGGCAGCCTGACCAAGACCGCCACCGCCCACGTGCCGGTATACGGCGTGCCGGACGACCTGATCATCGTCAACCTCGACAGCATCTACCCGGAACTCAAGGGCAAGCGCCTGCGCGGGCGCCTGGAAGGTCGTGTGCTCAAGCCGTATGACGACGCCAGCACCCTCAACAGCCAAGGCTCCACCGCCAAGCCGATCGCCTGGCTGACCGACCCGATGGACCTGCAATTTCTGCAGATCCAGGGCTCGGGGCGTATTCAACTGGCCGGTGGGCGCCAACTGCGTGTGGGTTACGGCGACCAGAACGGCTACCCGTACCGCCCCATAGGCCGTTGGCTGGTGGAACAAGGCGAACTGAAAAAAGAAGACGTGACCATGGCCGCCATCAGCGCCTGGGCCAAGGCCCACCCGCAGCGCATTCCAGAACTGTTGGCGAGCAACCCCAGCTACGTATTCTTCAGCGCCCGCCCCGACAGTAACGAAGGCCCGCGCGGTTCGCTGAACGTGCCATTGACCGCCGGCTACAGCGTGGCGGTGGATCGCAAGGTGATTCCGCTGGGCAGCCTGTTGTGGTTGTCGACCACCAAGCCGGACGGCACGCCACTGGCACGCCCGGTCGCCGCGCAGGACACCGGCGGCGCAATCACCGGCGAAGTGCGCGCAGATCTGTTCTGGGGCACAGGCAATGCCGCAGGCGAGTTGGCGGGAAACATGAAACAGCAAGGGCAGATCTGGATGCTGTGGCCCAAAGGCGCGGCGTTGCCACAGGTGCCGGATGCGCCTGCCGGCACCTGACAACCTCTGATAGTCAATGTGGGTGGGGGCTTGCCCTGATCCCAGCCAGTTATCGCAAATCCCCTGTGGGAGCGGGCTTGCCCGCGAAGGCGGTGTGTCAGTCAGTGCATCTGTTACGGCACGACCGCTTTCGCAGGCAAGCCAGCTCCCACATTTAATTGATCAACAGCAGGGCTTGCTCCCTCCCGCATAGCGACGGCGTCATCCCTCAGATCGAGACGAAGAAGAAACTCGCAATCAACGCCATACCCACGGCCCACACCAGCGAACGCAAGATCGCCCAGTCCGCCAGGTAGCAAATGATGTACAGCAGGCGGCTGGTGATAAACAGCACTGCCAGCACGTTGATCGTCACCAGTTCGGCGTTGCCGGCCAGGTGCGCAATGATGACTGCGGCGGCAAACGCCGGGGTCACTTCGAAACTGTTGAGTTGCGCGCTATGAGCACGCTTGGCGACGCCTTCCAGGCTCTCGAGGAAGGCACGCGGGTCGTGGTTATCCCGTGGCCCGAACTTGCCTGTACTGAACTTGGCCACACCGGTGCAGATGTACGGCAGAAAGATTGCGATCAATACACACCATAAAGCGACTGTCATCACCGATTCCTTTTAGTTTTATCCGACGGTTAGAGTTTCATCACCAACATGCCAATCAACACCAACCCACAGGCTATGAGCCGTGGACGGCCAAAAGGTTCTTTCAAGTAACGCATACCGAACAGCACCACCAGAATCACACTGACTTCGCGCAGCGCGGCGGCTTCGGCAATCGAGCCCAACTGCATGGCCCAAAGTACCAAAGCGTAGCTCAACAACACGCATAACCCCACGCTCAACCCCAACCGCCACTGGGTGCGCCAGAACAGGCTGAAGGCTGCACGCTTGCGCACCAGCGCCAGCAGCGGAAACGGCCAGGCGCTGATCAGCGTCAACCACACCAGGTAATCCAGCGGGTGCGACCAGCGCCGCAACGCCTGCCCGTCCAAAAAGGTGTAACAGCCAATGCACAGGCCGATCAGCAACACCACGGGTAGCATCGACCAGGGCAACCGGTCACCGCCGCCGCCCTGCCACAACAGGCACACCATACCGAACGGGATCAGCAGAATCCCCAGGATTTGCTGGTTACTCAGCACTTCGCCGGCAAACACCAGGGTCAGCACCAGCACCACCAGCGGCGACAAACCGCGCATCAACGGATATACCAGGCCCAAGTCACCCACCCGATAGGCCTGGATCAACAAATAGCGATAGAGCAATTCAAACAGCGCCGAGGCAACGAGCCACGGCCAGAGTTCCAGCGGCGGCAAAGACACGAACCCCACCGCCAATACCACGAACAGCAGCGCCACACTGTCCATGCAAGCGATGACTAAAAGGCGCTCGCCACTGAACTTGATCAAGGTGTTCCACGTCGCATGCAACAGCGCCGCTACCAGCACCAGGGCTGTCGCTACCACCAGAACCTCCTTAATTGATACGTCATGTAACAGCACCTGTTTATACTAAACCCCGATTCGACGCACCCCGTGCGCCTATATTTCCCTGCTCCAAGGACCCCGGATGCTTGAACTTGTCGCCGCTTTCATCTGCCTCACCACCCTGCTCACTTATGTGAACTTCCGTTTTATCGGCCTGCCGCCCACCATCGGCGTGATGGTCACCGCACTGCTGTTCTCGCTGATCCTGCAAGGCCTGAGCGTGCTCGGCTACCCAGGCTTAGAGGAACGCGTCCAACAGCTGATCGGCCAGATCGACTTCGGCGATTTGCTGATGAACTGGATGCTGTCGTTCCTGCTGTTCGCCGGCGCCTTGCACGTCAACTTGAACGACTTGCGCAGCTACCGCTGGCCCATCGGCCTGCTGGCAACCTTTGGCGTGTTGATCGCCACCGTGGTGATCGGCAGTCTGGCGTACTACATCTTCGCCCTGTTTGGCTGGCACGTGAGCTTCCTTTACTGCTTGCTGTTCGGCGCGCTGATTTCCCCCACCGACCCCATTGCGGTGCTCGGCGTGCTGCGGACCGCCAATGCCTCCAAACCGCTGAAAACCACCATCGTCGGCGAGTCGCTGTTCAATGACGGCACCGCCGTGGTGGTGTTTACCGTGCTGCTGGGCATCGCGCAGTTGGGTGAAACACCCACCGTGGGCGCCACGGCCATGCTGTTTGCCCACGAAGCCATTGGCGGCGTGCTGTTTGGCGGGCTGATCGGCTACCTCGTGTACCTGATGATCAAGAGCATCGAACAGCACCAGATCGAAGTCATGCTGACCCTCGCCCTGGTGATCGGCGGCTCGGCCATGGCTTCGGAGCTGCATGTGTCCGCACCGATTGCGATGGTGGTCGCGGGGCTGATCATCGGTAACCTGGGACGCAAGCTGGCGATGAACGACATGACGCGTCGCTACCTGGATGGTTTCTGGGAATTGCTCGATGACATGCTCAACGCGCTGCTGTTTGCGCTGATCGGCATGGAGCTGCTGCTATTGCCATTCAACTGGCTGCACGTGTTCGCGGCCAGCCTGCTGGCGGTGGCGATCCTGCTCTCGCGCCTGCTGACCGTGGCCCCGGCGATCCTGTTGCTGCGCCGTTGGCGCTCGGTACCACGCGGCACTATCCGCATCCTCACCTGGGGCGGCCTGCGCGGCGGCGTCTCGGTGGCATTGGCCCTGGCCCTGCCCCTGGGCCCTGAGCGTGACTTGTTGCTGAGCATCACCTATATCGTGGTGCTGTCTTCGATCCTGTTGCAGGGGTTGACGATCGGTCGCGTTGTCAGCCGCGTTACTGGGCCGCAGTAACCGCGCCGCGCAACACTTCAAGTAGGTGCCGCATCGCCAGTGGACGGCGCGGTGTCGAGCCGTACATGACTACCAGCTCGCGCGCATAGCACTGCGGGTTGCCGGCCGGTAACACACTGATGCCGTTGGAGGGCATGCCCGCCCACTGCGGCACCAGCGAAACCCCCATCCCTTGGGCGACCAGCATCAGGATAGTTTCCAGCGCATCCAGCTCACATAGCACCTCTGGGTCGAAGGACTGTTCATCCAGAAAGCGCTGGGCAATCTGACCGCCCCAGGAGCGTGCGTCATAGCGGATGAATGGGCGTTCACGTAACAAGGCAGCCAGCGCCTGCGCCCCCCACTGGGCGGGCGCAACCAGAATCAAGGGTTCGGCACGCAGCAAGGCCATCGACAAGGCTTTGGGCGGTTGAAACGGCGGCCGTACCAGTATCGCCGCATCCAACTCCTGGTTGAGTAACTTCTCATAAAGGCTTCTGGAGTCGCCGGGTGTGATCTTCAGCCTCAGCTTGGGTGCTGACATTGTCAGACGCTCGATCACCCCCGGCAAGACGCCGGTCAGCGCCGTGGAAATGGCCCCGATTTTAATTTCCCCCGATAACTCGTCCTGGCTCAGATGCTCCTGCAGCTGGCGCGCCTGTTCAATAACTGCCTGGATTCTGGGCAAGAGCAGCAAGCATTGATCCGAAGGCCAAGCGGCATGTGCCGTGCGCATGAGCAGCGTACAACCCAGCGTGCGCTCAAGCGCCTTGACCCGCAGGCTGATCGCCGCGGCACTACGATTTTCACGGCGCGCAGCGGCGGCTATCGACCCGGTTTCAATGACAGCGACCAGGCTCCTCAGGAATCGAACATCCATAAGTTTTCCTTTCGCTCAGACCAAGGCAAACCCGTTTTACCCTGGCGGCATCGCCTGTTTAACCTGACAGTTCCCCATCTGGAGAACCAGCCATGAACAGACCCTTTCACGCTGCATACCATGTTTATGACTTAGACGAGGCGCGCATTTTTTATCGAGATGTTTTGGGTTGCACCGAGGGCCGGTGCAGCGAGACCTGGATCGACTTCGACTTTTTCGGCAATCAACTTTCACTGCACCTCGGTACGCCCTTCCCAACCACACGCACCGGCCTGGTCGGTGAGCACCAGGTACTGATGCCGCACCTGGGGGTGGTGCTGCCACTTGATGAGTGGCTGACGCTTGCCGAGCGCCTCACCCGCCTGGGCACGCGCTTCGAGATTCCACCCGTGACCCGCTTTGCCGGCGAACCTGGCGAGCAGCGCACGATGTTTTTTCTCGACCCCAGCGGTAACCCCATCGAAGTGAAAGGGTTCAAGCACTTCGAAGGGTTGTTCGCCCCGTAAATCCCTGACAATCACAACAATAAGGGACACCCCCATGACCACTAGAAAACCCACCAGTCTTATCACTCGCATCATGATCGGCCTGGCTGCCGGGATAATCGTCGGCCTCCTGCTCAATCAATTCCCCGAGCAAAAAACCTGGTTCATCGACAATCTGCTGCAACCGGCTGGCGACCTGTTTATCAAGCTGATGAAGATGATCGTCGTTCCCCTGGTATTTGCCTGCATGACCGTCGGCATCGCCGGCATGGGCAACCCGTCTGCCCTGGGTCGCGTCGGCCTGAAGACCTTCGTGTACTTCTTCACCATCACCAGCATTGCCATCGTCTTCGGGCTGTTGGTTGGCAATGTGGTGCAGCCCGGCTCGGGCGCCGAATTCGGCAGCACGCTGCAGGCACCGGCGACGGGACTGGCCTCCAGTGGCACCCCACAGAACCTGGGCCAGGTACTGCTGGCGATCGTGCCGGATAACATCGTCCTGGCCATGTCACAGGGCAAACTGCTGTCGGTGCTGTTCTTCGCGATCCTGTTCGGTTGTGCCTTATCGTTGTTGCCCGAGGAGCGCAAAGCGCCCTTGATCAATGTGATGCAAGGCGTCTCCGACACCATGTTCAAAGTCACCCACTTGGTCATGCATTACTCGCCGATAGGTATTTTCGGCCTGATCGCGGTCACCGTCGCCAGCTTTGGCCTCAGTGCGTTGTTGCCGCTGGCCAAACTGATCGGCACGACCTATGTCGCGGTGCTCTTATTTGCCCTGTGTGTATTGGGTGCAGTGGCACGCTTGGCCGGCGTCGGCTTTTTTCACCTGGTGCGGGAAATACGCAGTGAACTGCTGCTGGCCTTCAGCAGTGCCGCCTCGGCGACGGTCATGCCTCAACTGATCGAGAAGATGGAGCGCTATGGCGCGCCACGGCCCATTACCAGCATGGTGATCCCACTGGGGTACTCGTTCAATCTGGATGGTGCATCGCTGTTTGCCGCACTCGGCACGCTGTTCATCGCCCAAGCGTATGGCATCGACTTGAGCCTGGCGGATCAAGGCATGCTGGTCTTGATCATGGTGCTGACATCAAAGGGCGCGGCGGGCGTACCAGGCTTCATGTTTATCATCCTGACCGCGACGTTGACCGCGGCCGGGCTTCCCGTTGAGGGTGTGGCGATCATCGCGGGCATCTATCGGCTGATGGATATGCCCGTCACAGCCCTGAATGTACTGGGCAACGCATTGGCCCCGCTGGTAATTGCTCGCTGGGAAGGTCAGCTCAAGGCACCCGACAGCACGCTGGCCTGCGAACCTCCCAGCGTGCCCTTCAAGGCCTGACGCGTCAGCCAGGGTAATGTCAGACTTTGCCCTTATCCTGACGGGGCTTCGCCTGTGTGTGAGATTGAGCAACAGCAGGCATGGACGCCTCGCTGCGAACCTGCGCATGGCTGATCAACGCAAAGATGAAGCTACCGCCGATGATGTTGCCGGCCAGAGTCGGCCCGGCGAAGACCAGCCAGAAATCCTTCCACGGCAACTCGCCGGCAAACACCAGGTAGGACACTTCCGCTGAACCGACGACGATATGGGTGAAGTCGCCCAGTGCCATGAAGTAGGTGATCAGGATGATAATCCACAGCTTGGCACTCTCCATCGACGGAATCATCCAGACCATGGTGGCGATCATCCAACCGGAGACGATGCCCTTGGCGAACATCTGCGCGGGGTCGTTCTCCATGACCTTGCGCCCGATCTCGAGGAAGGCCAGGTCGGTCTTGGTATCGAAGATCGGCAGGTGCAGCATCACGTAGGCCACCAGCAAGGTGCCGCACAGGTTGCCCACCAGCACCACCGTCCACAGCCGTAACAAGCGCCCGGCGTTGGCCAGAGTCGGTTTGCTCATCACCGGCAGCACGGCGGTCAGGGTGTTTTCGGTAAACAACTGCTGACGAGCAAGAATCACCGCGAGAAAGCCTGCGCAATAGCCAAAGCTGGCAATGACCTTGAATTCATCACCGTCCGGCAGGCGTGAATTGAGCAGGCCCATGCCCATTAGCGACAAGCCCATGGTCAGGCCAGCGGCCAGCGCCGACCACCACAACGCTGCCACACTGCGCTCTAGCTCCTGATCGCCCTGGGTGCGGATAATTTCGTGTAATACAGCCGCGCGAGGCGGCTGGTTCTCGTCAACGTTTTGCTGCTCTTCCTGCGACAGGTTGGGGGTCTTGCCGTCTGCTTGAGTGGCCATGATGTACCTGAGTCCAAGGGGTGCCTGTAGCTACGACACGCCGCGACGATGGCTGTTCAGTGGCACCGCAACTAAACCGGAATACGCCAGGCCTTGGCCTGCTCCACGGTGGTAGAGCTGAAGGGTTTACTCCAGGGTTTATTGCGCGCCCGGTAATGTTTGACGATGCCATCAAGCACACGGTTGAACTCCGCTGGCGTCGTCGCCTCGCCCAAATCCCGCACCGCACGTTGCAATAACTCAACGTTGGCAGCCGGTTGGCCAGGACGGTATAGCGAGGGGTAAATGACTTCGCGGATAAAATTCTCTGCCTTCACGCCGATATCGCGTTTTTGCATTTCCGCGACGGCGCTGGTCAACACTTTGGACAGGCCTGAGCCATTGTTCGACGCCTGCTTGGTGCCCACCTGCAGCAGTTGCTGGAAATTACGCTGGCCTGGCGCATTCAGGCGCTTGCCCAGCCACTCGATATCCTCGGGTCTACGGGCGAGCGCATCCAGATTGCGCAGCGCCGAGGCTAATTTCGGCGTGATCACCAGCGACGTGCTGGTTTGATTCGCCTCGGCAATCGCAGTGTCCAACGCCTGTAACGCTTGCTGCGCGTCTTTGCGAAAGCGCAACGCCTCGGCGCCGGCCGCATCGTTTTGCAGGTGAACTTGCACGCTGGCGAGCATTTGATCATCCATCGCCATCACGGCATCGTTCAGCGAGGGGAACTCATGACGCTCACGCTCCAGCTCACGCTGTTGCAGATGCCCTGACACCGTCTGGCGAGCCTGGGCCTGCAAATGCTGTTTCTGCTCGGGGGTCATGGTGAAGTTGACGGTACCACCGAGCAGGCCGCGAAAGTCGCCTTTGTCCGAGTTCAGCGGCAACGTGACCGTTTGTTCCGAGAACGCCTGGAGCCGGTCATTCTGGTAGCTTTCAGCGGCGGTGTGTGGCGTGCCGGTGAACGTGTCGGCCAGAAAGCTGAAAAAACCACCGCTCCTGGGCGGCGTTGATGCCTTGTCAGACTCGAACTTGACGATCAGCGCTTCGTCCTTGCCCAGGGGGCTTTCCGGGAACGAGCGCTCGATGACACCTGGCGCAGGGGTATTGAGCAGCAACCCGCCGTCCTGAAACGCCGTGACCTGCGACGCCGCCTGGAACCCGTGACCCTGCTCGGTGGGGCTCTTGAACAGCCCAGGCAGGGCGCCCGAAATAAGCGCGGCGCGGCCGATATCCATATCCGGTGTCAGGTTGGCATTGAACACCACCAACTGCGGGCGGCCATCGAACATGCCCGTGCCGGTGATGTTCAGTTGCTTGATCGCCGGAATATGCCGGCTCAACACTTCCAAGTCGCGAAAAGTCGCCCCACCACCAGCGCTGAGCCGTTCGGCAATTGCTGCAACTTCCGGGGGGCGGTTGGCTGGGGGCATACCGGCGATATGGGCGAGAATCGATTGACGCGATTCGTTGCGGATCAAGTCCTCCAGCGGCTGCCCCTCGGTTTGTAGGCGCGGCAGCAACGTCAGCAGCAGTTGAGAGATATTTCCAACCGGCCCGGGCAGACTTCTGACGAGCTTGCCGAGCTCGGAACTGGCTTCCTGCAACCAAGCCGTGACCGGGTCTTTGCTGTTGAGCAAGCGGGGCAGGTCTAGGTTATTCGACAGTTGCGTAAAGGCCTTGGCATCCATGCCGCTGGCGAGCAGTGCTGCGCAAATCGCACCGGCAGATGAGCCGGAAACCACTTTTACGCCTTTGAGTTTGTCGGCCTCTTCAAGCGCTTGCACCATGCCTGGAAAGGCGATGCCCTTGGCGCCACCACCACTGAGCACCAGGTGAGCGGGCGGCGGCGGTGACACCACCACCTCCACACGCCCATCGCTGTGACGATAAATACTCAGGTTGCGCTCGCCCACACCTTTGACCAAGGGCACCTTGGCGCCCTGGTCGCTGATTTGCGGCGATGGGGGGTGATTCTCTACAACAGAACTGGAGACTTTCATACACAAGGCTCTCTCTACAGGATGTAGGCCTGAGTGATGAGAGAGCCTCAGATAGATCCACGCGGAATGATTTGGTAAAGCAAATCAGGCCGCGGGGTTGTTACTCGGGAAGACTGTCGTCCTTGAACTGGTCCTTCACGTACTTGATTTCGGTACGGCCGTGGGGCGCCGGCAAACCGTCTTCGCCCAGGTTGACGAAGACCATTTTTTCCACGGTCAGGATGCTTTTGCGCGTGATCTTGTTGCGCACTTCACAGGTCAGGGTGATGGAGGTGCGGCCGAACTCGGTGGCAGTGATGCCCAGTTCGATGATGTCGCCCTGGCGTGAAGCGCTGACAAAGTTGATTTCCGAGATGTACTTGGTGACCACGCGCTGGTTGCCGAGCTGGACAATCGCGTAGATGGCCGCTTCTTCGTCGATCCAGCGCAGCAAGCTACCGCCGAACAGAGTGCCGTTGGGGTTGAGGTCTTCGGGTTTTACCCATTTGCGGGTGTGGAAGTTCATGGTCACTCCAAAGCGTCTTGCGAAATGATGGGCAACATCATGGCAGAGCCCAGGCCCAAGCTCTATGAGCCATTGCCTATCAACCCCATGCGCGATCTTCATTGCCACCGACAGAAAGGCTTGGGAAGTGCCACATACACGGCTATAATCGCCTCCGTTTCAAAACGGTCATCTTCGATTGATACCGTTCTCCCGCCACCTGTCCGAGGGGCGCTGCAGCAGGTTAAACCTGTCAGGCTCGGATGGGGCGTTGTCCGGCCTGGTTGCCTTGGCCTGATACTAAACGCACAACGGCGCCCATTCGCACACTACGAATGGAGGCTCTCTATGAGCGCTGTAATGACGCCTGCTGATTTCAATGACTACAAAGTCGCCGATATGTCCCTCGCTGCCTGGGGCCGTCGCGAAACCTTTATCGCCGAATCCGAAATGCCGGCCCTGATGGGCCTGCGTCGCAAGTACGCCGCTGAGCAGCCGCTCAAGGGCGCCAAGATTCTCGGCTGCATCCACATGACCATCCAGACTGCCGTGCTGATCGAAACCCTGGTTGCCCTGGGTGCCGAAGTGCGTTGGTCGTCGTGCAACATCTTCTCGACTCAGGACCAGGCCGCTGCCGCTATCGCTGCTGCCGGTATCCCGGTATTCGCCTGGAAAGGCGAGACTGAAGAAGAGTACGAGTGGTGCCTGGAGCAAACCATCCTCAAAGATGGCGCGCCTTGGGATGCCAACATGATCCTGGACGACGGCGGCGACCTCACCGAGTTGCTGCACAAGAAATACCCGCAGATCCTCGACCGCGTCCACGGCGTGACCGAAGAGACCACCACCGGCGTACACCGCCTGCTGGACATGCTGGCCAAGGGCGAGCTGAAAATCCCGGCCATCAACGTCAACGACTCGGTGACCAAGAGCAAGAACGACAACAAGTACGGCTGCCGTCACAGCCTGAACGATGCGATCAAGCGCGGCACCGACCACCTGCTGTCGGGCAAGCAAGCCCTGGTGATCGGCTACGGTGACGTGGGCAAGGGTTCGTCCCAGTCCCTGCGTCAGGAAGGCATGATCGTCAAGGTCTCCGAAGTTGACCCGATCTGCGCCATGCAAGCCTGCATGGACGGTTTCGAAGTGGTTTCGCCGTTCATCAACGGCCAGAACGACGGCACCTCCGCCTGCATCGACGCAGCCCTGCTGGGCAAGATCGACCTGATCGTCACCACCACCGGTAACGTGAATGTGTGCGATGCGAACATGCTCAAGGCCCTGAAGAAGCGCGCCGTTGTCTGCAACATCGGTCACTTCGACAATGAAATCGACACAGCTTTCATGCGCAAGAACTGGGCATGGGAAGAAGTGAAGCCGCAGGTACACAAGGTTCACCGTACCGGCGCTGGTGATTTCGACCCACAGAACGACGACTACCTGATCCTGCTGGCCGAAGGCCGCCTGGTGAACCTGGGCAACGCCACTGGTCACCCAAGCCGCATCATGGATGGCTCGTTCGCCAACCAGGTGCTGGCGCAGATCTTCCTGTTCGAACAGAAGTACGCCGACCTGTCGCCCGCCCAGAAAGCCGAGCGCCTGACCGTGGAAGTACTGCCCAAGAAACTCGACGAAGAAGTGGCCCTGGAAATGGTCCGCGGCTTCGGCGGCGTCGTGACTCAACTGACCAAGACCCAGGCCGACTACATCGGCGTGACGGTTGAAGGTCCGTTCAAGCCGCACGCTTACCGCTACTGATCGGCCTTGCTGGCGCCGGCTCTTCTGTGGGAGCCGGGCTTGCCCGCGATGCAGACGCCTCGGTGTTCCAGTAACACCGAGCTGATGCTATCGCAGGCAAGCCAGCTCCCACAGAAAGCCAGGCACCCGCATCGATTGCGTATGCCTTCCAGGCTTTCGAGTTTCCAAGGGTATTACCATGTCCCAAGACCGTCGCTACAGCTTCGAGTTCTTCCCGACCAAGACCGATGCTGGACATGAAAAACTGATGGCCACTGCCAAGCAGTTGGCCAGCTTCAACCCTGACTTCTTCTCCTGCACCTACGGCGCTGGCGGTTCGACCCGTGATCGCACGATCAACACCGTGTTGCAGCTGGAAAGTGAAGTCAAAGTTCCCGCCGCTCCGCATCTGTCCTGCGTGGGCGACAGCAAGGCCGACCTGCGTAGCCTGCTGACCCAATACAAAGCCGCCGGCATCAAGCGCATCGTTGCCCTGCGTGGCGACCTGCCATCGGGTATGGGCATGGCCAGCGGTGAGCTGCGCTACGCCAACGACCTGGTGAGCTTCATCCGCGAAGAAAGTGGCGATCACTTCCATGTCGAAGTAGCCGCTTACCCGGAGATGCACCCCCAGGCGCGCAATTTCGAAGACGATTTGCAGAATTTCGTGCGCAAGGCCAATGCCGGTGCCGACAGCGCAATCACCCAGTATTTCTTCAACGCCGACAGCTACTTCTACTTTGTCGAGCGAGTACGGGCGATGGGCGTGAACATCCCAATCGTGCCGGGCATCATGCCGATCACCAATTACAGCAAGTTGGCGCGCTTCTCCGACGCCTGCGGCGCCGAGATCCCACGCTGGGTGCGCAAGCAACTGGAAGCCTATGGCGATGACGTCAAAAGCATCCAGGCGTTCGGCGAGCAGGTTATCACCGAGATGTGTGAGCAATTGTTGCAAGGTGGTGCGCCAGGGTTGCATTTCTATACCCTGAACCAGGCTGAACCCAGCCTTGCCATCTGGAACAACCTCAAGCTGCCACGTTAACGCTTGACCGGTTGTACCAAGGCCCTCGTTCTGACGAGGGCCTTTGTCGTTTTACGTTACCCACGGAACCCCGCAGTCCATGAATACAGTGCCCCCGACGTCCCGCCCGCAACTGGTTTACCTGGTCTTCGGCGCCGACACCTACCATCAGGAAGCGGTATTCAGCATCGCCAGCGCACTGGCGTTCCTGCAGGACACACCGGATGCGAACATCGACATCCAGGTATTCAGCGACAACCCCGAGCCCTATCGCTTGCTGCCGGTGCGCGTGCGCCCACTGGACGAAGCCACCCGCAAACGCTGGAGCGAGCCCCACGGTTATCACTTTCGCACCAAGCACGTGGTGCTGCGCCAAGTCCTGCAAGAATCCCCCGTGGCGCTGCTGATCGACACTGACACCTTCTTCCATCATTCGCCCAAGGCCCTGTTCGAACGCGTAGAGCCCGGCACCCTGCTGTGCAACGCCTTTTACACCAAGTACGGCGACAACCACGAAAGCATCCTCTACACCGCCCTGCGTCAGCGCCTGCTGGACATGGGCGTGGCCGACGATGACATGATGACCCTCAACTCCGGCGTCATGGGCCTGACCCAACAGGATGCGCACATCCTCGACCGCTCCATCGAGTTGATGGATGAACTGTTCCCCCATGCCCAAGGCGCCTACACCCTGGAAGAGTTCTGCCTGTCGATCGCCGCCTACCGTACCGTAAAGGTGCGCGAGTGCCCGGACCTGATCCACCATTACTGGAGCCGCAAACAGCTGTTCCGGGCCAAGGTCAAGGCGTGGATCGCCAAGCACGCGAGCGCCCCCACCAGTGCGCAGGCCCTGGCCGATACGCGTCAGGTCTCCTCGCACCTGCCGCGCCCGCCGCGTTTGCAACGCTTGATGTACAAGCTGATCACCCTGCTGCTGCCCAAGCACCAGCAACAATTCATCCGCGAAATCCTTTACGGCTGCTACGAACACGAAAACGAGTTCGACCAGGCCTGCGGTCCGGTCTGGTGGGACAAGGCCCGACAAAACCAGGAAGAACGCCAGAAGCGCCCGCTTGATGCACACCAGTTGGAACACTGGTTTGCCAACCCCCTGGTGCGCCTGATTCTGGGCGAGCGCCGCGCCGCGATCCACGAACACCTGCTGAACGCTCCCGCGAAGTAAGACCGCCCGCCAATGCGCGTGCCAGAGCTTCTCTTTCTTCGGGGAGCGTCGTAACCTCAGGCTATGCCCGTCCTCTTCAAGCTGTTGACCGCTGTGTTTTTTTCTTGCCTGAGCCTAGCCGCTCATGGCGAGAAACTGCGCATTGTCACCGAACCCTGGGCGCCCTATGTCTACGAAGACAACGGCACCATGGCCGGCCTGGATTATGAAACCACAGTGATCGTGTTCCAGCGCCTGGGGGTGGAGGTGCAATGGCAGTTCCTGCCCTGGAAGCGCTGCCTGGCGATGCTCGACCAGGGCCACGCCGACGGCGCGCTGGATATCTTTCACAGCCAGGAGCGCGACGCGTTGCTGCTCTATCCCAGCGAGCCGTTGTCGGAAGTCGAATTCGTTTTGTTCTATGCCAACGAACGCCCTCACCCCGCCGCCACGCTCGACGACCTGCGCGGCCTGACGGTTGGCGTTTCACCTGGTTACCTTTATGGCGACGCGTTCAGTGAGGCCAACACCTTCCAGCGCGAACCCGCACCCAGCCATGAAGCCAACTTTGGCAAACTCATGCTGGGGCGCGTCGATATGGTGGTGACTGACCGGCGCGTGGGGCACCACGTGCTCAAGGCCCTGGGCCTGGAAGGTAAAGTCAGCCAGGCATCGGTGGTGGTCAGCCGCCAGCAGCAATTTCTTGCGGTACGCCGTGGCGCAGGCATGGACCTGCTGGTGCAACGCTTTGCCGCCGAGCTCAAGCGCTTCAAGCAAGAGCCCGCCTATGCCACATTGAGCGCCAAATATGGGCGGATGCACGAGCAAACAGCCCCCATACCAGCCCCCGAACACGCCGTTGAGCAGCAGGAAAGCAGCGCGCGGTGATTGCTCTGTTATACTGCGGCCTTTCCGCCAGGCTTACGCCCGGCCGCTCGGGTCTTGAAAACGGCACCCAACCCAGCTACTGCGCAGCTTTGCAGCCCGCGCGAGCCGATGGAGTGCCCGCCAGACACAGCAGGACCGGACGGGGTTGCGCTCCCCTAAGCGCCATTCACGCCCGGCAAGATTATCCCTTTGGGCCAAGCCCTAACTAAAACAGGATTACTCATGTCCTTTGCTTCCCTCGGTCTCTCCGAGGCTTTAGTCCGCGCCATCGAGGCAGCGGGCTATACCGAGCCTACTCCGGTGCAACAGCGGGCCATTCCCGCCGTGTTGCAAGGTCGCGACCTGATGGTTGCGGCTCAGACAGGTACTGGTAAAACCGGCGGTTTCGCCCTCCCGATCCTGGAGCGGTTGTTTCCCAACGGTCACCCGGACAAATCCCAACGTCACGGCCCGCGCCAACCGCGCGTACTGGTCCTGACCCCAACCCGCGAACTCGCAGCCCAAGTGCACGACAGCTTCAAGCTGTATGCCCGCGACTTGAAGTTCGTCAGCGCCTGTATCTTCGGCGGCGTCGGCATGAACCCACAGGTTCAGGCCATGTCCCGTGGTGTCGACGTGCTGGTAGCCTGCCCGGGTCGCTTGCTCGACCTGTGCGGCCAAGGCAGCGTCGATTTGTCCCACGTGGAAATCCTCGTGCTGGACGAAGCCGACCGCATGCTCGACATGGGCTTTGTCCATGACGTGAAAAAAGTCCTCGCCCGCCTACCGGCCAAACGGCAGAACCTGCTGTTCTCGGCAACGTTCTCCCAGGACATCACCGCCCTGGCCGGCAAGCTGCTGCATAACCCAGAACGCATCGAAGTCACGCCGCCGAACACCACGGTCGAGCGTATCGAGCAACGCGTGTTCCGCCTGGCCGCCAGCCACAAGCGCTCGCTGCTGGCGCACCTGATCACCCACGGCGCGTGGGAACAGGTGCTGGTGTTCACCCGTACCAAGCATGGCGCCAACCGCCTGGCCGAGTACCTGGACAAGCACGGCCTCACCGCCGTCGCCATCCACGGCAACAAGAGCCAGAACGCACGCACCAAAGCCCTGGCCGACTTCAAGGCCGGCAGCGTGCGTATCCTGGTGGCCACCGATATCGCCGCACGCGGCCTGGATATCGACCAATTGCCACACGTGGTCAACTTCGAGCTGCCAAACGTTGATGAAGACTATGTGCACCGTATCGGCCGTACCGGCCGTGCCGGTCGTTCGGGCGAGGCCATTTCGTTGGTCGCGCCGGATGAAGAAAAGCTGCTGAAAAGCATCGAACGCATGACCAAGCAGAAAATCGCCGATGGCGACCTGATGGGCTTTGATGCCAGCGCCGTGGAGGCCGAGAAGCCAGAAGCGCGCGAGCGTCCAGACGTGCGCAACCCGCGCAACCCACGCGGTCCGAAGGGCGATGGCCCGAACGGCGGCGGTGGTGGCGGTGGTCGTCGCGACAAAGGCAAGGACAAGGGCAAGGAAAAAACCGCGAGCAGCAGCCGTGGCGAACGCCCGGCCCGTGAGCAGAAGCCCCGTGAAGGCACCCCGGCCCGCGAACAGCGCCAGCCGAGCCAGCCACCACGCGCCGCGGCCGACCGCGCCCCGGACGAGTTCCTTGACGACGATATCGATAACTTCGGTAACCGCGTCGACTACGTGCCCCAGGCCAAACCGGCCCAGGGCCGTGGCCGTCGTCCAGGGGCTCCGGCCCAGGGCGCAGGCGCTCCACGTAGCGGCCAGCCACAGGGCGGTCGCCAGAACGCCCCGCGCAACAGCAGCGGCGGCACCACTGGCACCCCGCCTGCCAAGCGCAGCGGCCCGCGTAATGGCGCACCGCGTGACGGCCAGGCCCGTCGCGAAGATTCACGCAGCAACAACCGCCGCCCTGCCCGTGACGATCAGCCTCGCTCGTCCGAGCCTGCAGTACAAAACCCACGGGGTGGCCCGGCGCCGAAGATCATCCACAAGGAGTCGAAAGCGGATCGCTTCCCGACACCTGAGCAGTTGGATCAACTGCCAGGCCGCCCTCGTGGTGAGAAACCAGCGCTGCTGACTCGCAACCGCGAAGCATAAAAAAAACCCGTATCGTGAGATACGGGTTTTTTTTGCCTGTAGGAGCTAGCTCGCGAAGGTCGTCAACGATAACGCGGGCATCCTGGTTTAACGCGGTGTCCTTGCGACCTTCGCGAGCAAGCTCGCTCCTACATACGAAGCATTACTTCGCTTTCACACCCTCAAACGTGATGTACAACTGCACGTTGTCAGACTGTGGACCTACGTCCATGCCGTCCTTGTTGAATTCCTTGCGGCTGATGTTGGTGGTGCCTTCGAAACCGGCACGGTAGCCGCCCCATGGATCCTTGCCTTCGCCCAGGAACGTGGCTTTGACCAGGATCGGCTTGGTCACGCCGTGGAAGGTCAGGTCCCCGGTCACATCAGCAGTCAGCTTGCCATCAGCATTTTTGCCAGTTGGCTTGACGCTGGTGGAAACGAACTTGGCATCAGGGAATTTACCCGACTCCAGGAAGTCCTTGCTGTTGACGTGCTTGTCGCGCTCGGCGTGGTTGGAGAACACGCTGGCAGTACGCACGTTGACTTCAATCTTGGCGTCTTCGGGCTTGGCGGCGTCAAAGCTGAACTTTCCATCCAGGTCCTTGAAGGTACCGGTGATGTAGCTGTAGCCCAGGTGGCTGATTTTGAAATCGACGAAGGCGTGCTGGCCTTCCTTGTCGATCACGTAGTCAGCGGCCATCGCCGAACCTGCGGACAGCAGGGCAGAACCGATTGCCAGCGCAGCGAGTGTTTTTTTCAACATGCTTTCTATTCCTTGTGAGTCGAGGTTGAACATCAGGCTTTGCGTCCCAGCATTCGCGCAAGGGTCGCATCACGATCGATAAAATGGTGTTTCAGGGCCGCCACGCCGTGCAAGCCGGCGAAGACCACCAACACCCAGGCCAGGTACAGGTGCACCCAACCCGCGGTATCTGCCTGGTCCGGTAGACCGGAAACCACGGCAGGAATTTCAAACAGGCCAAACACCGGGATACCGACACCGTCTGCGGTGGAAATCAGGTAACCGGCAATCATCACGGCAAACAGCCCGACATAAAGGAACGCGTGCCCAAACGCGGCGCCGATCCGCGTCATGCGGCTATAGCTGGCCAGTGGTGGCGGCGGCGGGCTGACCAGGCGCCAGACGATCCGCACCAGCATGATGGCGAACAGCGTGATGCCAATGCTCTTGTGCAAGTCGGGCGCATCTTTGCGCCAGGCGCTGTAGTAATCGAGACCGACCATCCACAAGCCCAGGGCAAATAAACCGAACACCACCAGGGCTACGCCCCAGTGCAGAACCATGCTGACCCAACCATAGCGGGCCGGCGAATTACGTAGCTGCATGTACTTAATCCCGTAAGAACTGTGCCCAAGACTAGCGCTTTACCTATCGAATTAAAGCGGAAAATTTTGCTTTGAAATATCGAGAAATACGATAAAGAGGCTAGGCATCATAAATTAACAAGGGATTAAGACTATCCCTGGGAAACGTGACAGACCGTCCTGCATTTACTCCGAATTTCCCCACAATGGCTTGTGACCCGAGCCACCATTGCATAGGCTTGCGCGATTGTTTCGCCTGTGCCCGCCGCAGGACCGCTTCGAGGAGATCACCGATGGGCTTGAACAACCAGTGGATGCAACGCGACCTCGCGGTGCTGTGGCATCCCTGCACCCAGATGAAAGACCACCAGCAACTGCCGCTGGTGCCCATCAAGCGCGGTGAAGGCGTATGGCTGGAAGACTTCGAAGGCAAGCGCTACCTCGATGCCGTCAGTTCCTGGTGGGTCAACGTATTCGGCCACGCCAACCCACGGATCAACCAGCGTATCAAGGATCAGGTCGATCAGCTGGAGCACGTGATCCTCGCCGGTTTCAGCCATCAACCGGTGATCGAGCTGTCCGAACGCCTGGTCGCGATGACGCCCGAAGGGCTGACCCGCTGCTTCTACGCCGATAACGGTTCGTCCTGCATCGAAGTGGCGCTGAAGATGAGCTTCCACTACTGGCTCAACCGCGGCCAGCCGAACAAAAAGCGCTTCGTCACCCTCACCAACAGCTACCACGGCGAAACCATCGCCGCGATGTCGGTGGGCGACGTGCCGTTGTTTACCGAGACCTACAAGGCGCTGCTGCTCGACACTATCAAGGTGCCGAGCCCGGACTGCTACCTGCGCCCCGAAGGCATGAGCTGGGAAGAACACTCGCGCACCATGTTCCTGGCGATGGAACAGACCCTGGCCGACCATCACGACACCGTTGCCGCCGTCATTGTCGAACCGCTGATCCAGGGCGCCGGTGGCATGCGCATGTACCACCCGGTGTACCTCAAGCTGCTGCGCGAAGCCTGCGACCGCTACGGCGTGCACCTGATCCACGACGAAATCGCCGTGGGCTTCGGCCGCACCGGCAGTATGTTTGCCTGTGAACAAGCCGGCATCCGCCCGGACTTCCTGTGCTTGTCCAAGGCCCTTACCGGCGGTTACCTGCCGCTGGCCGCGGTGGTTACCACGGAAGACGTCTACAGCGCGTTCTACGATGACTACCCCACACTGCGCGCCTTCCTGCACTCCCACAGCTACACCGGCAACCCGCTGGCCTGTGCGGCGGCGTTGGCAACGCTGGATATCTTTGAAGAAGACAACGTCATCGAGAACAACAAGGCCCTGGCCCAGCGTATGGCCACCGCCACCGCGCACCTGGTGGACCATCCTCACGTGTCGGAAGTGCGCCAGACCGGCATGGTGCTGGCCATCGAGATGGTGCAGGACAAAGCCACCAAGGCCGCCTACCCGTGGCAGGAGCGCCGTGGCCTGAAGGTCTTCGAGCACGCGCTGGAGCGCGGTGCGCTGCTGCGGCCGTTGGGCAGCGTGGTGTATTTCCTGCCGCCTTATGTAATTACCCCCGAGCAGATCGACTTTCTGGCCGAGGTGGCCAGCGAGGGGATCGATATCGCCACCAACAGCAAGGTCAGTGTGGCGGTGCCGAAAGATTTCCATCCAGGCTTCCGTGATCCGGGTTGATTGCCTAAATCCTTGTAGGAGCGAGCTTGCTCGCGAAGGCATTCCAGGCGCGCCGCTGCGCCTACATAAACTTCTTCAGAGAACAGAAATGCGACTGTCCCGCTTTTTCACCGACACCCCGCTGAGCCTCGGCGATCACGAACTGCCCGAAGCCCAGGCGCATTACATCAGCCGTGTGTTGCGCATGGGTGAAGGCGATGCCGTGCAACTGTTCGACGGCTCTGGCCAGGAGTTTAGTGGCACCTTGCTGGAAGTCGGTAAAAAACGCGTCACCGTGCAACTCACCGATAGCTTTGCCGGCCAAGCCGAATCGCCCCTGCATATTCACCTCGGCCAGGGCCTGTCCCGGGGCGAGCGCATGGACTGGGCGATCCAGAAGGCCACTGAATTGGGCGTCAACGCGATCACACCGATCTTCAGCGACCGCTGCGAGGTACGCCTCAAGGACGAACGCGCCGACAAGCGCTTGCTGCACTGGCGCCAGGTGGCAATCAGCGCGTGCGAGCAATGTGGGCGCTCAACGGTGCCGGTGATTCACCCTCCGCTCTTGCTGGCAGACTGGCTCAAGCAAACCGAGGCGGACTTGAAGCTGGTGCTGCACCCGGTGGCAGAGCCGATGATCAGCCACGCCAAGCCATCGAGCCTGGCGTTCTTGATCGGTCCCGAAGGGGGGCTCACCGATAATGAAGTCGCGACCGCCCAAGACGCCGGCTACCACGCCGCTCGCCTCGGCCCGCGGGTGTTGCGTACCGAGACCGCCCCCGTCGTCGCACTCTCCGTCGCCCAACAACTCTGGGGCGACTTCTAACCTCCCCCTGTAAACCCAATCAACTGTGGGAGCTGGCTTGCCTGCGATAGCGGTGTTTCAGGCAGTTAATTTACAACTGACAGACCGCTATCGCAGGCAAGCCAGCTCCTACAGTTTTATCGGGTTACCCAAGGCTTACTCCACTGGGTCACTCACCGGCTTGGCGATGATCGCTTTCAACTCGCTGGTCATCGGGAACTCCAGGTTCAAGCCCTTGGGCGGAATCGGCTGCTCGAACCAGCGCTGGTAAATCCCGTTGATCTCTCCCGAGCGGTACAGCTCGCCCAGGGTTTCGTTGACCACCGCGAGAAACTGCGGGTCATCCTTGCGCACCATGCAGCTGTAGATCTCCCGCGACTGCTCCTCGCCGACCACCACCCAGTGATGCGGGTCCTTGGCCTTGGCACGCTCGCCGTAGAGCAACGCGTCGTCCATATAGAACGCTACGGCCCGGCCAGTCTCGAGCATCTTGAACGCTTCGCCATGGTCCTTGGCGCTGATCACGAACATATTGGCTTTGTGTTCAGCGTTATAACTTTTGAGGAAGCGCTCATTGGTGGTGCCGGCAGTGGTCACCACATTTTTGCCCGCTAGGTCGGCAAAGCCTTTGATCCCGCTGTCCTTGGCCGTCAGCAACTGGCCTTTTACGTAGATAAACCCGTAGGAGAACGCCACTTGCTTCTGCCGTTCAGCCGTCACGCCGGTTGAGCCGCATTCCAGATCGACAGTGCCGTTCTGCACCAGCGGGATGCGGGTTTGGGACGTCACCAGGTTGTATTTCACCTTGAGGTCGCCCACTGAGGTTTTCTGCTGGATACGCTCGACAATCTTGTTTGCCAGGTCCACCGAGTAGCCCATCGGTTTACCACTGCTATCCCCCACGTAGGAAAACGGCACCGACGCATCGCGGTAGCCCAGGGTGATGGACTTGGCGCTGGCGATCTTGCTCAAAGTGCCCGCCAGCGGCGCTTCGGTTGCATGCGCCTGCGCGCCCCACAAAAGGCCCAGGGTGCAGCCGGTCAACAGGATCTTTTTCATTGTTATTCTCCGTTGGTCTTTGAGGTTATTTACGTACTGCAATCACGCTGATTTCCACCAGCACACTCGGCCGCGCCAGCTCTGCTTGCAAGGTAGTGCGCGTGGGCGCCATGCCTGGCGAGAGCCATGCGGACCAGACATCATTCATCGGTGCAAAACCGGCACCGATGTCCTTCAGGTAAATCGTGGCGTTGAGTAAGTGATCCTTATCGCTGCCCGCCTCGGCCAACAGCGCGTCGATCCTGGCCAGCACTTGCCGGGTCTGAGTAGCCACATCCAGGCCGTCGCCCGGTACCTGGCCCGAAAGGAACACTAGGTCCTTGAACGTCACGGCGCCGCTGAGTCGTTCGTTGCTATTGATTCGGGTAATGGTCATGGCTGCATCCTCAAGCGGCGCGGGGCGTCAGGCCCTGCATATCAATGGAAGGGGGGCGCTGGTCGATCAGCTCGGCCAGCAGTTGGCCGCTGCCGCAGGCCAGGGTGAAGCCCAGTGCGCCATGCCCCAGGTTCAGCCACAGGTTGCGGTAGGCGCTGGCACCGATCAATGGCACGCCCGTCGGTGTTGCCGGGCGCATACCGGCCCATTCGACCGCCTGGGTGTAGTCACCGGCCAAAGGAAACGTTTCCAGCGCCTGACGCTTTATCAACGCCAGGCGCTTGGGCTCAAGACGCGCATCAAAGCCGACAATATCCACCATGGCCGCGATCCGCAGTTGCTCACCTATGCGTGCATAGACGATCTTGCGGTCGTAGTCGGTGATGCTTACGTTCGGTGCTTTGTGCTGCTCGCCGATCGGCACGCTCAGGCTGTAGCCCTTGAGCGGATACAGCGCCAGCGACAAGCGCGGCAATGCCAGCTCGGCACTGCGATGCCCGGCAGCCAATACCAGTTGATCGACCGGCATCACTTCATGGCCCAACTCGATGGCCTGCACCGCACCGTCGGCGTGACGAACCCCGGTAACCTTGCGCCCCAGCAAAAATGTGCAACGCCCGGACGCTTCCAACCTGGCGGCCAGGCGTTGGCAAAAGGCATGACAGTCCGCAACTTCTTCACTGGGCGTATAGATGCCTCCGACAAAATCCCGCGCCGCCAAGGAAGGTTCCAGGCGCTGGCAGTCGGCCATCGACAGTACCTGCTGCTGCAGGATGTCTGTGACGTTGGCGCGCGCACGCTCAAAGGTCCCGGCATTACGGAAGGTCACCAGCTTGCCGTTGCACCGCCAGTCGAAGCCGTCCAGCCGATCGTCGACACGCCATTGCTGCAAGGTGCCTTGGCTCAGGCTCGCCAGCCGCAGCAAGTGGGCAGCGTTGCGCTTGTTCACCGAGCCCCGGCATGCGCCGACGAATGCAGCCATCCAGCGCCATTGCCGGGGGTCGAGGCGAGGGCGCAGCTTGAGCGGAGAGTCCCCACGCAACAGCCACCCCATCGCCTGCAGCGGTACGCCCGCGTCGGCCAGCGGTGCAACATAGCGATAGGACAGCTGCCCACCGTTGGCGAAACTGGTTTCGCTCCCCAGGGTGTCACGGGCGTCTATCACCGTGACCTCGTGGCCTGCCCGCACCAGTGCGTAAGCACTGGCCAGGCCGATGACCCCACCACCGATGATGCAAACCTGCCTCGCCATCCCAGCCCCCGACCGTTGATTAACTGAAGGCCAAGCGTAGGCGCAGGTGACAGGCCACCGACAATGAATAAAGATGGGTCACCTATAAACAAAGGTTATGGACCTGCCATGCGCTTGCGTCATATCGAAATCTTCCAGGCCATTCGTCAGACTGGCTCGATCAGTGCCGCCGCGCAGTTGCTGCGCGTCTCGCAACCGGCGGTGACCAAAGTGTTGCAGCACGCCGAATTGCAGCTGGGCTTTGCGCTGTTTCTGCGTGTACGCGGCAAATTGCAACCCACGCCGGAAGCCCTGGCGCTGGAACGCGAAGTCGAGAAAGTCACCGAGAGCTTGCAAGGTGTACGGCGCCTGGCCAAGAGCCTGCGCCGCGCCCCAGGGCAAAGCGTACGCATTGGTGCGATACCCGCGCTGGCCCTGTCGCTGCTGCCTCCAGCGATTCTGGAATGGAAGCGCGAATACCCCGACATGGCTTGCGAGCTGTCCAGCGACCATAGCCGTGAGCTGGTCCAGAAGCTGTTAATGCGCGAAATCGACCTGGCGCTGACCCTCAATTTTTCCGGACATCCGGGGTTGACCACACAGGTGCTGGCCAATGGCGTGCTGGTTGCATTGGCGTCCAAGGGCTATTGGTCGGCGGCTGAAATCAACCGGCCATTGCCACTGAGCGAACTGGCGGGCGCGCCATTGATCGGACTCTCCAGTGCCGATCCGCTGGCGACCAAGCTGGACAGCTACCTGGAGAACGTTGATCCACCGCCACGGGTGACCATCTCGGTGCAAACCTATTCCCTGGCCCGGGCGATGGTGGAGTCCGGCGCCGGCTTGACGGTGATCGACCCCTTTACCGCCCTCGGCGCATCGACGGCCACCACCTGTATCCGCACCCTCACGCCCCCCCTGCCGATCACCCTCTACGCCCTGACCCGCGGCGATGAGCCACCGCCGCATATGCTGGCCAAGCTGCTGCAGATTTTCGGCAATCGTGCCTGTGAGTTGCTCGAGCGCCTTTAAAGAGCAGCCACCAGCATTCACAGCACGTAATGCATGATCGCCACAAAATGCAGGAGGCTGCCGCCAATCACAAACAAATGCCAGATGCCATGGGAATGACGCAGGCGATCTTCCAGGGCAAAAAAGATGATGCCCACGGTGTACAACACCCCACCCGCGGCCAACCAGATAAACCCTGCCGTGCCCAGCGCCGCGATCAGCGGCTTGACCGCCACCAGCACGATCCAGCCCATTACCGCGTAGATCACGATGGACAGAATCCGCGCCTCCGAGCGCGGCTTGATCTCTTGCAGGATGCCAATCACCGCCAGCCCCCACACGATCCCGAACAGCGTCCAGCCCCACGGCCCGCGCAGGCTTACCAGGCAGAACGGTGTGTAGCTGCCGGCGATCAACAGGTAGATCGAGAAGTGATCGACCTTCTGCATGATCTCTTTTCGCCGCCCCCGCACGCTGTGGTACACCGTCGACGCGCTGTACAGCACCATCAGGGTAAAACCATAAATCGCCACGCTGACGATTTTCCAGGGGCTGCCGTCCAGGCTCGCCACCACCAACATCCACACGGCGCCAATACACGCCGCGACTGCACCGAGCAAATGGCTCCAGGCGTTGAACCGTTCCCCGTGATACATCTATCGTTGACCTCCCCTCACCGTTGACGACTGTCGGCAAGCCTCCAGTCTTGCGTATCAGAGTGCAAGCGGCGTGTGACGTTCCAGCGACGAGGGCCGCGTTTGCAGGCACAATCGAGCGCAATCGAACAAGAGCCCAAGGCCATGCTGATCGACGAAGAATTCACCCTCAAAAAGCTGGAGATCTTCCTGGCGTTCATGCGCACCGGCAACCTGGCCCGCGCGGCCGCCGAGTTGCAAACCAGCAATGTCAGCGTGCACCGCGCCATTCACTCCCTGGAAAGTGCCCTGCGCTGCCCGCTGTTCAAACACGAGGGGCGCAACCTCACCCCGCTGGAAAGCGCCTACGTGCTCGAAGAGCGTGCGCAAAAACTGGTGGCCGACGTGGTCGACAGCGTGCGCCTGACCCGCGAAGCCGCCGGGTTCTCGGCCGAACGCTTCAAGCTCGGCTCGCTGTATTCGCTGACGGTCAAGACCGTGCCGCAGTTGATCATGGGTCTGAAAATCAGGCGCAGCGAACTCAATATCGACCTGATCCTGGGCTCCAACTTCGACCTGCTCTACAAGCTCAAGAACATGGAGGTGGACGCGATCCTCATCTCCCTCGACGAACACGCCCACGACCCCGACTGCGAGCAAATCGCGCTGTTCAGCGATGACATCTTCCTCGCCACCCCGGCCGATTCGCCCCTGGACCGAGATCAGGAAATCGACCTGGCCGACGTGCGCGATGCCACCTTCATCACCCTCACCCAGGGCTTCGCCACGCATCAGGACGGCAACCGGGTGTTCCATCAGGCCGGGTTCGAGCCGAAGGTTGCGATGCAGGTGAACGATATCTTCACCTTGCTGAGCATGGTCAGCTCGGGGGTGGGTTATGCGCTGCTGCCAGGACGTATCGCAGCGGTGTATGAGAACCGCGTGAAGCTGATACCGCTGCAGCCCAGGTATCGGTTGCAGCAGCAGATCGGTGTGGTGTTTTTGAAAGCCAAGGAGCGCGACCCGAACCTGCTGGCGTTGTTGGCAGAGTGTCGGATGTATGCCAATCGCCAAAGCTGAGGACGATTGCTCCCACGCTCTGCGTGGGAGCGCAGCTTAGGACGCTCCGCGTCCGCTTTTTGACCGTGACGCAGAGCGTCACAAGAGGCGTTCCCACGCGGAGCGTGGGAACAATCATCCCCCGTCAGCCCACCAACCCACGCATCAGCAAAAACAACAACGACGGCCCCAACAAACACCCCAGCGCCGTATAGAACGCCGCCGTCAGACACCCATAAGGCACCAGCTTCGGATCAGTCGCCGCCAGGCCGCCCGCCACACCGCTGGAGGTGCCCATCAAGCCACCGAAGATCACCGCGCTGCGTGGGTTGTTCAGCCCGATCAGCGGCGCTACGAACGGCGTCATCACCATCACCAGAATGGCCTTGATCAACCCCGCGGCAATGGACAGCGCCATCACCTCGGAGCTGGCCCCAATCGCCGCACCGGTCACCGGGCCGACGATATAGGTCACGGCCCCGGCACCGATGGTGGTGAGGCTCACCGCATCGGTGTACCCGAACGCCATCGCCACCCCGACCCCGGCAACGAACGACGAGCCCACGCCGACAAACAGCGCCAGTACACCCACGTAGCCGGCGCGTTTGAGCTCATCGACACTCACGCCAAACGCCGTGGCGACAATGGCAAAGTCGCGCAGCATCGCACCGCCCAGCAGGCCGATGCCCGACAACAGTGGAATATCCACCACGCCCTTGGAACCACCGGTAAACGCACCGCCCACATACGACAGTGCCAACCCCAGTAGAATGGCAATGGCCGAACCATGCAGGCGGCCCTTGGTGAAGGTATCGGAGATCCAATAAGACACCCACATGGTCAGGCCGATCACGGCGAAACCACTGATCAAGCCGTAGCCGGTGATCACTTTCATCATCGATTCGTACATGGCGATCACCCGGCTTCTTTGGTGGGAACAGGAGCAACCGGCTCGCGGTTACCGATACGCACCAGCACGGGCACCAGGGCAAAGCCGAGCACCACGGCGAGGGTCCCGGCCAGAATCGCCATAGGCCCACCGCTGATGGCGCCATACACGTTTTGCTGGGCAGCCATCGCCACCACAATCGGGATATACACCGCCGCCCAGAAACTCACGCCTTGCTCTGACTTGCCGGTAAACAGGCCGCGTTTGCTCAGGTAGCTGCCCAGGCCGATCAACAGCAGCATGGCAATACCCACCCCGCCGACGTTGGCCGGGATACCCAACAGCTTGCCCAGCAGTTCACCCACCAACAGCCCTGCCAACGTGCAGAACGCCAAAAAAGCCACACCGTAGATAATCATGGTTGTTGTCCTCAAAGTGCTCGTTCGAAATTGTTGTTTTTGTGCTTCGAAAGCCTTGGGTACTGCGTTATCGGTGGCGGCGCTCCTCCTCTTGCAGCAGGGCCTGCAAGGTGTCCAGGCGGGCGCCTTCGCAGGCGATAACCGTGCCTTGTTCAAAAACACGGCGTGACAGACCGGTGAGCACCGCGCCCGGAGGCAGTTCGATTTGCAGGCGCACACCGCGCTCGTAGGCGCTCTGCACCGTGCCGCGCCAATCGACAACGCGGCACATATTGAAGGCCAGGTCGTCACGCAGTTGTTCGGGGTTGTGGATAGGTCGCGCGCGGGTGCTGCTCAGGTAAGTGATGCGCGGCGCCTTGAGTGGGACGAAGGCTTGGAACAGAGCCTGGGCGGGTTGCTCCAGCAACGGGCAGTGAGACGGCACGCTGACCGCCAAGCGCTTGGCGACACCGTTGCCTTTGATGCGCTCGGCAACCCGCTTCATCCCCTCGTTGCTGCCGGCGATGACGGTCTGGTTATCGGCATTGATATTGGCCAGGTACACCGGCGTTTGCGCGTTGTGGATATCCGCCAGCAGCGCTTCGACGCTGGACAGATCAGGGCCGATCAGCGCGGTCATGCCATAGCCCTGTGGATAAGCCTGCTGCATCAACTCGCCACGCAGGCTGACCAGTTTTATCGCATCAGCAAAACCCAGGGAGCCGGCGATCACCGCAGCCGGGTAGGCGCCGATGGACAGGCCCGCCACATAATCCGGCGTGCACGCCAATTGCCGGGCATGGGCCACGCCGGCGATCAACAGGCACAGTTGCACAGCCCGCGTCGATTCCAGCGCCTGCGCCGAGTCGAGCAGACGAACGTCTTCACCCAGGGCATCACTGGCCTCTTGCAGAATGTCGGCCGGCAACCCCTGGAGCATGCCGCTGCGTTGGGCGCCCTGCCCCGGAAACACCAGAAGGCTGCTCATGCCACGGTCTGCCAAGGGTCGAGCACAAGGTGCGCACCGCTGACGGTCTTGAGCAGTACACGGCGTGAGGGCCCGGCCCATTCGCGCAAGGCGACGGCGCCGAACGGGGTTTGCAGTTGCAGGTCGACGGCGCAGGGCGCGGTGTCCAGGATCGCCAACAACGCTTGCGCCTCGCTACGACCTAAAGGATTGGGCGTGCACAGAATCAAATCCAGGTCACTGTTGGCATGCAGCGCTTCAATGCCACTGGCCAATTCAAACCCGGCACTGCCGCTGACGCCCCAGTCTTGCTGCGCCAGCACCGGCCGCAGTTGATCGAGGGCCCGCAGCGCCGGTAAATCCCGTGGTGAGAGCACCTCGCGCAAGGCTTGCGGTACCACCCGCCGATGCACCGCCGCCACGGGCATCCGGGCGGCAAAACGCTGCTCACGCAAACGCCCACGCACACCGACCGCCACATGGTCCGGCTCGGCGATGGCACGCCGCACCACCACCGGATGCCCGGCACGGATCGCCTCCCGCACCCAGACCGGGGCATCGGCAGGCAGATGCGCCAGGGTCATGCCCCAGAGCAAGTCGTGGGCGTTCACCATTGCTCCCGCAACAGCTGGCGCACATGGCTGGAGGCGGCTCGGTTGGTGGCGCCGAGGCGTGAACTCAAGTCGGTACTGCCGATATCCTTGACCGCCTGCACCAGGCAATCGCTGACCCGCGCCACGTCATCCGCCGTGGGTTGTTCAATCCGGGTGACTGACAACGTCTCCCACAGCAATCCCAGGCTGGCATAGCTGTCGATGTCATAGGCCATCGGCGGCACGCTGGCGGCCAGGGTTTCCAATTCTTCGACGCTGCGCAAGGTCACCCGGGCGGCCGAGGCTTTGCCCATGGCATGCACCATCACGCCGGGGTCGCGCAGGGCAATCAGGCGATTGGCCTGGTAGCCGTGGGCGAGGAACGCCCCCGACATGGCCTTGCCCACCAGCAGGGCGATCACCGGGTGGCCGGCAAGCCGAGCGCGTGCGTAGCTGTCAGCCGCGGCGGCCAGGGCCTGATGAATGCCCAGGGCTTCTTCGCGGCGGCCATAGGCTTGGCTGGGTACGTCGACGATAGCGATGATAGGACGCTTGTCACCCCGGGCGATGGCTTCGTCCACCACCTTGGCCAAGCCCCAGCCTTCCAGCAGGCCGACTTCGCCATTGCGGGCGCGGGGGAAGCGGTTGTGCGGGTCGGGAACCACGGCGATATAGCGCACCGCCTGTTCACCCAATACTCCATCCGCCACTTTCAATGAGCCCGGCAAACCTTCCACCGGCGTTGCGTTGGCGCTCAACGCGTTGAACCACTGCAAGCCTCTCATGAGCGTTCTCCCTCATACAGCGCGCGAACAGTGGCCGGCTCGATTTGCGCGCTCGCGTCCAGTTCGGCCAGGCGTGCCAGGTAAAAATCAGCGCGCCGGCTACGCGGTTGTGCGGGTACACCTTGCTGCAACAGTGTGCTGACGGTCTGCTGGATCTGCGCCACATCGTCCGCCACATAACGGTCGGCCAAGCCGCTGTTGAAGCGTTGCTCGCCACCGGTAAGGCTCCAGATAAAGGGGCGGTCACGGGAGTCGTATTCCTCCAGGCCAGCCTCCTGCTCAATCACCTGGGGGCCATTCAAGCCCAGGCGTGCTTCGCGAGTGACCACCAGGTAGCTGCACAAGCCAGCCGCAATGGACATGCCCCCAAAGCAACCGACACTGCCGGCCACCACGCCGATCACTGGCTGATACTGGCGCAGGTCGACAATCGCCGCGTGAATGTCGGCAATGGCGGCCAGGCCCAGGTTGGCTTCCTGCAAGCGCACCCCACCGGTTTCCAACAGCAACACGGCGCAGGTGGGGATGCCGTTGCGGTTGTCTTCGGCGGCCAGCTCCAAGGCGCCCGCGATTTTTGCGCCGCCAACTTCACCCAGGCTGCCGCCCTGGAAATTGCCTTCGATCGCGGCAATCACCACAGGCTTGGCGCCGATGCTGCCCTTGGCGATCACCACACCGTCATCGGCCTGGGACACCACGCCTTGGCGGCTGAGCCACGGCGACATGACCCGCTGGAACGGGTCGATCAACTCGCGGAAGGTGCCTGCATCCAACAGCGCCTTGGCGCGCTGGCGGGCACCGAGTTCCACAAAGCTGTGTTTAGCGAGTAGGTCAGTCATGGCCGATCTCCTCGAAACCTTGCTCCAGGCGCAAGCGCACCACACCGGGCGTGGCACCGAAGTCGTGGATATCAATGTTCAGGGCCGGCGGCGTCTGCTCCTGGAAGATGCGTTCGAACAGGTGCTGCCAGCGTTGCTGCGCGCCATTGACCGAGGTTTGCACCTGGATGGTCAAGGTGCCGGGCGTGCCCGGCTCCAGCAGCACTTCCAAGTCGCCCGAGCCGACGCAACCCACCAGCGCACGGCCTTTGGGGGGCTGCCCGGCGGGGAATTCAAAGGACAAGGTTTCCATCACAACGCTCCGTCGAGGCGGTCGATAAACAGGCAGGCGGCCAACAGGTCGGCGGCGCCGCCGGGGGAGGCATTCAAGGCCAGCAGTTGCAGGTCCAGCTCATGCAGTTGGCGGCGTCCGGCCAGGGTTGCGCTGCCACCGGCGTCGAGCACGGCTTGGGCGCCCTGTTGCATGGTGGCCAGGCCTTCGGTACCGGCGCGGTAAAGCACGCAGGTGTCTGCCAGGTCCGTCATGATCGCCAGCAAAGCATCCAGGCGGGCGTTCTGCTCACCGGCGTTTTCGCGGCGGCTCTTGTGCAGTTGCGGCAGGCCGCGTTGAATCACCGAAGGGAAGCCGAGCTGGGCTTCTTCACGGGCACCGCGTGCGCCGTAGCGCTGCGCAACCTGGGCCCCATGGCTCATGGGCTGCGGGGCGAAGCGGTCGTTGAGCAGGGCCAGCTTGGCGGCGGTCAGGGTTATGGCACGCGGTTCCAAGGCCACCGCAGCGGTGAGCAACCCCAGCGCCCAGATCGCACCGCGATGGGTGTTCACGCCCTGGGTGGTGGCGAGCATGGCCTGCTCGCCTTCCCGGCCAATACGCCCGAGCGCCTCGCGCAGGGGCAGGCCGACTTCGCCGATGTCGAGCGCGGCCTCGGCCATTTCCTTGAACATCGGCCACAGCGACAGCGCCGAGGCGTGCATCAGCCCCAGGTGCAAATCGCTGTGGGCGCCGTTGCCGCGCCGGTCTACCAGAGCGGGTTTGGGCGACAAATCCGCTTCGTCGATCAGCGCATCCACGGCCATATCCGCCAGGCGATCGGCCAGGCTCAGTTCATGCTGTTTGAGCGCGCGCATTTACCAGCTCCTGAATTTGGCGGGCGGGTTGTAGAGGGCACCAGACCAGTCCACCAGGTCGGCCACGCTCTTGGCGGCCAACAACTCGCGGGTGGCGTCGGTGCGGCGAATACCCAAGTCTTCGGGCAAGGCAATCAAGCCTTCGCGGCGCATACGCGCAGTGTCCTTGGGGTTGTGGCGCATACCGATGGCGGTCACCCCGGCGACGGCGGCGATCATTGCCTGGCGTTCTTCCAGGGAGCGCGCCTTGTACAGGTAGGCGATGCCTTCTTCGGTGAGCAAGTGGGTGACGTCGTCGCCGTAGATCATGATGGGCGCCAGGGGCATGCCGCTTTTGCGGGCCACTTCCACTGCGTCCAAGGTGTCGACAAAGGTCGGTTTGCCGCCTTCCTGGAAGGTCTCGACCATTTGCACCACGAGTTTTTTGCCGCGTTCAAGCAAGGCCTCAGGCGCATCGTCGTGGCGCATATCCAGCCAGGCCGGTGTGCCATGACGGCGGCCCCGTGGGTCGTGGCCCATGTTCGGCGCGCCACCGAAACCGGCGAGGCGGCCACGGGTCACGGTGCTGGAATGCCCGTCGCCATCGACTTGCAGGGTGGCGCCGATAAACAGGTCCACGGCGTATTGGCCGGCGAGTTGGCAGAACATGCGGTTGGAGCGCATGGAGCCATCGCGGCCGGTGAAGAACACATCCGGGCGTGCGGCAATGTAGTTTTCCATGCCCAGTTCGGTGCCGAAGCAATGCACACTCTCCACCCAACCGCTTTCAATCGCCGGGATCAATGTGGGGTGCGGGTTGAGTGTCCAGTTGCGGCAGATCTTGCCTTTCAGACCCAGGGATTCGCCGTAGGTGGGCAGGATCAATTCGATGGCAGCAGTGTTGAAGCCGATGCCATGGTTGAGCGACTGCACATTGTGTTTTTCGTAGATGCCACGGATCGCCATCATCGCCATCAACACATGCACCGGCTTGATATGGCGTGGGTCGCGGGTGAACAGCGGCTCGATGTAGAACGGCTTGTCGGCCACCACCACGAAATCCGCCCAACTGGCGGGAATGTCGACGCGAGGCAAGTCGGTAACGTCGTCCACCAACTGGTTGACCTGCACGATGACGATGCCATCGCTGAAGGCAGCGGGTTCGATCAGCGCCGGGGTGTCTTCGGTGCTGGCGCCGGTGTAGATATTGCCGGCGCGGTCAGCCATGAAGCCGGCAGAAAGCACCACGTTGGGGATCAGGTCCACCACCAGCCGGGCGTAAAGTTCGATGTAGGTGTGGATCGCGCCGATTTCCAGCAGGCCGTCTTCCAGCAACTGGCTGATGCGCAGGGATTGGGTGCCGGCGAAGGAGAAATCGAGCTTGCGAGCGATGCCCTTTTCAAACAGGTCCAAGTGCTCGGAACGCCCGACACTGGGCATGATCATGTGCAAATCGTGGAGCTTGGCCGGGTCGGCCTTGGCCAGGGAGCGCGAAAGGAAGTCGGCCTGCTTCTGGTTGTTGCCCTCCAGCACCACGCGGTCGCCGGGGAGGATCAGGGCTTCAAGGGCCTCGACGATCTTGTCACTGGGCAACACCGCCCCGTCTGCATACTGTTTGACCAGCCCGAGCCGCCGCTGCTTCTCGTCGCGCCGCCGCGTCCAGCGCGAGTCGGGGGTGATGGTTGTTGTCATGGTCGCTCCACGGGGGGTTGCTGTCGTGGGGCTAACCTTAGGAGTGAAGCGCAAAGGCATCAATCAAGCTGGAGGACGAACCGTTACGCCTGGAGTAACGAAGATCAAACTGTGGGAGCTGGCTTGCCTGCGATAGCTGTAGGTCAGCTACTGAGATGTTGACTGACAGGCCGCTATCGCAGGCAAGCCAGCTCCCACATGGGTCGGTGGTGTTGGTTAGATAGCGGTCCCAAAGAGGGAACGATCAGTCCCTTTTTGGGACCGTTTCAAGTTGCTGGCGACTGGCTGATTTGCTCCAGTGCTCTATCGACCAGCAACTGACCCAGCTCGGCCATTTGCTGAATCCCCAGCATGATGGCGCGCTGGGAAGTGTCCAGGTCGAAGGCTAGGTTGCAGGTGAGTGCGTTGAGGGAGGACAGGGTTTCGCTGGCGTTGACCAGCAGGGTTTCGGTGTCTTGATGCGGGTTTACGGTGAAGAGGTTGGATGAGGAGGAGTTCGACATGGTATGCGGTTCCTGAATGTCTCATTAAGGAACGCCTTTGGTTCTAGGCGTTTTGTGCGCCTAAACAGGTTTCTCGGACTTGCACGTCCGTGTCACCGTTTTTTGCGATGACGGAGCGAAGACTAGGCGTGCGGACCTCTCACCACAAGTTCATGCATAGCCCAAAATCTTTCGGGAAAAATCCTAAGTCCACCTCCACCATCATCCTTCCGATAGGCAGCAAAGAATGCTCCGACAGGCTTTTCAGGTTGTTGCTCGGAACTCGCCTCTCTAGCCTTTTCCATCCGAATCGTGCCACGGGCAGACATCATGAATCCGACCGTTAAACCCGATGCAAGGCCATTGCAGAGCGTGATGCATCACATCACAATCATGCCATGATCGTTAGCTGGAAACATAAGGGACTCAGGGCCTTCTATGAGACCGGTTCAACCAGAGGCATCAACGCAAATCATGCAAAGCGCTTGCGCCGCGTTCTGCTCATTCTGGACAAAGCCGAGCACCCAGATGCACTGGACCTGCCCGGCTGGCGCTTCCATCGTTTGAAGGGCGACCTGCTTGACTACTGGTCCGTCAGCATAAGTGGTAACTGGCGCATTATTTTTCGGATGTTCGACGATCAGGTCGAACTAGTCGACTATCTTGACTACCACTGAGTAGAGGCATCGATATGGGTATGCACAATCCACCTCACCCAGGTGAGATCCTGCTTGAAGATGTGATCCCTGCCTTGGGCATCACCATCACCGAGATGGCGAGACGCCTGGGTTTCGCCCGTGAGACTTTTTCAAGGATCTTGCATGGCCACGCCCCGGTCAGCCCGGATCTTGCCGTTCGGTTGGAGCGCGCGGGCGTGAGTACCGCCCAGTTATGGTTGTCGATGCAAAGTGCTTATGACTTATGGCAGGCCGAGCACCGGGAGCAGCCAGTGATTGAACGGTTTGCGCGGATTGATTGAGACCTAGAGATGAGCGCAGCTCGTTGTGGGCGCTTGCCTGCTCCCACATTGGTCGGTGGTGTTGGTTAGGTGGCTGTCCCAAAGAGGGAACGATCAGCCCCTTTTTGGGACCGTTTCAAGTTGCTGGCGACCGGCTGACTTGCTCCAGCGCTCTATCGACCAACAACTGCCCCAACTCTGCCATTTGCTGGATCCTCAGCATGAAGGCGTGCTGGGAAGTGTCCAGGTCGAAGGCCAGGTTGCAGGTGAGCGCATTGAGCGAGGACAGGGTTTCGCTGGCATTGACCAGTAAGGTTTCGGTGTGTTGGTGGACTTTTACGGTGAAGAGGGGTGGATTGGGCGTAGGTTTGACCATGATTTACAGCTCCGATATGTGATGGAGGCTGCCCTCTTTCGCTTGCACGCAGATAAGGTGGCAGCCGTGCGCAGGTGTGCAAGACCGGGCATATCGGACCCCGGCAGATTCCGAAGATTCTCCCACGCACAGCTGTCATAACGAGTACGGCAGACATAAAAAAGGCCCGCTTGCAGGAAAAGTCTGAGCACTAGCCCATCACAACACCATCATCACCTTGACCTTCCCCAGGCCCTCCAGCGCATAGCTGTGGTACTCATACACTTCTCCCTGAATAACCAGCTGCAGGGCACCACCCTCATTATTGACTTGAACATCGGGCTCTTTTGTTTTGAGAAAAGGAGGGGCCGACACTAATGCGCTGAGTATTTCCTGATCACTTCCCAAATCCTTATGCACGTAATACCTGTAGGAAAACCCCACCGTCGCGCCACCTTGGCCATCTCGCGCACCATAGATCGACATACCGTTGCCCAGGGAATGCTTCAACACCACTTCATCCAGGTCCGGTGTTCCGGGCGACAGGACCCAACTGCCGCCGATATAGATCAGGCAGATCACAAGCAGGCAATTACGCAGAACAGGTATGAGGCGTTTAGTGACCTTGCGAAATGGCATATTCGATACCTCTTCTTATCCAATATTGGTCCCGTGGGTCATCACCAAAAGGCTCACCGCCCCACCATGATCCAAAATCCGGACGAGTCGTTCTGGCGACGGTTTGAGCCACACCGGCGGCTCGCAGCAACACATTTTCGGGAATGCCCAGAACCGTGCCCGTGGCACCGTAATTGAAGTTACCAAAAGCTTCGTACTGACGCCCCTGCTTCTTGTAGTTCCAAGGGCCGGCCGCACGGACCTGGGAGTAAAACCAGGAATAGGCGAATGCCGAGCCGGGCTTGAGATGAATGCGCTTGCAGTTGGAGATCGCCATGTTTTCAAGAATTGAAACACCGGGCGGCATTAACGGTACGGCCATTTGCGAGTCCTTGCTGGCAGTGAGGAGTGCAGAAACTAGCCACTCCACTGCGGCCTGAAAACCCGCCTATTCCCAATTCAGAACTCGCCTACAGCAACTCCATCCTATTCCGACATATCGCCCAGTAATGGTTGTCGATGCAAAGTGCCTATGATTTATGATCGTTCCCACGCTCCGCGTGGGAATGCATCCTGTGACGCTCTGCGTCACCCTTGTGCTGACTGGCGGGACGCGGAGCGTCCCCGGCGGCATTCCCACGCGGAGCGTGGGAACGATCAGTCACGATCAGTCAGGCCAGGCCGGACTCTACCAGCAGCGCTTCAAGCCCCATCAAATCGGGCACCTTCGCCACCTGCTCGCCCACTTGCACCGCCGCCAGTTCCAGCGGGCACAGGGGCACGTCCACGTAGCTCAATTCGCTATCGAGCTTGTACGAGCGGGGAATGCCCTGGATCACCAGAGCAATGAACTTCAAGGTCGGCCGCCCGCCCAGTGCATTCAACACCACGATGCGCGAGCGTTCGCCCGTCATGCTGGCTTCGCCGCAGGCCGCTTCAAAGCTGATCAGCGGAATCTGTCGATCGCGCCACGTGACCTGCCGCAGATACCACGGCGGCGCATCGCTGGCCGGTTCGCCGCGCTGGAAGTCGATCAGCTCGGCGACGGCGACGTTGGGCAGCACCAGGTGGCGGTCGGCCAGGGGCAGCAGCAGGCCGGTGAGTTGGCTGGTGCGGTGCTCAAGCATGGGACTTGCTCCAGTAGGCGATGCTCTCCAGCAGCACCGACTCTTGGTACGGCTTGCCGAGGTAGTCGTTGACGCCAATGGCCATGGCGCGGTCGCGGTGTTTCTGGCCGGTGCGTGAGGTGATCATGATGATCGGCAAGCGCATCAGGCGTGGGTCGTTGCGTATCTGAATGGCCACTTCGAAGCCGTCCATGCGCGGCATTTCGATGTCGAGCAGCATCAGGTCCGGGGTGTGTTCTTCCAGGATGGCGAGGGCGTCGATACCGTCCTTGGCGGTGAGCACGTTCATGCCGTTGCGCTCCAGCAGGCGGCTGGTGACTTTGCGCACGGTGACCGAGTCGTCCACCACCAGCACCAGCAGCGGGCGTTTTTTCAGTGGGTCGTTGAGGACCAGCGGCGCATCCACTGCCTGGGCCGGCAAGGCCGGTTGCCGAGCGCGGATGTGCGCCAGCAGGTCGATGATCAGCACCACATGGCCGTCGCCCAGGATGGTCGCGCCGGTCACGCCCTGCACCCCGGAGAATTGCGGCCCCAGGCCCTTGACCACGATCTCGCGGGTACCGGCCATGGCATCCACGTGCACCGCCACGCGGCGTTCATTGCAATGCACCAGCAGCACCGGCACAGGCTGGTACTGGCCCAGCAGTTTCGGGCGGCTGGCGGTGTGCAGCAGGTCGCCGAGGTAGAACAACTCGTAGCGCTGGCCGCCATATTCATAGTGCGCCGGGTCTTGCTGGTAGTGCCCCGCCAACTCGTGGGGCAGCACGCGCACCAGGCCTTCGATGGTGTTGAGGGGAATCGCGTATTGGTCGTCCGCGCAGTGCACCATCAGCGCACGATTGACCGACACGGTAAACGGCAGGCGAATGCGAAAATGCACGCCCATGCCCGGCGTCGAGTCGATCACCATGGAGCCGCCGAGCTGGCGCACTTCTTCATGCACCACGTCCATGCCCACGCCGCGCCCGGAAATCTGGGTGATTTTTTCGGCGGTGGAAAAGCCCGGCTGCAGGATGAACTGCAACACGTCACGGTCGCTGATCTCTTGATGGGGCGCGAGCAGGCCGCGCTTGATCGCCTTGCGTCGCACCGCTTCAAGGGGCACGCCGGCGCCGTCGTCGCGCATGTCGAAGACGATGTCGCCGCCTTCGTGGGTCAGGTCCAGGGTGATGCGGCCCTTCTCCGGTTTGCCCGCCGCCAGCCGCACTTCGCGCGACTCCAGGCCGTGGTCGACGGCGTTGCGCAGCATATGCTCCAAGGGTGCCGCCATGCGCTCCAGCACATTGCGGTCCATCTCGCCTTCGGCATTGCCGACGATAAACTCCACGTCCTTGCCCAACTCGCCCGCCACTTGCCGCACGATGCGCTTGAGGCGTGGCAACATGCGCTCGAAAGGCACCATGCGCGTGCGCATCAGGCCTTCCTGCAACTCGGTGTTGATACGCGCCTGTTGCTGCAGCAGGTTGTGGGCATCCTGGTTGCGGCGCTCAAGGGTGTCCTTGAGGTCGAGCAGGTCGGAGGCAGATTCGGACAGCGCACGGGCCAACTGTTGCAGCTGCGAATGGCGGTCCATTTCCAGCGGATCGAATTCTTCGTAGCCCAGGCGTTCGGCCTCGGCTTGCTGGCGGCTCAGGAGGCGGCCCTGGGTTTCGCTGTCGAGCCGGCGCAGCTGGTCGCGCATGCGCTCGATGGTGGTTTCCATCTCACTCAAGGCAATGCGCGCATCCTTGACTTGCTGCTCGATACGTCCACGGAAGATCGAGGTTTCGCCGGCGAGGTTGACCAGGTCATCGAGCAAGTCGGCAGAGATTTTCACCATGTCGGCAGCCGGATCGGCGACCGCTTCGGCCTTGCCAGCCGGCAGCGCCACCGGTGTGACCGGCTCATCACTGGGGTGCACCAGGCTCTTGATGCGCTCGATGAGTTTATCCACCGAACCCACCGGCAGACCCTCGGCCACGGCGTCGATCATCTGCGCCAGGCGGTCATGGCAGCCTTGCAGCAGTGCGAACAACTCAGGGGTCGGCGCGAGCAAACCGGCGGACAGCCCTTCGTAAAGAAATTCCAGCTCATGGGCCAGATCGCCGATTGGCCCGATCTCGACCATGCGCGCACCGCCCTTGAGGGTGTGCAGGTCCCGCAGCAGGGTTTCCACTTCCTGGCGATTGCCCGGCTCGCCCTGCCAGCGCACTAACGCGCTGCCTGAGCTGTCGAGGATATCGGTGGCTTCTTCGAGGAAGATATCCAGCAATTCCGGGTCGGCACCCGAGGCGGCTGCCACCGCAGCCGGCGCTGCCGGGCTGCTGGCCTGGCGCAACTCCCGCAACCTTTCGACCAGCTCGACGCCGTCACTCAAGGGTTGCTGCTGTTGCAGTTCGTCCAACTGTTGGGCCAAGCGTTCGTGGCTGGCCATCAGTGCCTGGGACAGCTCCACGGAATAACTGTAGCGGCGATCCACCAGCCCCTCATAAACGCATTCGAACTCATGGGCCAAGTCGCCCACCGGGTCGATTTCGGCCATGCGTGCGCCGCCCTTGAGGGTGTGCAGGTCCCGCTGCAACGAGGACAAGGGCGCGGCGTTTTCGGGTTCCAGCAACCAGCGCTTGAGCGACTGCCCGGCGCTGTCGAGGATGTCTACGGCCTCTTCAAGAAAGATCTCGACAATCTCGTCGTCCATCGCGGTGGCGTGATCCAACTGCGCAGTAGCCGCGCCCAACTCGGAGATACTCAGGGCGCGGCTGCCGTCGCTTTTGATCAGGCCCGTGGCGGACGGGTCCAAGGCTTCGTCCAGCAACTCGCGCAACGCCTGCAGACGTGCGGGCGCGGGGCTGATTTCCTGGCCGGCGGCCAACTGGTCGAGCATGTTGATCAGCGCGTCGTGGGCCTGTTCAGCCTCGTGGAAGAACCGGGCGCTGACCGCCAGGCTGCTTTCTTCTACCGCGCCATACAGGTCGAGCAAGGCCTCGCACAACGCGTCGATAGGGTGCAGGTCGGCAAGGTGAGCGCCCTCGCCCAACGTAGTCAGCTCGTCCAGCAATGCCGTGAGCTCCTGACGGTCGCCGGGGTGCTGCTGCCAGCGGCGCAGCAGGCTTTCGGCGTCGAGCAGGATGTCCATGCCCTGGGCCAGGAAGTTGGTGATCAAGTGCGGGTCACGCTTGACGCGCAGGCCGGTCGTGGGCGCGTCGAGCAAGGCGGCAAGTTGATGCTCCAGCAGGTGTTGGGTGCGGCTGATCACGCTGGCCGCACCGTGGATCGGTGCCAGGGGATTGTTGTCCAGGTCACGCACCCCGCGCTGGAACAGCCCCTGTGCCTCAAGCAACAACGCCACTTCGTCCTTGTCCAGCGGCAGGCGGTGGGCCTTGTACTCACGGGTGAGGTGATCCAGCGGGCGCGCCAGCTCGGCGATGGGCAACACGCCAGCCATGTAGGCGCTGCCCTTGAGGGTGTGCAAGGCGCGTTGCAGTTCATCGCTGACCTGCAGCGGCACCTGCTCGGCGGCCTGTTGCAGGAAGTGGCCGAGGCTGTCCAGATGGCCCTGGGCTTCGTTGCGGAAGATCTCCAGCAGCATTGGGTCATGGGGCTCGGTGGTCGACGTTGCAGCGCCACTGGCCAGGGCATGGGCACGGGCGGCCAAGGCGTCGGCTTCATCGCGCTGGCGTTGATCGTCGCTGGCAAAATCGGCGATCAGCTCCGGCAGCAGGGCCACAGTCTCATCCAACACCTGCTGCACCTCAGGGCCAAGGACTAAGCTGCGTTCCAGCACGCGATTGAGCAGGTTCTCCACGGCCCAGGCCAGCTCGGCCAGCACCAGGGCGCGCACCATGCGGCCGCTGCCCTTGAGGGTATGGAAAGCCCGGCGCATTTCGCCCTGGGCGGCTTTGTCCGCGCTGTCGGGCAGGTAGCGATGCAACACGTCGAGGACTTCATCGGTTTCTTCAAGGAAGACTTCGCGCAATTCATCGTCAATCGGTTCCTCGCCGGCCGGCGGCGGCAACAGGCTGCCTGGACGCTGCAAGGCCGGAGGGTTGAGACGTGATGCAGGGCTGGCCAAGGCATCGAATTGGGATTGGTTTGATACGGCCTCGGAGGACAGTGCCCCCTCGGGCGCGACCAGGGCCTGACGCCAGGGTTTTTCCACCGGCAGGTAGCCCAATGCATTCAAGCCCTGGGTGGCCAACTCCAGCACTTTTTCCCCTGCCGCGTCAGGGTCTTGAAGCATGCGTTCGAGGTAGTACTCCAGGCTACTGACCACCTCGGCAAAATGCGCCAGTTGTGTCGCCGAAGGGGCGGCTTCATTGACCATCAACTGCTCATCGACGTAGTCGGTGCAACCGCGCATCAGGCTCGCCGCACGCGGCAAGGGAATCATCGCCAGGGCACCACGTACCTGGCTCAGCAGCTCGGGCAAGGACTCCAGGCGCTGACGATCCCAATCAGCCTCAATGCAGTCGATCACCAGTTCCTTGGCTTGGCGCAGGCACTGGCACGACTCACGAATCACCAACTGATGGATCTGGGTCAGGTCGGTGGTGGGCAAGCGGCTGTCTTCACGGCTTTGCGGTTCGACAGTGCTGATCATCCCGGCCAACGTCGCTTCGACATACAGCAACGCACCGGCCACATCCATCAACACCGCGTCATTGGGTTCGCGCTGCCCCTGGACCAGGCTCAACACCACAGCGAGTTGGTCGATGATCACTTTGCGCGGCTGGCCGAAACCCAGTACCGCAAGGGTATCGGCGATCTGCCGCAGCGGCGCCAGCAAGGGGTCGAGGTCCTGGGTGTGCTGGCGATCACTGCGCACGAACAGATCCAGGCGCTCCTTGACCCGCACCAGCTCCTCACACAACGCGCCGAGCACCGAGCCCATGGCATTGCGATCCGGCCCGGCCAGCCGTGCACGTTCAGCGTCGACCACGGCGCTGTCGGGCAAGGCTTCGTCCAAGCCGTAGCGTTCCTTCAGGCTTTGCATGCGCGGCGTCGGCCGGGTGACTTTGGCGACGTAGAACAGCAGGCTCTTGAGCAAGTCGTCCGGCGCCGGCTGGTTGATGCCATTGATGCCTTGAACCAGCAAGCGCTTGAGTTGCTTGTCGCTGGCCTTGAGCAGGCTGCGCAGCGCCGGGCTGTTGGCGACCACGCCGGTGAGCATGCCTTCGACCAGCGCCGAGGTGACCTGCCACAACGGCAGCAGCGGCGCACCCTGGCACAGCGCTTCAAGGCGTGCGAACACCCGCGCCATGTCTTCCAGGTTGCTGGGGCCGTGGTCTTCACGCAGCAACCCGGCGAGGGCTTGTTGCAGCAGGTGGCGCCATTGGCGCAACTGCTCATGCAGATCCGGCGTGGCCCGTTGGGCCAGGGCTTGCTCAGGCAACGGCTCGATCGACAGCAGTTGCGGGCTGAACAGGCTGGTTTCCGATAGCAGGCTTTCACCACGGGCGCTGCGCAGGTCGTTGAGCAGCGGCAGCACCACCAGTGGCAGGTCGCGGCGGGCACTGTGCACGCGGTCGAGGTACAGCGGCAATTGGCCGAGGGCTTGTTGCAGCAGGCGGATACTTTCATCGCGCTGGCCGACGTGCCCGGCCTGGAGCGCAAGGGCCAGTTCTTCGATCTCTTCGGCCAGCAGCGCCGCGCCGTAGAACTCGACCATTTGCAGCGCGCCATGCACCTGGTGGATACCGGCCAGGCATTGGTTGAGGGCGTCGTCGTCAAGGGTTTCAACGTACGCGTCCAGCGCCGACCGGGCCTGTTTCAGGGTTTCGGCAATATCGCCCTTGACCCATTCGAGGGCCACGTAGTCGTGCCGATCAACCATAACTGCTCCGCTTAGAATTCATGAGTTGCTGGTATCTCACAAACAATGGAGATCCGATGTGGGAGCTGGCTTGCCTGCGATAGCGGTGGGTCAGCACTATATCTGTATCTGACAGACCGCTATCGCAGGCAAGCCAGCTCCCACAGTTGGACTGTGGTGTTCTTCAGGTCGTATTTCAATCATCGACCTGCTTGGGCGGCGGCAAGGTGAAACCCGATACTGACCTGCGCAACTGGCTGGCCATCTTCGCCAGGTTACCAATGCTTTCGGCGGTGGCGGTGGAACCCGACGACGTCTGGGTGGTGATCTGCTGGATCACGTTCATGGTCAGGGAAATCTGCCCCGCCGATGAGGTCTGTTGCTGCGCCGCGTTGGAAATACTCTGGATCAGCGCCGCCAGGGTTTTGGACACGCCTTCGATCTCTTCCAGCGCCACCCCGGCGTCCTGGGCCAGGCGCGCGCCGCGCACCACTTCCGTGGTGGTCTGTTCCATGGATATCACCGCTTCGTTGGTGTCGGCCTGGATGGTGCGCACCAGGGTTTCGATCTGCCGGGTGGCCGCCGAGGAGCGTTCGGCCAACCGTTGCACTTCATCGGCCACCACCGCAAAACCGCGCCCGGCGTCACCGGCCATGCTGGCCTGGATCGCGGCATTGAGGGCGAGGATATTGGTCTGGTCGGCGATATCGTCGATCAGGCTGATGATGTCGCCAATTTCCTGGGACGACTCGCCCAAACGCTTGATGCGCTTGGCGGTGTCCTGGATCTGCTCGCGAATGTTGTCCATGCCGTGGATGGTGTTGTGCACCACCTCGTTGCCTTTGTTGGCGATCTCTACCGAACGTTCAGCTACCGCCGAGGATTCGGCCGCGTTGGCCGATACCTGGTCAATGGACTGCGCCATCTGGTTGATCGCCGTGGACGCTTCGGCAATCTGCTGGGCCTGATGCTCCGATGCCTGGGCCAGGTGCATGGCGGTGGCCTGGGTGTCCTGCACCGCACCGGCGACCTGCCCGGCAGTGAGGTTGATGGTGGCGACCAGGTCGCGCAGTTGGTCCACGGAATAGTTGATGGAGTCTGCGATGGTGCCAGTGAAGTCTTCGGTGACCGAGGCGGTGACGGTAAGGTCGCCGTCGGCCAGGTCTTCGATTTCATCCAGCAGGCGCATGATCGCGTTCTGGTTGCGCTCGTTCTTCTGCGCGGTTTCATGCAGTTGGCGGTTGGTCTCGCGCACCATGACCAGGCCGATCAGGATGATCGAGGCCAGCGCCAGCAAGCCCAGCACGTAACCACCGATGGTGTCGAAGCTGCGCCCGCTGGCGAGGTTTTCAAAACCCGTGGCCAGGTGCGAGGCTTCATCGAGCAAGGTTTGCGACAGGTTAAAAATATTGCTCGCCGAGGCGCGCACCTGGAACAACTGTGGCGAGGTCTCGAGAATTTCATCCACGGAGCCGGAGACAAATTCGAACAGCTCGGCGATGTCCGCCAGCCGCGCACGGGCGTCCGGGTCTTCGACCTGGGTGATACGCAGGCCCGGGTTGCCGTTAAGCATGCCATTGAGCACCACGCCAAAACGGTTGGCATCGCGGCCAAAGGCATCGGCGGCCTGCACGGCGGTTTCATCCCCCGCCAGCACCGTGTTGACCGCCCCCAGGATACGTTCGGCCAGCAGCGACTGGCGTTGGGCCAAGGCAACTTGGCTGGCCGGGGCGCCGCGTTGCAGCAGGATATCCACGACCTTTTCCGACTCGATCTGCAGTTGCGGCACGGTTTCGGCCAGGGTCGCCGCCACCTGGTGCAACGACAATACGGTCTGCTCGCTGGCCAGGATGGCGTCGGTGTTTTTGAGCAGCGCCTCCCAGTCGGTCTGCACCGCCCGCATTTCGGCGCGCACCGCACTGGGCGCCGCCGGCAAGCCAGTTTGCGGGTCACCTTTTTTCAGGTAACCCCAGCGCTGGGCAAAATCGTTGCGCGCATCGCCCAGCAGCTTGAACGCCGCCGCTTTCCCGGCAGCGGCCTCGGTGGCGTTCTTGGCAATGCGCTGGGACAGCACGCGCAGCTCACCGGCGTGGCCGATGTACTGTTTATCGTAGGTGGACTGGGTGTTGAGGTACGCGAAGTTGGCGAACAGCAACATGATGAACACGATCAAGGCGATAAACAGCACGATGATCTGCGAACGGCTGCGCGAAGCGGCCTGGGGTTTGGGCGCGGTAGCGGTACTCATGCGGCAACATCCATGAAGCCAGGGGCCTGGGCCAGGGCGAAGGGGCTGAAGACTTGCCATTGCGGCTCGCCGTCGAACTGGCCCTGGATAAACGGGGCGCTCGAGGCGGTGCTCGCCACCCAGGCGTCCAATGGGAAATGCTGCATGCCTACCACCTCGTCTACCAGCAGCCCGACAAACAGGTCGTTGAACTCCACCACCAGCACCCGCCGTTGCTTGCGCGCCCTGGACAACTCAAGGCCCAGGAAACCGCCCAGGTCCATCACCGGCAGCAAGCGCCCGCGCAGGTTGGCCACGCCCTTGACCCAGGGTTTGACCCCCGGCATCAAGGTGCAGCGCGGCTCATGCAACACCTCGGCGACTTCGCCCATGGGCGCCACGTAGGCGTTTGGCCCTACGCGGAAGGCGATGCCGCTCCAGCGTTGCAGGCGCGTTTCCTGGGACGGCAGGTCCGCGGCCAGCAAGCGGCAGCGGCGGTCGATGTCCAGCAACAGCTCAAAGGCGGTTTGCGACTCGGTCATGATCGCAAGCCTTAGCCGGCCAGCACCTTGTTCAGGGTGGCAATCAGGGTCTCTTCATCCACAGGCTTGGTCAGGTAATCCTTGGCGCCCTGGCGTGCGCCCCAGATCTTGTCGGTTTCCTGGTCCTTGGTGGTGATGATGATAATCGGGATACCGTTGGTTTCTGGCTCCTTGGACAACTGGCGCGTGGCCTGGAAGCCGTTGAGGCCGGGCATCACGATATCCATCAGCACCGCGTCGGGCTTTTCCTGACGGGCCAGGGCCACGCCGTCCGCGCCGTTTTCGGCCTTGAGCACCTGGTGGCCATGCTTTTCCAGCATGCCGGTGAGTTTGTACATTTCAGTCGGCGAATCGTCGACGATCAGAACACGTGCCATGGTTTTCCCCGCTACATTGGTCGGCGCCGGCCCTCGTGAGGCGGCGTCAGTGTGCTTGTTCTACTGCGGCGAACCCAGGCACATAGGCCTTGATCGCCCCCAGCAGTTCTTCCTTGCTGAAAGGCTTGGTCAAAAATTGATCGACACCCACGATGCGCCCCTTGGCCTTGTCGAACAGGCCGTCCTTGGAGGACAGCATGATCACCGGGATCGACTTGAACGCCGGGTTGTTCTTCACCAGGGCGCAGGTCTGGTAGCCATCCAGGCGCGGCATCATGATGTCGACAAAGATAATGTGCGGGTGATGATCGACAATACGAGCCAGGGCGTCGAAACCGTCGATCGCCGTGATGACCTCGCACCCCATGTTCTTCAACAGCGTCTCGGCGGTGCGGCGGATCGTTTTCGAATCGTCGATCACCATCACCTTCAAGGCGTTGGAATGCTGTTCCATATCTGCTCTACCATCGCCACAGCGAATCGGTTTTCGGTGTGTACTGCCTGATGTTGCACAGGATGAACGCCGCAAGCCTTGGAATTCAAGGGCTGCTGCGCCGTGCCAGCCTTTTTAGCACAGTCTCCAAGCGCAATCTATCGAGGCACCCACCCAGTGGTTTTTCCTTGACCCACAACAGCCGCAGCGCCACTCTGACGCCACTTTTATGCGCCCCAATTTGCTAGAGGAAATCCCCCATGAGCGTTCGCGTCGGCATTGTCATGGACCCTATCGCCAGCATTTCCTATAAAAAGGACAGTTCGCTGGCCATGCTCCTGGCCGCCCAGGCCCGCGGCTGGACCTTGTTCTATATGGAGCAGCGCGACCTTTACCAGGGTGAAGGCGAGGCCCGCGCACGCATGCGCCCGCTGCAGGTGTTCGCCAACCCCGAGAAGTGGTTCGAGCTTTCTGACGAAATCGACAGCCCCCTTAGCGACCTCGACGTGATCCTGATGCGTAAGGATCCGCCGTTCGACATGGAATTTGTGTACTCCACCTACCTGCTGGAGCAAGCCGAACGGGCCGGCGTGTTGATCGTCAACAAGCCGCAAAGCCTGCGTGACTGCAATGAAAAGCTGTTCGCCACCCTGTTCCCGCAGTGCACACCACCGACCGTGGTCAGCCGCCGCGCCGATGTACTGCGTGAATTCGCCGCCAAGCATGGCGACGTGATCCTCAAGCCGCTGGACGGCATGGGCGGCACCTCGATCTTCCGTCACCGCGCCGGCGACCCGAACCTGTCGGTGATCCTCGAAACCCTGACCGCCCTGGGCACCCAGCAGATCATGGGCCAGGCCTACCTGCCGGCGATCAAGGACGGTGACAAGCGCATCCTGATGATCGACGGCGAGCCGGTGGATTACTGCCTGGCGCGCATCCCGGCAGCCGGCGAGACCCGTGGCAACCTGGCCGCCGGTGGTCGCGGTGAAGCGCGGCCGTTGTCGGACAAGGACCGCTGGATCGCCGCTCAAGTCGGTCCGACCCTGCGGGAAAAAGGCCTGCTGTTTGTCGGACTGGACGTAATTGGTGAGAACCTCACTGAAATCAACGTCACCAGCCCGACCTGTATTCGCGAGATCGACAATGCATTTGGTACGAACATCGGCGAAATGCTGATGGCCGCCATTGAGCGCAAGCTAAAAGCCAAGTGACATAGAACAGCCGGACACATACCAACATTGCGTTATCATGCGCCACCTGTGAAACGCGCGATGTTGGTTTTCTTGTCATGACACTCCCGTCCGATCTGCCCCCCGAATTCACCCATAGCGGCGTGCGCCCGGCTGATCGTCTCGGTTTTACCCTGTTTCTCGCTGCGCTGATTCACCTCGCCCTGCTCCTGGGCGTGGGGTTCACCCTGGTGGAACCCAAGCAGATCACCAAGACCCTGGAAATCACACTTGCTACGTTCAAGAGCGAAAAGAAGCCCGAAAAGGCTGACTTTCTCGCCCAGGAAAACCAGCAAGGCAGCGGCACCCTCGACAAGAAAGCCGTGCCCAAGACCACCGAAGTGGCGCCCTTCCACGACAACCAGGTCAAGAAGGTCACCCCACCGCCGGCGCCAAAGCCCGAGGTCAAGCAGGCCACGCCCAAGGCTGCGGTAGCCACCGTCGCGCCCAAGCCGCAAAAAGCCCCGACCCAGCGCGAAAAGGCCAAGACCGAACCCAAGCCCGAGCCAGTGAAACCTGCGCCGACGTTCGACAGTTCGACGCTGTCCGACGAAATTTCCAGCCTCGAAGCCGAACTGGCCCATGAACAACAGCTGTATGCCAAGCGCCCGCGCATCTACCGCCTGAACGCGGCCTCGACCATGCGCGACAAAGGCGCCTGGTATAAGGACGAGTGGCGCAAGAAGGTCGAACGCATCGGCAACCTCAACTACCCGGACGAGGCACGGCGCCAGCAGATTTATGGCAACTTGCGCTTGCTGGTGTCGATCAACCGTGACGGCTCGCTGTATGAAGTGCAGGTGCTGGAGTCCTCCGGCCAGCCGCTGCTGGACCAGGCCGCGCAACGCATCGTGCGCCTGGCCGCGCCCTTTGCGCCGTTCAGCGGCGACTTGAACGACGTGGACCGCCTGGAAATCATCCGCACCTGGCGGTTCGCCAAGGGCGACCGGTTGTCCAGCAACTGATCGCACAGATCGTTCCCACGCTCCGCGTGGGAATGCCGCCATGGACGCTCTGCGTCTGCTCTTGGGACGCGGAGCGCCCCGGGATGCATTCCGACGCAAAGCATGGGAACGATCAGCGACCAGGCTCGCGCCCGCACTTGTCAGTTCGTCCCTCCAACGCCACACTAGCGGACATGAAAAACGTCAGCCCGACTTACCTCAAGCACCAATTCCTGATCGCCATGCCCCATATGGCCGACCCGAACTTTGCGCAGACCTTGACCTACATCGTCGAGCACACGGCCAATGGTGCCATGGGGTTGGTGGTCAACCGCCCGCAGGAGCTGAACCTGGCCGATATCCTTGAGCAACTGCGCCCGGAAATCGACCCGCCAGCGCGCTGCCAGGGCGTACCGATCTACTTCGGCGGGCCGGTGCAGACCGATCGCGGTTTTGTACTGCACCCCACCGGGCCGACGTTCCAGGCCACGGTAGACCTTGATGGGGTGTCACTGTCCACATCCCAGGATGTGCTGTTCGCCATCGCCGACGGCATCGGCCCCGAGCAGAGTGTGATCACCCTGGGCTACGCCGGTTGGGAAGCCGGGCAACTGGAGGCCGAACTGGCCAGCAATGCCTGGCTGACCTGCCCGTTCGACGCTGATATTTTGTTCAACACCGCCAGCGAATTGCGCCTGGAAGCGGCAGCAGCCAAGCTGCGGGTCAACCTCAGCCTGCTGACCAGCCAGGCGGGGCACGCCTGATGGCTTTGCGTCTGATCCTCGGTTTTGACTACGGCACCAAACAGATCGGCGTAGCGGTTGGCCAGGTCATCACCGGCCAGGCCCGCGAGCTGTGCACCCTCAAGGCCCAGAATGGCGTGCCGGACTGGAACCAGGTCGAAGCCCTGATTAAAGAGTGGAAGCCTGACGCGGTGGTGGTCGGCCTGCCCCTGAACATGGATGGCACCCCCAGTGACATGTGCCTGCGCGCCGAGAAGTTCGCGCGCCGCCTCAATGGCCGCTACAACCTGCCGTTCTATACCCACGACGAACGCCTCACCACCTTCGAAGCCAAGGGAGAGCGCCGCGACCGTGGCGGGCAAAAGGGCAGTTACCGCGACAACCCGGTAGACGCTATCGCCGCGGCCTTGCTGTTGCAGGGCTGGCTGGATGAAAACACCGCTTTATTTGAATCCTGACCCGCCGCGATCCTGTGGGAGCGGGCTTGCCCGCGAAGAACGTTAACGATACCGCGCGAAGACTGGATGAACGCGGTGCCCATGAGTTTTTCGCGAGCAAGCTCGCTCCTACACACTTGATAAGGAGCCACCATGAGCTTGCCGAACCCTGCCGAACTGATCAGCCAGATGGCGATACGCCTCAAGGCGCACCTGGAACACCGTGCCATCAGCGAACCGCGTTTTATCGGCATACGCACCGGTGGCGTGTGGGTAGCCCAGGCATTGCTGGAAGCACTGGGCAGCGATTCGCCTCTGGGCACCCTGGACGTGTCCTTCTACCGCGACGACTTCAGCCAGAACGGCCTGCATCCACAAGTGCGCCCATCGGCCCTGCCCTTCGAGATCGAAGGCCAGCACCTGGTATTGATCGACGACGTGCTGATGAGCGGCCGCACCATCCGCGCCGCCATGAACGAATTGTTCGACTATGGCCGCCCTGCCAGCGTGACCCTGGTGTGCCTGCTGGACCTGGATGCTGGCGAACTGCCGATCAGCCCGGACGTCGTGGGTGCAACCCTGTCGCTTGCACCCCAGCAGCGGGTAAAATTGTCCGGTCCTACGCCGCTCGAACTCGAACTGCAAGACCTTGCCCTTTAAACCGCCTTGTAAAGAGTCCCCGCGATGACGCCTCTAGATGCCAAGCGCCCGCTGCAGCTCAATGCTCAGGGCCAGTTGCAACACTTCTTGTCCCTCGACGGTTTGCCCCGCGAACTGCTCACCGAAATCCTCGACACCGCCGACTCGTTCCTGGAAGTCGGTGGCCGGGCAGTGAAGAAAGTCCCGCTGTTGCGCGGCAAAACCATCTGCAACGTGTTCTTCGAGAACTCCACCCGCACCCGCACCACCTTTGAACTGGCGGCCCAGCGGCTGTCGGCCGATGTGATCACGCTGAACGTGTCCACCTCGTCGGCGAGCAAGGGCGAAACCCTGCTCGATACCTTGCGCAACCTGGAAGCCATGGCCGCCGACATGTTCGTGGTACGCCACGGCGACTCCGGCGCTGCGCATTTCATCGCCGAGCATGTGTGCCCGAACGTGGCGATCATCAATGGCGGCGACGGCCGTCACGCGCACCCGACCCAGGGCATGCTCGACATGCTCACCATTCGTCGGCACAAGGGCAGCTTTGAAAACCTCTCGGTAGCCATCGTCGGCGACATCCTGCATTCGCGGGTGGCACGTTCGAACATGCTGGCTCTCAAGGCCCTGGGTTGCCCGGATATCCGCGTGATCGCGCCCAAGACCCTATTGCCCATCGGCATCGAACAGTATGGCGTGAAGGTCTACACCGACATGGCCGAAGGCCTCAAGGATGTGGACGTGGTGATCATGCTGCGCCTGCAACGCGAGCGCATGGCCGGGGGCTTGTTGCCCAGCGAAGGTGAGTTCTACCGCCTGTTCGGCCTGACCACCGCACGCCTGGCCAAGGCCAAGCCGGATGCCATCGTGATGCACCCGGGGCCAATCAACCGCGGCGTGGAAATTGAGTCGGCGGTGGCCGACGGCCCACAATCGGTGATTCTCAACCAAGTGACCTACGGCATCGCCGTGCGCATGGCCGTGCTGTCCATGGCCATGAGCGGACAAACCGCGCAACGTCAATTCGAGCAGGAGCAGGCCCAGTGAAGCTCAGCATTCTCGGCGCCCGAGTCATCGACCCGGCCAGCGGCCTGGACCAAGTTACCGATCTACACCTGGACGCCGGCAAGATCGTCGCCATCGGCGCCGCCCCCGCCGGCTTCAACGCCGGCCAGAGCATTGACGCCAAGGGCCTGGTGGCCGCACCTGGGCTGGTGGACTTGAATGTCGCCCTGCGTGAACCGGGCTACAGTCGCAAAGGCAACATCGCCAGCGAAACCCAGGCCGCGGCAGCCGGTGGCGTGACCAGCCTGTGTTGCCCGCCCAATACCAAGCCGGTACTGGACACTTCTGCTGTGACCGAGCTGATCCTCGACCGCGCCCGCGAAGCCGGCAATTGCAAAGTGTTTCCCATTGGCGCCTTGAGCAAGGGCCTGGATGGCGAACAACTCGCCGAATTGATCGCCCTGCGTGACGCCGGTTGCGTGGCCTTCGGCAATGGCCTGGAAAGCTTTCGCAGCACGCGCACCTTGTGCCGCGCCCTGGAATACGCGGCCACGTTCGACTTGACGGTGATCTTCCATTCCCAAGACCGCGACCTGGCCGAAGGCGGCCTGGCCCATGAAGGCGCAGTGGCGAGCTTCCTCGGCCTGCCGGGCATTCCGGAAACCGCAGAAACCGTGGCCCTCGCCCGTGACCTGTTGCTGGTGGAACAAAGCGGCGTGCGTGCGCATTTCAGCCAGTTGACCAGCGCCCGGGGCGTGGCTCTGATCGCCCAGGCCCAGGCCCGTGGCTTGCGGGTAACTGCGGATGTCGCCCTGTACCAGCTGATCCTGACGGATGAGGCGCTGATCGACTTCTCCAGCCTTTACCACGTACAGCCCCCGCTGCGCACCAAGGCAGACCGTGACGGTTTGCGTGCGGCGGTGAAGTCGGGTGTGGTGTCGGCGATTTCCAGCCATCACCAACCTCACGAGCGAGACGCCAAGCTGGCACCGTTTGGCGCGACCGAGCCGGGCATCAGCAGCGTGGAGTTGTTGCTGCCATTGGCGATGACGCTGGTGGAAGACGGCTTGCTGGACTTGCCGACACTACTGTCGCGCCTGAGCGCCGGCCCGGCCGAGGCCCTGCGCTTGCCAGCGGGCCAGTTGGCGGTGGGTTCACCGGCGGACCTGGTGCTGTTCGACCTGGCAAGCTCGACGGTGGCTGGTGAGCGTTGGTTGTCCAAGGGCGAAAACTGCCCGTTCATCGGCCACAGCCTGCCAGCGACGGTGCGGTACACCTTGATGGATGGGCGGATCAGCTACCAGGCTTGACGCGCAAGCTCGTTCCCACGCTCTGCGTGGGAACGATCAGTGCTCAGCGCCCGCTGTTGCGCTCGGCATTGCGGATCGAGATCTGCGTGTTCAGCGTCCAGAAGTCATACAGCACCCCAACCAAGAACAAACCACCGGTCAGCAGGTAGATCAGGCCGGTGATCCATTTGCCCTGATACATACGGTGCACACCAAACACCCCCAGGAACGCCAACAGAATCCAGGCCACGTTGTATTCAATGGGCCCAGCGGTAAAACGCAGGTCGGCTTCACGGTCCATGGCCGGGATCAGGAACAAGTCGATCAGCCAGCCAATACCCAGCAAGCCGAAGGTGAAAAACCAGATCGTACCGGTCACCGGCTTGCCGTAATAGAAGCGATGAGCCCCGGTAAAACCGAAAATCCACAGTAGGTAACCAATCGCCTTACTGTGGGTGTCGTGCTGCTGACCAACCTGTTGATAGGTGTTCATGAAGGACCTCTTTTGCGTCGATAGATAAATTTTTTCATTTTCTTTGTGACTTTTTTACGGGCGCCCGACGTACGGTAAATGGTATCTTCCTGCCCTCAAAGCCTTGTACCGCCTGCCTTGTGTAGGACAATTGCGGCGAATCGTCGCGTTTTTCCTGAATTTGACCCCAAGGTTCAGTCGACAAACGGCCTGAGAACAGCACAAAAAGCTGTTATAAAGTTGCGCGCAAACCCATAAGAGCCACGCCTAATGCGACCATTTTTCAAGACATGGCTAACCATTTGCCTATTAATGCCACTGGCCGCCCACGCCACCAATCGTGAGCAACGACTTCCGAACGTTAACGGTTTCACCCCTAAAGTCCATAGCACGCCCAGCACTGCCAAAGCGGCAAAGCCGACCGTCAGCCGCCCGACTCAACTGAGCAAGGCCCACGGCAAAGTGCTTTCCACCCAGCTGGCCGTGAACACCAAGCAAAGCAGCAACGTCTTGAGCCGTGCCGTCAACGTGCTCGGTACACCTTATCGTTGGGGCGGCAGCAGCCCAAGTAAAGGGTTCGACTGCAGCGGGCTGGTGAAATATGCATTTAACGATGTAAAAGCGGTGGACCTGCCACGCACCTCCAACGCCATGGCGGCCGGCCATGGGTTGAAGGTTGACCGCAAAGACCTGAAGCCGGGCGATCTGTTGTTCTTCAAGTTGAAGAGCCGCCAGGTGAACCACGTTGCCATCTACCTGGGCAATGACCGCTTTATTCACGCACCGCGCCGTGGCAAGTCGGTGAGCATCGACACGCTGAAAAAGCCGTTCTGGGACAAGAACTACGTGATTGCCAAGCGGGTACTGCCTAAAGAGCAGAACAGCAACCTGCGGATCGTGCAGCGCTAAGCCAGGCACCACTGAAGCTCCCCCTTTGAAATGCAATCAAATGTGGGAGCTGGCTTGCCTGCGATGACGGTGTGTCAGTTGGCAGAGAGAGTGCCTGACAGTCCGCTATCGCAGGCAAGCCAGCTCCCACATTGTGTATCTGTGCGTTTTAGATATCTGCCGGCACCCTCGCCTTCTCCCGCGCCTCTTCCCGACTGACCAGGCCCGCGCCCACCAACGCCTTCAAACTCATATCCAGGGTCTTCATCCCCAACGCCCCACCGGTCTGAATTGCCGAAACCATCTGCGCCACCTTGTCCTCACGGATCAAGTTACGAATCGCCGGCGTACCCAGCATGATTTCATGGGCGGCCACACGCCCACCGCCCACCTTCTTCACCAACACCTGAGAGACCACCGCCTGCAACGACTCCGACAGCATCGAGCGGACCATGGCCTTTTCCCCGGCCGGGAAGACGTCCACCAGCCGGTCTATCGTCTTTGCCGCCGACGAGGTGTGCAGAGTGCCGAACACCAGGTGCCCGGTCTCTGCCGCCGTCAGCGCAAGGCGGATGGTTTCCAGATCGCGCAATTCACCCACCAGGATCACATCCGGGTCTTCTCGCAGGGCTGAACGCAGGGCCACCGAGAAACTGTGGGTGTCACGATGCACCTGGCGCTGGTTGACCAGCGCCAGTTTCGGCCTGTGGATAAACTCGATGGGGTCTTCCAGCGTGAGGATATGCTGGCGTCGATGCCGGTTGAGGTCGTCGATCATCGCCGCCAGGGTCGTGGACTTGCCCGAGCCGGTGGGCCCGGTCACGAGCACCAGGCCGCGAGGAAGGCGGGCGATACGCTGGAACACCTCGCCCAATCCCAGCGCCTCCAGGCTCTGGACCTCAGTCGCAATAGCCCGGAACACTGCACCCACGCCGCGATCCTGGCGGAACACGTTCGCCCGGAACCGGGCGACGCCTGGCAATTCGAAGGCAAAATCCGTTTCAAGAGATGTTTCGAAATCCTTTTGTTGATGTTTATTCAGCAACGGGCTCAATAAGTCGACCACTTGGGTAGCGTCCAGCGCTGGCCCATCCAGCGGCCAAACCTCGCCATCAATGCGCAGCATCGGTGCCAGGCCAGCTGACAGATGCAGGTCTGAGGCGCCTCGGCTTACGCTGGCCGTCAGCAATTGCGTGATATCCATAGGGCTTTCCATTTCCAGTAGAATGCCGCGGACTCCATATCCACGGGCGCATCTTGAATGTCGACGATAGCAGACAACATCGGCCTGGTTAGCCAGCGCATCCGCGCCGCAGCCGACGCCGTGCAACGTGACGCAAGCAGCATCCACCTGCTGGCCGTGAGCAAGACCAAACCCGCGCAGGCAGTGCGCGAAGCCTATGCCGCCGGGCTGCGCGACTTTGGCGAAAACTACCTGCAGGAAGCCCTGGGCAAACAGGCGGATTTAACCGACCTGCCCTTGAGTTGGCACTTCATCGGCCCCATTCAATCGAACAAGACTCGCGCTATCGCCGAGCACTTCGCTTGGGTGCATTCCGTGGACCGCCTGAAAATCGCACAACGCCTGTCCGAACAACGCCCGGCCGACCTGCCGCCGCTCAATATCTGCATTCAGGTCAATGTCAGTGGCGAAGCCAGCAAGTCCGGCTGCACACCCGCCGACCTGCCGGCTCTGGCCACGGCGATCAGCGCCCTGCCGCGCTTGAAGCTGCGGGGCTTGATGGCGATTCCCGAGCCGACTGAAGATCGGGCAGAGCAGGATGCGGCGTTTGCCACGGTGCGCGACCTGCAAGCCAGCTTGAACCTGGCGCTGGACACACTTTCCATGGGCATGAGCCACGACCTTGAGTCGGCCATTGCCCAAGGCGCCACCTGGGTGCGGATCGGTACCGCGCTGTTTGGCGCCCGCGACTACGGCCAGCCGTGAAATGGCTGACATCCCTCGAAAATAAGGACCTGTCATGAGCAACACGCGTATTGCCTTTATCGGCGCCGGTAACATGGCGGCCAGCCTGATCGGTGGCCTGCGGGCCAAGGGCCTGGACGCCGAGCAGATCCGCGCCAGCGACCCGGGCGCCGAGACCCGCGAGCGCGTCAGCGCCGAACACGGCATCCAGACCTTCGCTGATAATGCCGAGGCCATCCACGGCGTCGATGTGATCGTGCTGGCGGTCAAGCCCCAGGCCATGAAGGCTGTGTGCGAGAGCCTGCGCCCGAGTCTGCAACCTCACCAATTGGTGGTGTCGATTGCCGCTGGCATCACCTGCGCCAGCATGACCAACTGGCTCGGCGCCCAGCCCATCGTGCGCTGCATGCCCAACACCCCGGCGCTGCTGCGCCAGGGCGTCAGCGGTTTGTATGCCACCGGCGAAGTCACCGCGCAGCAACGTGACCAGGCCCAGGAACTGCTGTCTGCGGTGGGCCTCGCCGTGTGGCTGGAGCAGGAACAGCAACTGGATGCGGTTACCGCCGTTTCCGGTAGTGGCCCGGCCTACTTCTTCCTGCTGATCGAGGCCATGACCGCCGCCGGTGTCAAGCTGGGCCTGCCCCACGACGTGGCCGAGCAACTGGCGGAGCAAACCGCCCTGGGCGCCGCGAAAATGGCGGTCGGCAGCGAGGTGGATGCCGCCGAACTGCGCCGTCGCGTCACCTCGCCCGGTGGCACCACACAAGCGGCTATCGAGTCGTTCGAGGCCGGGGGCTTTGAAGCCCTGGTGGAAACAGCACTGGGTGCCGCCGCACATCGTTCAGCCGAGATGGCTGAGCAACTGGGCAAATAGTCGTCCCTTACCAAGGTAATCAAACATGCTCGGAATCAATGACGCTGCCATTTTCATCATCCAGACCCTGGGCAGCTTGTACCTGCTGATCGTGCTGATGCGCTTTATCCTGCAACTGGTGCGTGCAAACTTCTACAACCCGCTGTGCCAGTTCGTGGTGAAGGCCACCCAACCACTGCTCAAGCCGCTGCGCCGAGTGATCCCGAGCCTGTTCGGCCTGGACATGTCGTCGCTGGTGCTGGCGTTGCTGCTGCAAATCCTGCTGTTCGTGGTGATCCTGATGCTCAATGGCTACCAGGCCTTCACCGTCCTGCTGTTGCCATGGGGCCTGATCGGGATTTTCTCGCTGTTCCTGAAGATCATTTTCTGGTCGATGATCATCAGCGTGATCCTCTCCTGGGTCGCACCGGGCAGCCGTAGCCCAGGTGCCGAATTGGTGGCTCAGATCACCGAGCCCGTGCTGGCACCCTTCCGTCGCCTGATTCCGAACCTGGGTGGCCTGGATATCTCGCCGATCTTCGCGTTTATCGTGATTCAGTTGCTGCAAAGCTGGGTGATTCCGCGCCTGGCCTACTTTGCTTACATGCCAAAAGAGTTGTTTGGCCTGATCTGAATGCCGTAGCCCCTATGGGAGTTGGCTTGTGTGGGAGCTGGCTTGTCTGCGATAGCATGGCTTGTGCTGATCATTCCCACGCTCTGCGTGGGAATGCAGCCCGTGACGCTCCGCGTCACCAGGGCAGGACGCAGAGCGTCCCAAGAGGCATTCCCACGCGGAGCGTGGGAACGATCACGCTAACCCCCGACCATTGCTTGCCGCTAGGGTCCCCGCTCTTTAGACTTACGCCTCATTTAAACGAGAGCAGGGTCGATGCCAGCTGCCTTCCCCCCCGATTCTGTTGGACTGGTCGTGCCACAAGTGGCGCATTTCAGCGAACCCCTGGCCCTGGCCTGCGGCCGTTCGTTGCCAGCCTACGACCTGATCTACGAAACCTATGGCCAACTGAACGCCACGGCGAGCAACGCCGTGCTGATCTGCCATGCCTTATCCGGCCATCATCACGCCGCCGGCTTCCATAGCGTTGACGACCGCAAGCCCGGCTGGTGGGACAGTTGCATCGGCCCCGGCAAGCCCATCGACACCAATAAGTTCTTTGTGGTCAGCCTGAACAACCTCGGCGGCTGCAACGGCTCCACCGGCCCCAGCAGCCTCAACCCGGAAACTGGCAAACCGTTCGGCGCCGACTTCCCAGTGCTGACCGTGGAAGACTGGGTGCACAGCCAGGCACGCCTGGCCGACCTGCTGGGCATCAGCCAGTGGGCCGCCGTGATTGGCGGCAGCCTGGGCGGCATGCAGGCCCTGCAATGGACCATCACCTATCCGGACCGCGTGCGTCATTGCCTGGCCATCGCCTCGGCGCCCAAGTTGTCGGCGCAGAACATCGCCTTCAACGAAGTGGCGCGCCAGGCGATCCTCACCGACCCCGAGTTCCACGGCGGTTCGTTCCAGGAAGCGGGCGTGATCCCCAAGCGCGGCCTGATGCTGGCGCGGATGGTCGGCCACATTACCTACCTGTCCGACGATTCCATGGGCGAGAAATTCGGCCGAGGCCTCAAGAGCGAGAAGCTCAACTACGACTTCCACAGCGTCGAGTTCCAGGTGGAAAGCTACCTGCGTTATCAGGGCGAGGAATTCTCAGGGCGCTTTGACGCCAACACCTACCTACTGATGACCAAGGCTCTGGACTACTTCGACCCGGCCGCCAACCACGATGACGACCTGGCAAAAACCTTCGAGCACGCCACGGCCAAGTTCTGCGTGATGTCGTTCACCACCGACTGGCGCTTTTCGCCGGCACGCTCCCGCGAACTGGTGGATGCCCTGATGGCCGCCAAGAAAGACGTCTGCTACCTGGAGATCGATGCACCGCAAGGCCACGACGCCTTCCTGATTCCGATCCCGCGTTACCTGCAGGCCTTTAGCAACTACATGAACCGAATCGCACTGTGAGAACGCCATGAGAGCCGACCTGGAAATCATCCAAGACTGGATCCCCGCCGGCAGCCGCGTGCTCGACCTGGGCTGTGGCGATGGCGAATTGCTGAGCTGGCTGCGCGACCACAAGCAAGTCACCGGCTACGGCCTGGAAAACGACCCGGACAACATCGCCCAGTGCGTGGCCAAGGGCATCAACGTGATCGAGCAGGACCTGGACAAGGGCCTGGGCAACTTTGCCAGCAACAGCTTCGATATCGTGGTGATGACCCAAGCCCTGCAAGCGGTGCACTACCCGGACCGCATCCTCGACGAAATGCTGCGCGTGGGCCGCCAATGCATCATCACCTTTCCCAACTTTGGCCACTGGCGCTGCCGCTGGTACCTGGCCACCAAGGGGCGCATGCCGGTCTCCGACTTCCTGCCGTACACCTGGTACAACACGCCGAACATCCACTTCTGCACCTTCGAAGACTTCGAAGCCCTGTGTGGCGAGCGTGAAGCCAAGGTGATCAACCGCCTTGCCGTCGATCAACAGCACCGCCACGGCTGGGCGAGTAAGCTATGGCCCAACCTGTTGGGCGAAATTGGTATCTACCGGGTCAGCAGCCCTGGCCTGACCGACCACAAAGTTGCCGTCTAATCATCTTCAAGAGGGACGTTCATGAGTCGTTTGGCTATTTTTCTATTGACCGCATGCCTGGGCGCCAGCGCCATGGCCGCCGACGCTATCGACGCTAATCGCAAAAAAGACTTCGGCGATATCACCGTTCATTACAACACCTTCACTTCAAGCTTCCTGCCCGCTGAGACCGCCCAAAAAGTCGGTGTGGTGCGCAGCAAGGAGAAGGGGTTGATCAACGTGACCGTGATCAAGGGCGTAAGCCCGGTGGCCGCGCAAGTCACTGGCACGGTCAAGGATTTGGGCGGCAAGAGCGAGATCCTGACGTTCAAGCAGATCGAAGAGAAAAGCGGCATCAGCTACCTCGCGCCCTACTCGGTGACCCAGCGGGAATACAAGACGTTTACCATCAACGTTGAAACCGGCGGCAAGGCCCACGGTTTCCAATTCAACCAAGAACTGTTCCCGGCCGAATGATGAACCTTACCCAACTCGTACTCGCCAGCCACAACGCCGGCAAACTCAAAGAACTGCAAGCCATGCTCGGTGAGTCTGTGCACCTGCGTTCGATTGGCGAGTTCAGCCAGGTCGAACCGGAAGAGACCGGCCTGTCGTTCGTCGAGAATGCCATCCTCAAGGCCCGCAATGCTGCGCGTATCTCTGGCCTGCCGGCCCTAGCGGATGATTCGGGCCTGGCCGTGGACTTCCTCGGCGGCGCCCCTGGCATCTACTCCGCCCGTTACGCCGACGGCAAGGGCGACGCAGCCAACAACGCCAAGCTGCTCGACGCCCTCAAGGACGTGCCGGAGGCCGAGCGTGGTGCGCAGTTCGTCTGCGTGCTGGCCCTGGTGCGGCATGCCGATGACCCGTTGCCGATTCTGTGCGAAGGCCTGTGGCCCGGGCGCATCCTGCAAGCCGCCAGCGGTGAGCATGGGTTTGGCTATGACCCGCTGTTCTGGGTGCCGGAGCGCAATGTCTCCAGCGCCGAACTGAGCCCGGCCGACAAGAACCAGATCAGCCACCGCGCCCGCGCCATGGCGTTGCTGCGCCAGCGCCTGGGCTTGAAATGACCCAGAACACCTCTGCGCAGCCGCTGATCCACGGTGGCGCGCAAACACCACGGGCGGCCCTGCCCCATCTGCCGCCCCTGGCGCTGTACATCCATATCCCGTGGTGCGTGCGCAAATGCCCGTATTGCGACTTCAACTCCCACACCGCCAGCAAAGTGCTGCCGGAAGAAGAGTACGTGGACGCCCTGCTGGCCGACCTGGACCAAGACCTGCACGCCGTGTATGGCCGTAAACTGAGTTCGATCTTCTTTGGCGGCGGCACGCCCAGCCTGTTCAGCGCTGCTGCACTGGGCCGCCTGCTCAAGGGCGTTCAAACGCGTATCCCGTTTACCGACGATATCGAGATCACCCTGGAAGCCAACCCCGGTACGTTCGAACAAGAGAAGTTCGTGGCGTACCGCAAACTGGGGATCAATCGCCTGTCCATCGGCATCCAGAGCTTCCAGCAAGAGAAGCTCGAAGCCCTGGGCCGCATCCACAATGGCGATGAAGCCGTGCGCGCAGCCGGCATGGCGCGCCAGGCCGGGTTCGACAACTTCAACCTGGACTTGATGCACGGCCTGCCCAACCAGTCCCTGGAGGACGCCTTGGGCGACCTGCGCCAGGCCATTGCACTCAAGCCGACGCACCTGTCCTGGTACCAACTGACCCTGGAACCCAACACCGTGTTCTGGAACCAGCCACCCGCGCTGCCGGAAGACGACACGCTGTGGGATATCCAGGAAGCCGGCCAGGCACTGCTCGCCGAACACGGTTACGCACAATATGAAGTCTCGGCCTACGCCCAACCGGGGCGGCCGGCGCGGCATAACGTCAATTACTGGAGCTTTGGCGACTTTATCGGCATAGGCGCCGGCGCCCACGGCAAGCTCAGCCACCCGGACGGGCGCATCATCCGCACCTGGAAAACCCGTGCACCGAAGGACTACCTCAACCCGGCCAAAAGCTTCCAGGCCGGCGCGAAAGAACTGACCAACGATGAACTGCCGTTCGAGTTCCTGATGAACGCGCTGCGCCTCACCGAAGGGGTTGATGCCAACCTCTACGCCGAGCGCACCGGCCTTGACCTGGCGAGCCTCGATGAAGGCCGCCGCGACGCAGAACAAAGTGGATTAATGCAGGTCGAACCGTCACGCCTGGCGGCCACCGACCGCGGGCAACTCTTTCTCAATGACCTGTTGCAGAAGTTTTTGAGCTGATAGCTCTTAAGGAAATCGAATGGATCTGGTACTCGACCTGCTCGCCACCGTATCCCGCTGGAGCCGTAGCAACCTGTCGGAAATCTCGTTGGCCCTTGTGGGCTGTTTGCTGGTGCTGTTCGGCGCCGACATCAAGGGCTGGGTCGAAGCACGCCTGGGCAGCATCGCCGGCGCCTTGCGCGTACCCTTGATGGCCCTGCTGTGCCTGATCGGCAGTGGTGCGGCGTTGATCTACGCTACGCCGTGGATTGTGCGGGGATTGAGCCAGTTCAATAACTACAGCCTGGCGCCGGTGTTGATCGTGGTGCTGGTGTTGATTGGCGTGGTAGCAGACCGCCGCTGACCCAGCAGGCACTACAAAACACATGTGGGAGCTGGCTTGCCTGCGATACAGACACTTCGGTGTATCAGTGATACCGAGGTGATGTTATCGCAGGCAAGCCAGCTCCCACATTTGATTGCGTTTCAAGCTGATGACTGTTTAAGCCAGCTTCTCGAACTTCAAATCCCACACCCCATGCCCCAACCGCTCGCCACGGCGTTCGAACTTGGTGATCGGCCGCTCGGCCGGGCGTGGCACGCATTTGCCGTCTTCGGCCAGGTTGCGGTAGCCGGGGGCGACGTTCATCACTTCCAGCATGTATTCCGCGTACGGTTCCCAGTCGGTGGCCATGTGCAGGATGCCGCCCACTTTCAGCTTGCTGCGCACCAGTTCCGCGAAGGACGCCTGGACGATGCGGCGCTTGTGGTGACGGGCCTTGTGCCAAGGGTCGGGGAAGAACAGCATCAGGCGGTCGAGGCTGTTGTCGGCGATGCAGCGGTTGAGCACTTCAATCGCATCGCAGTCGTAGACCCGCAGGTTTTTCAGGCCTTGGGTCAGCACACCGTTGAGCAGTGCGCCGACGCCTGGGCGGTGCACTTCCACACCGATGAAATCCTGCTCCGGCGCGGCTGCGGCCATTTCCAGCAGGGAATGGCCCATGCCGAAACCGATTTCCAGGGAGCGCGGGGCCGAACGGCCGAACACTTGGTCATAGTCCACCGGCGCATCGGCCAGGGGCAGTACGAACAGCGGCGTGCCCTGTTCCAGGCCCTTTTGCTGGCCTTCGGTCATGCGGCCGGCGCGCATCACAAAACTCTTGATGCGGCGGTGCTTGGACTCGTCGCCCTCTTCCACGGTGTTCGGCGTTTCGTTTGATTCAGTCATCAATAGCTCTTACTTGATCAGACCATCCAGCGGCGAAGAGGCGCTGGCATAGAGTTTTTTCGGCATGCGCCCGGCGAGGTAGGCCAGGCGGCCCGCGACGATGGCGTGGTTCATGGCTTGGGCCATCATGATTGGTTGCTGGGCATGGGCAATGGCCGAGTTCATCAGCACCGCGTCGCAGCCCAGTTCCATGGCGATGGTCGCGTCGGAGGCAGTGCCCACACCCGCATCCACCAATACCGGGATCTTGGCTTCTTCGAGGATGATCTGCAGGTTATACGGATTGCAGATGCCCAGGCCGGAACCGATCAGACCAGCCAGCGGCATCACCGCGATGCAGCCGATTTCTGCCAACTGACGGGCGATGATCGGGTCATCGCTGGTGTAGACCATCACGTCGAAGCCTTCCTTGACCAAGGTCTCGGCGGCCTTGAGGGTTTCGATCACATTGGGGAACAGGGTTTTCTGGTCGGCCAGCACTTCCAGCTTCACCAGGTTGTGGCCGTCGAGCAGCTCACGGGCCAGGCGGCAGGTGCGCACGGCTTCGATGGCGTCGTAGCAGCCAGCAGTGTTTGGCAAAAAGGTGTAGCGCTCCGGCGACAGCACTTCGAGCAAGTTCGGCTCGCCCTCGATCTGGCCGAGGTTGGTGCGGCGTACGGCGAAGGTGACGATCTCGGCACCCGAGGCTTCGATGGCCAGGCGGGTTTCTTCCATGTCGCGGTACTTGCCGGTGCCGACCAGCAGACGGGACTGGTAGGTACGACCGGCCAGGACGAAAGGCTTGTCGCTACGAACGATGCTCATGGGAAATCCTCTGGTTGGATGAGGTTCTGCAGAATGCGTGGCGGGCTAGCCGCCGCCGATGGCGTGGACCACTTCGATCTGGTCACCTTCGGTGAGCGCAGTCTCGGCGTGCTGGCTACGCGGAACGATATCCAGGTTGAGCTCCACTGCGACGCGACGCCCGGTCAGGTCCAGGCGGGTCAGCAGGGCCGCAACGGTTTCGCCGTCGGGCAGTTCAAAGGGTTCGCCGTTCAACTGAATGCGCATGCCACGGGCCGCCATCGTTTTTAGGGGCCCGCATTCTAGCGCGATTGGAACCTGAAGGTCAGCTCCAAGCGTCAAGCGGTCAAAGCTGCAAACGCCACGCCGCCAGGCCCAGGAAGAACCAGCCGAGCAGGAACGCCAGCCCGCCAAACGGCGTGATGATCCCCAGTTTACTGATGCCGGTCATCGTCAGCACATACAGGCTGCCCGAGAACAGCAGGATACCGACGGTAAACGAAATACCCGCCCAGGTGACCAACCGGCCCGGAATATGCGCCGCCAGCAAGGCCACGCCGAACAGTGCCAGGGCATGCACCAACTGGTAGGTCACGCCGGTATGGAAGATCGCCAGGTAGTCGGCGCTCAGGCGGTTTTTCAGGCCGTGGGCGGCGAAAGCGCCCAGCGCAACGCCGGTAAAGCCGAAAAAGGCAGCCAGCATCAGAAAGCTACGCAGCATGGGGAACTCCAGTCAGACTCATCGGGCAGGGTCTGTATAATGGCCCGCTCAACGGGTTCGGCCAAGCCATCTCTATGCTGCGTGTCCTCTTCAAACGCTTTCTCAACGTCGTGAAATGGTTTGCCATCGGTAGTGTGTTGCTGGTGCTGCTGTTTCGTGTGGTGCCGCCACCGTTCACTGCGCTGATGGTGGAGCGCAAGGTCGAGTCCTGGGTCGACGGTGAGCCTATCGACCTGCAACGCAGCTGGGTGCCGTGGGATGAAATCTCCGACGACCTTAAAGTGGCGGTGATGGCCGGTGAAGACCAGCGTTTCCCGCAACATTGGGGTTTTGATTTCGGCGCGATCCAGGCGGCGATCCTGCACAACGAGCGTGGCGGCTCGATTCGCGGCGCCAGCACCCTGAGCCAGCAGGTGTCGAAAAATCTGTTCCTGTGGGCCGGCCGCAGCTATTTGCGCAAAGGCCTGGAGGCGTGGTTTACCGGTTTGATCGAAGTGTTATGGCCCAAGCAGCGGATTCTTGAGGTGTACCTCAACAGTGTGGAATGGGATGAAGGCGTGTTTGGCGCAGAGGCGGCGGCGCGGCACCATTTTGGCGTAAGTGCCAAGGGGCTTTCGCGGCAGCAGGCCAGTTACCTGGCGGCGGTGTTGCCCAATCCACGGGTGTGGAGTGCCAGTCATCCGACCGCCTATGTGGCACGGCGAGCGGCGTGGATTCGCCAGCAGATGAGCCAGTTGGGTGGGGAGGGTTACCTGGTGGAGCTGCACAACTCTCGAAAGGCACCCTGGTCCGACTGACACAATACGAGACCTGTGGGAGCTGGCTTGCCTGCGATAGCGGTGGGTCAGTAACCCATGCTTCATCTGACACGGCCTCATCGCAGGCAAGCCAGCTCCCACATTAAACCGAGTTGTACTTGAGACTTTTCGAACACATACAAAAATGCCCCGATCTTTCGACCGGGGCATTTTTTGTTCGCTGCGTTTTAAGCGGCGATCGACAACTTCAGCTTGTTCATCGCGCTTTTCTCAAGCTGACGAATCCGTTCTGCCGACACGTTGTACTTTTGCGCCAGGTCGTGCAGCGTGGCTTTTTCTTCTGCCAGCCAACGCTGGTAGAGGATGTCACGGCTGCGGTCGTCCAGCACTTCCAGCGCTTCGTGCAGGTTGTGGTTGGAGTTGTCGCTCCAGTCGGCGTCCTCCAGTTGACGCGCCGGATCGTACCGGTGGTCTTCCAGATAGTTGGCCGGCGATTGGAAGGCGCTGTCGTCATCCGCTTCGGCGGCTGGGTCGAAGGCCATGTCATGGCCGGTCAGGCGGCTTTCCATCTCGCGCACTTCACGGGGCTCCACACCGAGGCTTTCGGCCACGCGGTGGACTTCTTCGTTGTTCAGCCACGCCAGGCGTTTTTTCTGGCTGCGCAGGTTGAAGAACAGCTTGCGCTGGGCCTTGGTGGTGGCCACTTTCACGATGCGCCAGTTGCGCAGGATGAACTCGTGGATTTCCGCCTTGATCCAGTGCACGGCAAACGACACCAGGCGCACGCCCATTTCAGGGTTGAAGCGCTTCACAGCCTTCATCAGGCCTACGTTGCCTTCCTGAATCAGGTCGGCCTGGGCCAGACCGTAACCGCTATAGCTACGGGCGATATGTACGACAAAACGCAGGTGGGCGAGCACCATCTGCCGAGCCGCCCCCAAATCCTGCTCATAGTAGAGACTCTCGGCCAGTTCACGCTCCTGCTCGGGCGTCAGCAATGGAATGCTGTTGACCGTGTGCACATAGGCTTCCAGGTTCGCACCCGGGACCAAGGCATAAGCAGGTTGCAAAGAAGTGGTCATACGAAAAAACCTCCGACTCACATAACTCGTGCAGTTCAGCACTGCGAAAATTGACCTGGGAACCGTAGGACAAGTTCCCTAAACAGCTGATACGGTCAATACAAACGAAACCACATTAATCTGGCATTAACTACTTCGGCGCCAGCTCACGTAAATGCCGTGCCACCGCAATCCACGCACCGATATACCCCAACAACACCGCGCCAAGCAAGAGACTCAGACCATCGGCTACCGGCACACCGGCCAGAGCGAAATCACTGCCGTAGAGCCCCGCCAGGCCGACAACCGCGTCGTTCAACCAATCCAGGCCAAACGCCAGTACGCCCCAGGACAAGATCCCCGCACCCAGGCCATACAGCGCGCCCATGTACAGGAAAGGCCGACGCACATAGCTGTCTGTGCCGCCCACCAGTTTAATCACTTCTATCTCGGTGCGACGGTTTTCAATATGAAGACGAATGGTATTACCTATCACCAAAAGTAATGCAGACACTAATAACACCGTCAGGCCGAACACAAAGCGGTCGCCCAGCTTGAGGATCGCGGCCAGGCGCTCTACCCAGACTAGATCAAGTTGGGCCTGTTGCACCTTCGGCATCCCTGCGAGTTTTTGTCGCAGGGCTTCCAGCGCCGGCTTGTCGACCTCGTTCGGCGTTACCAGCACCACGCCCGGCAGCGGGTTCTGCGGCAGCTCCTTGAGCGCCTCGCCCAGGCCCGATTGCTGCTGGAACTCTTCGAGAGCCTGGTCGCGGCTGATGTACTCGGCCTCGGCTACCCCCGGGATGTTCTTGATATCATCACGCAGCGCTTCGCCTTCCTTGCTGCTGGTGTCCAGGTTCAGGTACAGCGAAATCTGCGCCGCCCGCTGCCAGGAACCGCCCAGGCGCTCCACATTATTAAGCAACAGCGACAAGCCCATCGGCAGGCTCAAGGCCACCGCCATCACCAGGCAAGTGAAAAAACTACCGATCGGCTGTTTGCCCAGGCGCCGCAGGCTGTCCAGCAGGCTGGCGCGGTGGCTTTCGATCCAGGCGTGCACCAGGGTGCCGAAGTCCGGGCCGTCGTCTTCGTCGTGTTTTTTCTTTTTCGGTTGCGGGTCGGCCGGCTTCGGAGCCACCCGTTCGGATACTTTAGGGCTGCGCGTAGCACTCATACGCCCGCCTCCCCGTCGCCGATCAGGCGGCCGCGTTGCAGGGTCAGCATGCGATGGCGCATACGGGCAATCAGGGCCAGGTCGTGGCTGGCGATCAAGACGCTGGTGCCCAGGCGGTTGATGTCTTCGAACACCCCCATGATCTCGGCCGCCAGGCGCGGGTCGAGGTTACCGGTGGGTTCGTCCGCCAGCAGCAAAGCCGGGCGATGGACGATGGCGCGGGCGATACCGACACGCTGCTGCTGGCCGGTGGACAGGTCGCCGGGAAAGAGGTCGGTCTTGTCCGACAACGCCACGCGCTCCAGGGCCGAGTCCACGCGATTGACGATCTCGGCCTTGGACAACCCGAGGATCTGCAACGGCAGGGCCACATTGTTGAACACCGTACGGTCGAACAGCAACTGGTGGTTCTGGAACACCACGCCGATCTGGCGGCGCAGGAATGGAATTTGCGCATTGCTGATAGTGGCCAGGTCCTGGCCCGCCAGCAGCAACTTGCCGGTCGTCGGGCGTTCCATGGCCAGCAGCAGGCGCAACAGCGTACTTTTGCCCGCGCCCGAATGGCCGGTGACAAACAAGAATTCGCCGCGACGCACTCGAAAGCTCAGCTCATGCAAGCCCACATGCCCGTTGGCATAGCGTTTACCGACCTGTTCGAATCGAATCATGAACGCTCCCGCTCGGCAAACAGTGCCTGTACAAAGGGTTCGGCTTCAAAGGTGCGCAGGTCGTCGATGCCTTCACCGACGCCGATATAGCGAATCGGCAACCCGAACTGTTTGGCCAGGGCGAAAATCACACCGCCCTTGGCCGTGCCGTCGAGCTTAGTCAATGCCAAGCCGGTCAGCTGCACCGTCTGGTTGAATTGCTTGGCCTGGCTGATGGCGTTCTGGCCAGTACCGGCGTCGAGCACCAGCAGGACTTCATGGGGTGCATCGGCGTCGAGCTTGCCGATCACGCGGCGCACTTTCTTCAGTTCTTCCATCAAGTTGTCTTTGGTGTGCAGGCGACCGGCGGTGTCGGCGATCAGCACGTCAATGTTACGGGCCTTGGCGGCCTGCACGGCATCGAAGATCACCGAAGCCGAGTCGGCGCCGGTGTGCTGGGCGATCACCGGGATCTTGTTGCGCTCGCCCCACACCTGCAACTGCTCGACGGCGGCGGCACGGAAGGTGTCACCGGCGGCGAGCATGACTTTCTTGCCTTCACCTTGCAGCTTCTTGGCCAGCTTGCCGATGGTGGTGGTCTTGCCAGCGCCATTAACCCCTACAACGAGGATGACGAACGGCTTTTTCGGCGTGATCACCAGCGGCGCTTCAACCGGTTTGAGCATGGCGGCCAGCTCAGCCTGCAGGGATTTGTACAGCGCATCGGCGTCGGTCAACTGCTTGCGCGCGACCTTCTGCGTCAGGCTCTGGATGATCACGGCGGTGGCTTCGACGCCCACGTCGGCGGTGAGCAGGCGGGTCTCGATGTCTTCGAGCAGCTCGTCATCAATGACTTTCTTGCCCAGGAACAGGCTGGCCATGCCTTCGCCAATACTGGCGCTGGTCTTGCTCAGGCCCTGCTTGAGGCGTGCAAAGAATCCGGTTTTGCTGGTTTCGGTGGTGGCGACGACAGGCTCTGGCTCGATAACGGCAGGTGCAGCGACAACCGGTGCAGGCACTTCAACGACGGGCGGTATTTCAGCCACAGCCTCTACCGGCGCCGGCTCAACCACTGCAGGAATCGGCGGCACGACGTGCTCGGCCTGAACATCCTCAACCAATGCCACGGGTTCTTCGGCCACCGGCAGCTCTAACCAGGGCTTGTGCTCAGGCTCAGGTTCCGGCTCGGCCTCAACGACCGGCTGCAACACCGGCTCAGCCATCGGTAACACCACCGGAACTGGCGTCTCGGCAACCGGTTCGGCTTCTATTACGGGTTCAGGGGTCGGTTCAGCGTGAACCTGTGGCTGTTCGACGACGGTTTCCTGCGGCTTTTTGCGCAGCCATCCGAACAGGCCTTTCTTCTCGCCAGCCGCAGCTGGGGTCTTCTTGTCGTCGTTGGAACCAAACATGGAGACGGCTATCTCAAGGTAGCGACGCGCCACAGGGCGCGCCGGTAAATAAAATTCGATGCGTAACAGACTGTTTTTTAGCCAGCTCGTTCATGCGCAACATTTTGTAAGGCCTAAATAGGGCCTTCACAAGACAGCCGCAGTGGCCGTCCTTAAGTCGGACCAGTATCCTAGCACCTCCTCGCCCGCCGACGCTAAGACCAAGCGGGCAGCCCAACAGGTTTAAAAACGAATGAATGCTCTAGCCCGCCGCGCCGCAGGCCTGCTGTTCAGCACAGTTTGTCTGCCTCTCTCAGCTTTGGCTGCCGATCCACAACCCACCCATGAATTCACCCTCGATAACGGCCTTAAAGTGGTCGTGCGCGAAGATCATCGCGCGCCGGTGGTGGTTTCCCAGGTCTGGTACAAGGTTGGCTCAAGCTACGAAACCCCGGGCCAGACCGGTTTGTCCCACGCCCTGGAACACATGATGTTCAAGGGCAGCGCCAAGGTCGGCCCCGGCGAAGCCTCGCTGATCCTGCGCGACCTGGGCGCCGAAGAAAATGCGTTCACCAGCGACGACTACACCGCGTATTACCAGGTATTGGCCCGTGACCGCCTGGGCGTGGCCTTTGAGCTGGAAGCCGACCGCATGGCCAGCCTGCGCCTGCCGGCCGACGAGTTCAGCCGTGAAATCGAGGTAATCAAAGAAGAACGCCGCCTGCGCACCGACGATAACCCCATGTCCAAGGCGTTCGAGCGCTTCAAGGCCATGGCGTTCCCGGCCAGTGGCTACCACACGCCGACCATTGGCTGGATGGCCGACCTGGACCGCATGAAGGTCGAGGAACTGCGCCACTGGTACCAATCCTGGTACGTGCCGAACAACGCCACCCTGGTGGTGGTCGGCGACGTGACCCCGGACGAGGTGAAAAACCTCGCCCAACGTTACTTCGGCCCGATCCCCAAGCGTGACGTGCCGCCGGCAAAAATCCCGATGGAACTGGCCGAGCCCGGCGAGCGCCTGCTGACCCTGCACGTGCAGACCCAACTTCCGAGTGTGATCCTGGGCTTCAACGTGCCCGGCCTGGCCACCGCTGAAGACAAACGTTCGGTGCAGGCCCTGCGCCTGATCTCGGCCCTGCTGGACGGCGGCTACAGTGCACGGATCTCCGAGCAACTGGAACGCGGTGAGGAACTGGTGTCCGCGGCTTCCACCAACTACGACGCCTACACCCGTGGCGACAGCCTGTTTACCCTCTCGGCCACGCCGAACCAGCAGAAGAAGAAAACCGTGGCCCAGGCCGAAGCCGGCCTGTGGCGCCTGCTCGATGAGTTGAAGGCCAAGCCGCCGACCGCCGAAGAACTGGAGCGCATCCGTGCCCAGGTGATTGCCGGCCTGGTGTACCAGCGTGATTCCATCACCAGCCAGGCCACGGCCATCGGCTCCCTGGAAACGGTCGGCCTGTCCTGGAAACTCATGGACACCGAGCTTGCCGACCTGCAAAGCGTGACCCCGGAAGACATCCAGAAGGCCGCACGCACTTATTTCACCCGCGAACGTCTGAGCGTCGCCCATGTTTTGCCTGAGGAGACCGCTCATGAGTGATCGCAAAAACAGCCGCCTGATCCTGCCCGGCCTGATCGCCGTCACCCTGATGGCGGCCAGCGCCGTTTACTTCTTGCGCCCCAGCGAGTCGGTCGCCAGCCAGGCCCTGGACAAGGCTCAAACGGCCAGCACCCTGCAATCCCTGGCGGAACTGGATGGCAAGGCACCGACCAACCGCAAGCTCGACGTACAAACCTGGACCACCACCGAAGGCGCCAAGGTGCTGTTCGTCGAAGCCCATGAACTGCCGATGTTCGACATGCGCCTGCTGTTCGCCGCCGGCAGCAGCCAGGATGGCGACGTGCCAGGCCTGGCACTGATGACCAACGCCATGCTCAACGAAGGCGTGCCGGGCAAGGATGTCAGCCAGATCGCCAGCGGGTTCGAAGGCCTGGGGGCCGACTTTGGCAACGGCGCCTACCGCGACATGGCGCTGGTGACCCTGCGCAGCCTGAGCGACAGCGCCAAGCGCGACGCCGCCCTGTCACTGTTCAACCAGGTGATCGGCCAGCCGACATTCCCGGCAGACTCGCTGGCACGCATCAAGAACCAGATCCTGGCCGGTTTCGAGTACCAGAAGCAGAACCCCGGCAAACTGGCGAGCATCGAGCTGTTCAAGCGCCTGTACGGCGACCACCCTTACGCGCACCCGAGCGAAGGCACCCCCGAGAGCGTGCCGAAGATTACCCTGGCGCAGTTGCAGGCGTTCCACGCCAAGGCCTATGCGGCGGGTAACGCGGTAATTGCAGTAGTGGGCGACCTGACCCGCGCCGAAGCCGAAGCCATGACGGCCAAGGTGTCCGCCTCGCTGCCCAAGGGCCCGGCGATGGCCAAGATCGCCCAGCCGACCGAGCCAAAAGCCGGCCTGAGCCGTATCGAGTTCCCGTCCAAGCAAACCCACCTGCTGTTTGCGCAGTTGGGCATCGACCGTGCCGACCCGGATTACGCAGCCTTGTCCCTGGGTAACCAGATCCTCGGCGGCGGTGGCTTCGGCACTCGCTTGATGAGCGAAGTGCGTGAAAAGCGCGGCCTGACCTACGGCGTGTATTCCGGTTTCTCACCGATGCAGGTGCGCGGCCCGTTCATGATCAACCTGCAGACCCGCGCCGAAATGAGCGGTGGCACCTTGCGCCTGGTGGAGGACGTATTGGCTGACTACCTCAAGACCGGCCCGACGCAAAAGGAACTGGATGACGCCAAGCGCGAGCTGGCCGGCAGCTTCCCGCTGTCCACCGCCAGCAACGCCGATATCGTCGGGCAGTTGGGCGCCATGGGTTTCTACAACCTGCCGCTGAGCTATCTGGAAGATTTCATGAAACAATCCCAGGCCCTGACCGTCGATCAGGTCAAGGCTGCAATGAACAAACACTTGAGCGCCGACAAGATGGTCATCGTGACCGCCGGCCCGACGATTGCGCAAAAGCCACTACCGCCCCCCACTGATAAACCTGCCGAGCAGCCGCTCGGGGTTCCGGAGCATTAATGGCCAGTTCATCTCGCCCGAAAAAACCTGTCCACAACGTGCATAACGGTGTGGGCCAACTGCGCATCATTGGCGGTGAATGGGGCAGCCGCAAGCTGAGCTTCCCCGACGTTGTGGGCCTGCGCCCGACGCCTGATCGCGTGCGTGAAACCCTGTTCAACTGGCTCGCGCCGTACATAGGCGGGGCCAAAGTGCTGGACCCGTTCGCCGGCAGCGGCGCGCTGTTCCTAGAGGCGCTGTCCCGTGGCGCGGCTCAGGGCCAGGCGCTGGACGCCAGCAATGTGGCGGTGTCCAGCCTCAAGGAGCACCTGGGCACGCTGCGTTGCACCACCGGCCAGGTGCAGACGGCCGACGCGCTGCGCTACCTGGAAACCCAGGCGGCGACTGAATACGATGTAGTGTTCCTCGACCCACCGTTCAACCAGAACCTGCTACCGGCCGTCTGCACTCTGCTGGAAGAACGCCAGTGGCTGGCACCGGATGCCTGGATCTACACTGAGAGCGAGACCGCGCCCTCCACGCTCGGCCTGCCAAGTGGCTGGCGCCTGCACCGGGAGCAGAAGTCCGGGCGGGTGTATTACGCGTTGTGGCATCGTTTGGTCGAAAACGCCGCTTAACCTGTGGCTGGGGAGCTTGCCACGGCGAGCTCACTGGCTACCGAGAGTTTCATGACCCCCTCTTCCGATTTATTCAAACCCGCCTTCGGCCTCGGCAACCCCCACTTGCAGACACTGTGGGGGCCGCTGTGGCGGCCGACCACCCACATCGAGCGTCAGCGTGAGCGCCTGTGGCTGGAGGATGGCGACTTCCTCGATCTCGACTGGCATGGCCCCCATGACGTGCAAGCGCCCTTGGTGCTGGTGCTGCATGGGCTGACCGGTTCGTCCAATTCACCCTATGTGGCCGGCCTGCAAAAAGTCCTCGCGACCCAAGGCTGGGCCAGTGCCGCGTTGAACTGGCGCGGCTGCTCGGGCGAGCCCAACCTGCTGGCTCGCAGTTATCACTCCGGCGCCAGCGAAGACCTGGCGGCAGCGATTGCTCATCTGCGCGCCAAGCGGCCGTTGGCGCCCTTGTATGCGGTGGGTTATTCCCTGGGTGGCAATGTGTTGCTCAAGCATCTGGGGGAAACCGGCAAGGCCTCGGGTCTGCAGGGCGCGGCGGCGGTATCGGTGCCGTTTCGCCTGGATCAATGCGCCGATCGCATCGGCCTGGGGTTCTCGCGGGTGTATCAGAAGCACTTCATGCGCGAGATGCTGGCGTACATCCGCGTCAAGCAACGCCAGTTCCTGCAGGACGGTCGTGAGGATGGGCTCAAAACCCTGGAGGCCCTTGGTTCCCTGGAAAAGATGCGCACATTCTGGGACTTCGACGGGCGGGTAACCGCGCCGCTGCATGGTTTCATCAGTGCTGAAAACTATTATCGCCGCGCATCGAGCCGCTATTACCTGGGCGATATCCGTACGCCTACGTTGATTATCCAGGCGGCCGATGACCCTTTTGTGTTTGCGCACAGCTTGCCTGATGCGCGTGAACTGTCGGACTGTACTGAGTTCGAGTTGCTGGCCAAGGGCGGGCATGTGGGGTTTGTGGAGGGTTCGCTGAAGCGCCCTGGTTACTACCTGGAGCGCCGGATCCCTGCCTGGTTACTGACACAACGCGGTTAAACATGTGGGAGCGGGCTTGCTCGCGAATGCGGTGTATCAGTCACACCTGTATCGACTGACACCCTGCATTCGCGAGCAAGCCCGCTCCCACATTTGATTGGGTTTGCAGATCGAGCCTTAGTCGCCCGTTGCTATCTCCCGGGCTGGATCGGTAATCCACTCACTCCACGACCCCGCATACAACTTGCCCAACGGGTACCCCGCCAGGCTCAACGCAAACAGGTTATGGCACGCCGTCACCCCAGACCCGCAATACGCCACCAGCTCCTGAGCCGGGCGCCCTTGCAACTGCGCGGCAAAGCGTTGCTTGAGCTGATCAGCCGGCAAGAAACGACCATCACTGCCCAGGTTTTCACTGAACGCCGCACATTGCGCACCAGGGATATGCCCGGCAATCGGATCGATGGGCTCCACTTCGCCACGAAAGCGCGGCTGGGCGCGGGCGTCGATCAAGGTCAGGCCAGGTTGGCCCAGGCGTTTTTGCAGGTGTTCGGCATCCAGCAACAGACGATTATCCGGCGTACCGTCGAAGGTACCTGGCGCAACCACAGGCGCGTCCAGGCTCAAGGGGAAACCGGCGGCATGCCAGGCCTTGAGGCCACCATCCAGAATAAACACGCCATCACGCTTGCCCAGCCAGGACAGCAGCCACCAGGCACGGGCGGCGTAGGCACCGGGGCCGTCGTCATACAGCACCACATCGGTGTCGGCACTGATGCCCCAGGCCCGCAGTTGCCTGGCGAACGTGTCCGCCGCCGGCAAAGGATGACGACCGGTCACGCCCTTGGTCACCGGGCCGCTCAGGTGGCGCTCAAGGTCGGCGTATTGCGCGCCCTCGATATGCCCTTCGGCGTAACTGCACAAGCCGTAGTCCGGGTCTTCCAGGGCAAAGCGGCAATCCAGGATCACCCACCCGCTCGACTGTTGGCGCTCGGCCAATTGCGGGGGGCTGATCAGTTGGGCAAGCGGCATGACTGACTCCTGTGCATACAAAGGGGAAAGGTCTTACTTCACTTCTTCCAGTGCCTGATTCAACGGCACGTAAAACTCTTTGAACAAGGCATCCACCGCCTCTTTAGCCTGTGGCGTAACGAACCCCGCCTCCAGCACCAGCACCTGGTACACCCCGCGCTTGATCGCCTCGGCGCTCAGGTGGGTGGATTTTTCATTGGTGGTACACAAAAAACGCACCCACGAGGTAAGGATGATCCACGCATTCAGGGTCAGGGCTTCGGTTTGCACCGGGTCCATATTGAGAATGCCGGCATCGACAAAGCCTTGGTAGATCGCGCCGCCCTGGATCAGGCAACGCTGGGAAAACCGCCGGTAGCCAGTCGCCAGTTCCGGGTCGCTCTCCAGCAGGTGTTCGAGGTCGCGGTGCAGGAAGCGATAACGCCACATGCCGGCCAATACGGCTTGCAGATAAAAGCGTTTATCCTCCACCACCATCGTGCGTCCCTGTGGTGGGCGCAGGAAACTGTCTACCAGCGCTTCATATTCGCGGAACAGCACGGCGATGATCGCCTGCTTGTTAGGGAAGTGGTAGTACAAGTTGCCCGGGGAAATTTCCATGTGGGCGGCAATGTGGTTGGTACTGACACTGCGCTCGCCCTGCTGGTTAAAAAGCTCCAGGCTGGTTTGCACAATGCGCTCGCTGGTCTTTACTCGTGGTGCCATAGGGGATCAGCTTCTATACACGGGATGGGGCATATTACGGCCTAACCCGGCCAGGATAAATCTGGATGTTACTGCAATGTTATTTGACAATTTAGAGCAATGACTCTAAAAATCCAGGCAGACCAATAACAATCGGTGCCGCGCCATGTCTGCCAACGTTGCCTACCTGCAAGATTCCCAGGCGCTGGATCAGCTCCAGAACCTGTTCAACGCCCAACGCCGCGCCTTCGTCGCCAACCCGATGCCGCCGGCCGGGCAGCGCCAGCAATGGCTCAAGGCTTTGCGGGATCTGCTGAGCGACGAACGCCAGGCGCTGATCTATGCGATCAGCCAGGATTTCAGCCATCGCAGCGCCGACGAAACCCTGTTTGCCGAATTGATGCCTAGCCTGCATGGCATTCACTACGCGAGCAAACACCTCAAGGGCTGGATGAAACCTTCCCGCCGCGCTGTAGGCATTGCCTTCCAGCCCGCCTCAGCCAAAGTCATTTACCAGCCATTGGGCGTCGTCGGCGTCATCGTGCCGTGGAACTACCCGCTATACCTGGCCATCGGCCCGTTGGTGGGGGCATTGGCGGCCGGTAACCGAGTGATGCTCAAGCTCAGTGAGTCCACGCCGGCCACCGGTGAGTTGCTCAAGGCGTTGCTGGCCAAGATCTTCCCCGAGGATCTGGTGTGCGTCGTGCTGGGCGAAGCTGACGTGGGCATGGCGTTTTCCAAGTTGCGCTTCGATCACCTGCTGTTCACCGGCGCTACCAGCATAGGCAAGCACGTGATGCGTGCGGCGGCCGAAAACCTCACGCCGGTGACTCTGGAGCTAGGCGGCAAATCGCCAGCCATTGTCTCGGCCGATGTGCCACTCAAGGACGCCGCCGAACGCATCGCCTTCGGCAAAACCTTGAACGCCGGGCAAACCTGCGTGGCGCCAGATTATGTGCTAGTACCGGAAGATCGCGTGGAAGGCTTTGTCGAGGCCTATTCCAAAGCCGTGCGCGGGTTTTATCCGACGCTGGTCGACAACCCGGACTACACCGCCATCATCAACGAACGCCAACTGGCCCGGCTCAATGCCTACGCCAAGGACGCCACCGACAAAGGCGCCACTTTGATCCCACTGTACGAGCAAGGCCAGGCGCGGCGAATGGTCCACAGCCTGCTGTTGAATGTCAGCGACGACATGACCGTGACGCAGGACGAAATCTTCGGCCCGCTCCTGCCCATCGTGCCGTATCGCGGCCTTGACCAAGCCTTTGCCTACATCAACCAGCGACCTCGACCACTGGCCTTGTATTACTTCGGCTACAACAAAGGCGAACAAGCGCGGGTGCTCCACGAAACCCACTCCGGTGGCGTGTGCCTGAACGACACCTTGCTGCACGTCGCTCAGGACGATATGCCGTTCGGTGGCATCGGCCCGTCAGGCATGGGCCATTACCACGGTCACGAAGGTTTCCTGACGTTCAGCAAGGCCAAGGGTGTGCTGGTCAAACAGCGCCTGAACGCAGCGAAGTTGATCTACCCGCCTTATGGCAAGTCGATCCAGAAGCTGATCCAGAAGCTGTTTATCCGCTGATAACCGCCACCTTCGGGACTATAAAAACAATGAACCCCAGCCTGACTGATTCACCCGCGCTGTCACGGCGCGGCGTCTTGAAAATCGGCCTGTGTGCCAGCGCCTTCCTCGCCACCGCCGGGTTGGGCGCCAGCCTCAGCGGTTGCTCCAGCAGTACGCCGGCCAGCGGCTTTGCGATGTTGCGCACCAGCGACTTGCCATTCTTGCGGGCGGTAATCCCGGTGCTGCTGGAAGGCGCGGCCAGTGCTGAACAAGTGCTTGCCGGTATTGAGGGCACCCTGAAAAAGCTCGATTACAGCCTGCAGCACTTGTCCCCCGAGATGTTCAAGCTCACCCAGCAATTATTCGACGTACTGGGCATGGGCATTACCCGCGGCCCGCTGACCGGTATCTGGGGCAGTTGGGAAAACGCCAGCAGCGAACAGATCCGCAATTTCCTGCACCGCTGGGAAAACAGCTACCTGAACCTGCTGCGCATGGGCCAGGGCTCGTTGCTCAAGCTAGTGATCATGGCCTGGTACTTCCGGCCCGAGTCCTGGGCCCATTGCGGCTACCCCGGCCCGCCCAAGATCTAGCCTGGGCCATCCCCCAAGATTGCATCTTCCGACAAGAATAAGAGAGCACACCTATGCCCGTACCCGATCTGTTCCGCGACGGCCTGGCCCGTGGCTGGAAAACCCACAATGGCGCCGCCCTGGATAACGACCTGACCCTGGAAGCGGATGTCGCCATCATCGGCAGCGGCGCCGGGGGCGGTACCACGGCTGAAATCCTCAGCGCCGCCGGCTACAAAGTGTTGCTGATCGAAGAAGGCCCGCTCAAGACCAGTAGTGATTTCAAACTGCTGGAAGACGAAGCCTACGCCAGCCTTTACCAGGAAGGCATCGGGCGGATGAGTAAGGACGGCGCTATCACCATCCTGCAGGGCCGGGCCGTGGGCGGTACCACCTTGATCAACTGGACCTCCAGCTTTCGCACCCCTGACGCTACCCTCGCGCATTGGGCCAGCGAATATGCGGTCAAAGGCCACAGCAGCGCCGAAATGGCGCCCTGGTTCGAAAAAATGGAGCAGCGCCTGGGCATCGCGCCGTGGGCGCTGCCGCCGAATGCCAACAACGATGTGATCCGCAAAGGCTGCGAAAAGCTCGGCTACAGCTGGCATGTGATCCCGCGCAATGTGCGCGGTTGCTTCAACCTGGGGTATTGCGGCATGGGCTGCCCGGTCAACGCCAAGCAGTCAATGCTGGTGACCACCATCCCGTCCACCCTGGAAAAGGGTGGCGAACTGCTTTACCTGGCCCGCGCCGAACGGCTGAAATACAGCGGCGACACCATCAGCAGCCTCGAATGCGTGGCCATGGACGAACGCTGCGTAGCGCCCACCGGGCGCAAGATCAGCGTGAAAGCCAAGCACTATGTGCTGGCGGGCGGCGGCATCAACAGCCCGGCCCTGCTGATGCGCTCCGACGCGCCCGACCCACACTCGCGGCTGGGCAAGCGCACCTTCCTGCACCTGGTCAACTTCTCCGCCGGGCTGTTCGACGAGGTGATCAACCCCTTCTACGGTGCGCCGCAATCCATCTACTCCGACCATTTCCAATGGCAGGACGGCACTACCGGAAAAATGTCCTACAAACTGGAAGCACCGCCCCTGCATCCAGGCCTGGCGAGCACCCTGTTTGGTGGCTATGGCAACCAGAACGCCCTGGACATGAACCAATTACCCCACACACACGCCATGCTCGCCCTGCTGCGCGACGGCTTTCACCCCGACAGCCCAGGCGGCACGGTGGAGTTACGCGGTGACGGCACCCCAGTGCTCGACTATCAGGTCTCGCCCTACGCCTGGGACGGCCTGCGCCGGGCCTTCCACAGCATGGCCGAGATTCAGTTCGCGGCGGGGGCCAAATCGGTCAAGCCCCTGCATCACGACGCGCGCTTTGTGAACAACTTGGCCGAAGCCCGCAGCGTGATCGACGGTCTGAACCTGGAACTGCATCGCACCACCCTGGGCAGCGCTCACGTGATGGGCGGTTGCGCCATGGGTGAAGACCCAAAAAATGCCGTTGCCGACAGCCTGGGTCGCCATCATCAGTTGCGCAACCTGTCGATCCACGATGGCTCGCTGTTCCCCACCAGCATTGGCGCCAACCCGCAATTGTCGGTGTACGGACTGACCGCGCAACTGGCGAGCGCATTGGCCGAACGTCTGAAAACGGCATGAAAAGACAGGGTATTCACGGTATCTATCTACATAAGTCGACTTGGCCCACCGGTAATGCTGCGATACCATCCGGTTCCCCAACGGACTCCGCCAGGACGACGCGATGAACCGAGTGTTGTACCCAGGTACCTTCGACCCGATTACCAAAGGCCATGGCGATCTGGTCGAACGCGCCTCTCGCCTGTTCGACCATGTGATCATCGCGGTCGCGGCCAGCCCCAAGAAAAACCCGCTGTTTCCCCTGGAACAACGTGTGGAGCTGGCGCAAGAGGTCACCAAGCACCTGCCGAATGTGGAAGTAGTGGGCTTTTCGACATTGCTGGCGCATTTCGCCAAGGAGCAGAACGCCAATGTGTTCCTGCGTGGCCTGCGTGCGGTGTCGGACTTCGAATACGAATTCCAGCTGGCCAACATGAACCGCCAATTGGCGCCGGACGTGGAAAGCCTGTTCCTGACGCCGTCGGAGCGTTATTCGTTCATTTCCTCGACGTTGGTTCGTGAAATCGCCGCTTTGGGCGGAGATATCACCAAGTTCGTGCATCCAGCCGTGGCCGATGCGCTGACGCTGCGCTTCAAGAAGTAAGGCTGCTCGGTCGGTGCCTGCTCGCACTGCGGGCGCCAATGCGGCACAATTGCGCGCATTAGTTTTCAGATGCCTTGGCAGAGTGCCCTGGCAGGAGTTTCCATGTCCCTGATCATCACCGACGATTGCATCAACTGCGACGTCTGCGAACCCGAGTGCCCGAACGCCGCCATTTCCCAGGGCGAAGAGATCTACGTGATCGACCCTAACCTGTGCACCCAGTGCGTCGGTCACTACGACGAACCGCAGTGCCAGCAGGTATGCCCGGTGGATTGCATTCCGCTGGACGAGGCACACCCTGAGACGGAAGAGCAGTTGATGGAGAAGTACCGCAAGATTACCGGTAAGGCCTAAACCTCTTCATTGCCCCTAAGGGCCTCATCGCAGGCAAGCCAGCTCCCACACTTGGATATATGAATACATTCAAATGTGGGAGCTGGCTTGCCTGCGATAGCAATATCAGCCTTCACCCAGCAATCAGCTCTGACACCTGGGGCAAAACACACTCGCCCGCTGCCCCAGCACCACATTGCGCAGCTCAGTGCCGCAGACCTTGCATGCCTCGCCGCCCCGGCCATACACGAACAGTTCCTGCTGGAAATACCCCGGCTGCCCATCGCCGCCGATAAAGTCCCGCAACGTGGTGCCGCCCCGCTCGATGGCAGCGGCCAGCACCCGCTTGATCTCAATCGCCAGCTTCAAATAGCGCCCGCGTGAAATCCCGCCAGCGGCGCGGCGTGGGTCAATCCCCGCTGCAAACAGCGCCTCGGTCGCATAGATATTGCCCACGCCCACCACCACCGCGTTGTCCATGATGAACGGCTTCACCGCCATGGACTTACCGCGAGACAGCTGGAACAAGCGCTCGCCATCAAACAGGTCGGTCAACGGCTCCGGCCCCAGCCGCATCAGCAGCTCATGGTTGTGCGGGTCGTGGCTCCAGAGCATCGCACCGAAGCGCCGCGGGTCGGTGTAGCGCAGGGCCATGCCCGATTCCAGCTCGATATCCACGTGCTCATGCTTGGCCGCGGGCATGCCGACTTCCACCAGGCGCAAGTTGCCCGACATGCCCAGGTGGCTGATCAAGGTGCCCACTTCGGCATTGATCAACAGGTATTTGGCCCGGCGCTCCACCAGCACGATGCGCTGCCCTGACAGGCGCACATCCAGATCTTCCGGAATCGGCCAGCGCAGGCGCCGCTCACGCACCACCACGCGGCTGACGCGCTGGCCTTCCAGGTGCGGGGCAATGCCGCGTCGGGTGGTTTCGACTTCTGGTAACTCGGGCATATGTACCTCTTGAATGACGGGTCAGTGCGCGCCCAGTTCGCGGATCGACAACTTCAGGCTCTCGAAGTCGTAGTCCGACAGGCCCACGTAATCCAGCACCAGATGGCCAATGGCGTTCCACTCATGATCCACTGGCTGATTGCCCAGTACGCGATAGGACGAACAGATATGCTCGGCCATCTTCAAAATGGCCAGCAGGTTCTTGAGCTGTGGGTTGCGCGACGTCTCATCGCTGAAAATCGCCAGGGCGTTATGGTGATTGGCGATGGCGTCGGTGACATGCTCCGGCAGGCGCCAGGACTTGGCGGTGTAGTAGCCGACTACCGCATGGTTGGTGTGGAACGCTTTGTTTTCGGTGTCGACCACGCGGCAATCCGGGGCGGCATTGGCGTAGGCCTCTTCCAGCACCGCCATGTAATTGGGAAAGCGCTTGAGCATCAGCGGCACGCCACAATCATGGAACAGGCCCAAGGCATAGGCTTCGTCCACGGCCTGGGAACCGGTGCGCTTGGCCAGGGTGAGGCAGGTCATGGCCACATCCTGGGCGGTGTCCCAGAAGCGGTTGAGGGTGACGATGGTGTCGTCGCACATCTCACCCTTGATCGACTGCGCGTTGATCAAATTGATGATCGAACGGCTGCCCAGCAGGTTCACCGCACGCTGGATCGAAGCGATTTTGTTGCTCAGGCCGTAATACGGCGAATTGACGATCTTGAGCAGCGCGCCGGACAAGCCCGGGTCCTGGGAGATCAGCCGCGCAATCACTTCCAGGTCCGGATCGGGCATGTACTGCTCCATCTGCAAATCCACCATGATTTGCGGTTGAGGCGGCACGCTGATGCCTTGCAGGGCCTGTTGGATCTGCTCGGGGGAAAGCTCTTGGGACATAAGTACACACTCTGGGCTAGGCGCGAATTCTACCCCTTATGCAGACGTGGCCGACACCCAAAAACCCAAGTGAAACCCGATCGAATGTGGGAGCTGGCTTGCCTGCGATAGCATCACCACCGTACGTCTGATACACCGCGCCGCCCGCATCGCAGGCAAGCCAGCTCCCACATGAAAGAGTGCGCAAAGGGTATACTCCCGCTCTTTTTTCCGGAGCGACGTCATGTCCCTGCCAAGCCTGCGTCTCAAAGCCAACGCCGATCGTCGTTTGCGCAACGGCCACCTGTGGGTCTACAGCAACGAAATCGACGTGGCCGCCACCCCACTCCACGGCTTCCAGGCAGGCGACCAGGCTATCCTGGAAGCGGCCGGCGGCAAGACCCTGGGCATCGTGGCCATGAGCCCGAACAACCTGATCTGCGCCCGCCTGCTGTCGCGCGACATCAAGTTGCCGCTGGACAAGTCGCTGCTGGTGCACCGCCTCAACGTCGCGCTGTCCCTGCGTGACCGCCTGTTCGACAAGCCGTTCTACCGCCTGGTCTACGGTGATTCCGACCTGCTGCCGGGCCTGGTGGTCGACCGTTTCGGCGACATCCTGGTGGTACAGATCGCCTCGGCGACCATGGAAGCGCATAAAGAAGATGTGATCGCCGCGCTGACCCAAGTGCTCAAGCCCAGCGGCATCCTGTTCAAGAACGACTCCGCCGCGCGCGACGCCGAAGGCCTCAACCGCTACGTCGAAACCGTGTTCGGCCTGGTGCCGGAGTGGGTGGCGCTGGAAGAGAACGGCGTCAAGTTCGAAGCCCCGGTGATCCAGGGCCAGAAAACCGGCTGGTTCTACGACCACCGCATGAACCGCGCCCGCCTGGCCCCGTATGCCAAGGGCAAGCGTGTACTGGACCTGTACAGCTACATCGGCGGCTGGGGCGTGCAAGCTGCAGCCTTTGGCGCCAGTGAAGTGTTCTGCGTCGACGCTTCGGCCTTCGCCCTCGACGGCGTAGAGCGCAACGCCGCGCTGAACGGCTTTGCCGAGAAGATGACCTGCATCGAAGGCGACGTCTTTGAGGCGTTGAAAGAACTGAAAGCCAGCGAAGAGCGCTTCGACGTGATCGTCGCCGACCCACCGGCCTTCATCAAGCGCAAAAAAGACATGAAAAACGGCGAAGGCGCCTACCGCCGCCTCAACGAGCAAGCCATGCGCCTGCTCAGCAAAGACGGCATCCTCGTCAGCGCCTCGTGCTCCATGCACCTGCCGGAAGACGACCTGCAAAACATCCTGCTCACCAGCGCCCGCCATCTGGACCGCAACATCCAGATGCTCGAACGCGGCGGCCAAGGCCCGGACCACCCGGTGCATCCGGCGATTGTCGAGACGCGCTACATCAAGAGCATTACCTGCCGGTTGCTACCCAATAGCTGATGCTGTTCCCCTGTAGGGACTTGCGGGTTCCTACAGGTTTTTAGGAAATGTCGTACTGCCCCAGGCTTTGACTTTCCGTAGCGCAGACTCGATCCTCGCCCCTCTCATGGAACCGAGGCTCGCGCATGTCGAAGGCAATTACACAGGCTGAAAAACCGCTCTTGGTTTTCTGGCTGATGACCATGACTTTGCTGGGCGTCTTCCCCCTTGACGTCGTACTGCCCTCCTTTCCCGCCCTGGCTGAACACTTCCATACCTCGACCACCCATATCGCTCGATCCGTCAGCCTGTTCGCCATTGGATTTTCCTGCTCAATGCTGCTGATCGGCCCGCTGTCCGACAGAATCGGTCGCAAGAAGCTACTCCTGGCCAGTATGGTAGTAGCCATCCTGGGTGCAGTCGGGTGTCTGGCCGCCAGAAACACGCCCCAATTCCTGTTCTTTCGAGTCATTCAGGCCATAGGCTGCGGTGGTTTCATACTGTCCCAAGCGCTGGTGCAGGACCTTTTTTTCGGCAGGGAACAGGAGCGGTTGCGCATAGCAATGGCCACGGCCGGAGGCATTTTCATCTCGATTTCCCCAGTGCTGGGCGCATGGCTGCAATTGCACTGGGGATGGAAAGCCAGCTTCTACGCGTTTATCGCCCTCTGTGCCGCAACGTGGTTTATGGCTCAACGATTACTGCATGGCGGCTTCCCTCCAACCGCGCCAAGCGAGCGGGGTATTTTCAGGGCCTACGCCAAGGTTTTCGCCAACAGACATTTCGCCAGCTACGCCACGATCTCCGCGATCACCTTCGCCTGTCATTTCTCATTCATCGTTGTGTCACCGCTCATTTTCATGGACCAGTTAAAGCTGTCACCCCATGAGTACTCATTGACCTTGCTTCTCTACGGCGCCGCCTACGTAGTGGGAGGCCTCTGTGCCGGCGTCCTGCACAAACGGCTGGCGGCGGCTACCCAGATGGCAGTCGGGCTGGTTCTGATCGCTATCTCTGGCGTGGTCATGCTGCTGTTGGCCTACCTGTTCGGCTTATCAACCCCGACAGTGTTGGTGCCCATGCTGCTCTGCACGGCGGGCACCACCATCACCCGGCCCATTTCCAACTCCAAGGCCATGAGCCTGTTTCCAGACAATGCGGGAGCCGCAGCTTCCGCCGTTGCGGCAGCGCTGTTCATTGCTGGCGGCTGTATCAGTGCATTTATCAGCACCTTTACCCACCAGTTGAGTACTGCGCTTGGCTTGTGTTTTCTGATCCTGAGCCTTGCCGCCCTTGCGTTGAACTCATGGGCACGGCGGCGCCCGCACGTCCTGTAGCGGCTAACTTCAAGGTTGCGCCCATTCCCTCCAGCCGCCAGCGGTGTAGAATCGGCCCTATTCATCGCCAGTCATCCCCCGGCGGGTTTATGAGCTCGAGGCCCAAGCACGCGGCGATCCCGCGACGCGAGTGGCAACTTCCGGACACACGGCCATTTTCTGAGTGTTCCAGTCGTCAATTAGAAGCTCACTCCCCTTTAGTACTTGATTAGCCGCCCGGAGTGCTCCAATGCCTGATTACCGCTCGAAAACATCCACCCACGGCCGCAACATGGCCGGCGCGCGCGCGCTGTGGCGTGCCACGGGGATGAAAGATGACGACTTCAAAAAGCCGATCATCGCGATTGCCAACTCGTTCACCCAGTTCGTGCCGGGCCATGTCCATCTCAAGGACCTGGGCCAACTGGTCGCCCGCGAGATCGAACGCGCCGGTGGCGTGGCTAAAGAATTCAACACCATCGCCGTGGACGACGGCATCGCCATGGGCCATGACGGCATGCTGTATTCCCTGCCGAGCCGCGAGATCATCGCTGACTCCGTGGAGTACATGGTCAACGCCCACTGCGCCGACGCCATTGTGTGCATCTCCAACTGCGATAAGATCACCCCCGGCATGTTGATGGCTGCCTTGCGCCTGAATATCCCGGTGATCTTCGTCTCCGGCGGGCCGATGGAAGCCGGCAAGACCAAACTCGCCTCCCACGGCCTCGACCTCGTCGACGCCATGGTAATCGCCGCCGATTCCAGCGCTTCTGACGAGAAGGTCGCCGAATACGAGCGCAGCGCCTGCCCGACCTGCGGTTCGTGCTCCGGCATGTTCACCGCCAACTCAATGAACTGCCTGGTGGAAGCCCTGGGCCTCGCCTTGCCGGGCAACGGTTCCACATTGGCCACTCACAGCGACCGCGAGCAGTTGTTCCTGCAGGCCGGCCTTACCATCGTCGAGCTGTGCAAGCGCTACTACGGCGAGAACGATGAGTCGGTGTTGCCGCGCAATATCGCCAACTTCAAGGCGTTCGAAAACGCCATGACCCTGGACATCGCCATGGGCGGTTCCACCAACACCATTCTGCATTTGCTGGCTGCCGCCCAGGAAGCCGAGATCGACTTCGACCTGCGCGACATCGACCGCCTGTCCCGTCACGTGCCACAGCTGTGCAAGGTCGCGCCGAACATCCAGAAGTACCACATGGAAGACGTGCACCGCGCCGGCGGGATCTTCTCAATCCTCGGCTCCCTGGCCCGTGGCGGCCTGCTGCACACCGACCTGCCAACCGTGCACAGCAAGTCCATCGCCGAAGGCATCGCCAAATGGGACATCACCCAGACTGACGACGAAGCCGTGCACACCTTCTTCAAGGCCGGCCCGGCCGGTATCCCCACCCAGACCGCGTTCAGCCAGTCGACCCGCTGGGACACCCTGGACGACGACCGTGAAAACGGCTGCATCCGCAGTGTCGAGCACGCCTACTCGCAAGAAGGCGGCCTGGCCGTGCTGTACGGCAACATCGCCCTCGACGGCTGTGTGGTGAAAACGGCAGGTGTGGATGAATCCATCCACGTTTTCGAAGGCCGCGCCAAGATCTACGAAAGCCAGGACAGCTCGGTACGCGGCATCCTCGCGGACGAAGTCAAGGAAGGCGATATCGTGATCATCCGCTACGAAGGCCCTAAAGGCGGCCCGGGTATGCAGGAGATGCTTTACCCCACGTCCTATCTGAAATCCAAAGGCCTGGGCAAAGCCTGCGCCCTGCTGACCGACGGCCGTTTCTCCGGCGGCACGTCGGGCCTGTCCATCGGCCACGCTTCGCCGGAAGCTGCTGCCGGCGGCGCGATTGGCCTGGTGCAGGATGGCGACAAGGTGCTGATCGACATTCCGAACCGCTCGATCAACCTGTTGATCAGCGATGAAGAACTGGCAGCACGCCGGGTTGAGCAGGACAAGAAAGGCTGGAAGCCGGTGGAGAAGCGCCCGCGCAAAGTCACCACCGCGTTGAAGGCCTACGCGTTGTTGGCCACCAGCGCCGACAAGGGTGCGGTGCGCAACAAAGCCATGCTCGACGGCCTGTAAGCCCCGCGCATAAAAAAGCCCCGCCAGGTGCGGGGCTTTTTTTGTCTGCAGAAATTCCCCAAGACATTGGAGATCAAATGTGGGAGCTGGCTTGCCTGCGATTGCATCACCTCGGAGTACATGAAGTACCGAGGTGTCTGCATCGCAGGCAAGCCAGCTCCCACAGTGACTGCACTTCGACTTAAGGCTCTTTACTGAATCTCCTCCGGTTTCACGATCACCCAGTTCTTGTCCGCCGTCACCGGCAACCCTTCCTTGGCTTGCGCCGCCGCGTGCTTGGCGATCATGCCGTTGAGTTGGGTCATGTACTTGTCTTTGCGGTTGATCCACAGGTGGATGCCGCCCTTGGCCACGTCCACATCGTGGAACAGCATGTAGCCATCGCTGGTCGGTGTGTCACCGCCGACAATCACTGGTTTTTTCCATTCGTCGATGTAGGTGAGGATCGCCGCGTGCTTACCGGCCATCCAGGTCGCCGGGGTCCACAGGTAGGGAGTCAGTTCCAGGCCGAGGTTGCTCTTCTCGTCATACTTGCCGGCAGTGATCTGTTTGCGTGCGGTGGTCAGCTCGCCGGTCTTGCGGTCCTTGAGCATCGTGGTCACGCCGATGACGTTCTCGGGTTTGACGTTGTAGCCGTACTTCGGATCAGCCGCGACCATGCGCACCAGCTCCTCGGACGCGGCGGTCATCACATAGACCTCGATGCCGTTTTCCATCAGTTTGTTGTACAGCTCGGCCTGGCCGGTGAAGACTTTCGGCGGCTGTACCTCGGATTTTTTCACCACGTCGCCTTCGAAATAGCTGACCGGCACGGGCTTGCCGGAGGCCATCAGCTCGTCGACCTGCACTTTGAGCTCCTTGAGGGTAAAGCCGGAAAAAATCTGCGCAACCCAGGGGTAGCAGACCATGTCGTCGACTTCGCACAGGCGATAGTAGTAGCTGAACAGACTTTCCTTATGGTCGGCGGTGTCTTTGAAGGGGATAAGCTTGAGCGAAGGGTCCATGGTTTCGCGGGTGATCAGGCCCTTGTTTTCCATGAACGGCAGCAGCGACTCTTCAAGGTCATAGCGGTAGCTGGTGTTGTCCATGTCGAACACCGCGTAGTTACCCTTGTTGGCATTGGCGGCGATCATTTCGTTGAGTTGTTTGGCGGCAGGTGCCGGCCAGTGTTTCAACTCGGTGGCGGCAAACGCCTGGCTGGCGAGCCCGAGGCAAAAGGCGGCGGATACCAATAGTTTCGGCGCGAGCTTCATAGGCGTTGTCTCCCTCAAGTGAAAGACATCGACGCTAACAAATCCGTATGACAGTTATCGCCCGAGCGCGACCGCTGACGTCGCGATTGCGCCAAGGGCATACGCCTGGGCGTCAAACGCTTATTCCAAAAACGACAGTCGCCATTCCATATTGGTATTAAATCAATATATTTCAAGCTGTTAGGCTTCCCGGTTCGCAATCGCAGGCTCACGCGATTGGCTGCCTTCTCAACGGAGCTTCAATGAATCTGCCCCTGATTCTCAATTTATTGGTGTTCGTGGCCCTGTTGCTGGGCCTGGCACAAACTCGCCGTACTAACTGGAGCCTGGCCAAGAAGGTGCTGTTCGCCCTGGTGCTGGGCGTGCTGTTCGGCGCGGCGTTGCACACGATCTATGGCGACGGCAACCCGGTGCTCAAAGCCTCCATCGGCTGGTTTGACCTGGTCGGCAACGGCTATGTGCAGCTGCTGCAAATGATCGTGATCCCGCTGGTGTTCGCCTCGATCCTCAGTGCCGTGGCGCGCCTGCACAACGCCTCGTCCCTGGGCAAGATCAGCTTCCTGACCATCGGCACGCTGCTGTTCACCACGGCCATCGCGGCGCTGATCGGCATCGGCCTGACCAACCTGTTCGGCCTCACCGCCGAAGGCCTGGTGGCCGGCACCCAGGAAATGGCGCGCCTGCAAGTGATCCAGAGTGATTACGCTGGCAAGGTTGCCGACCTGAATATCCCGCAGTTGCTGCTGTCGTTCGTGCCGGCCAACCCGTTCGCCGACCTGGCCCGGGCCAAGCCGACGTCGATCATCAGCGTGGTGATTTTCGCCGCGTTCCTTGGAGTTGCCGCGCTGCAACTGCTCAAGGACGACGTGGAAAAAGGCCAGAAAGTCCTTAACGCCATCGACACCCTGCAAGCCTGGGTGATGCGCCTGGTGCGCCTGGTGATGAAGCTGACCCCCTACGGCGTGCTGGCGCTGATGACCAAAGTGGTCGCCGGTTCCAACCTGCAAGACATCATCAAGCTGGGCAGTTTCGTGGTGGTGTCGTACCTGGCCCTGGGCCTGATGTTCGTGGTGCACGGCCTGCTGCTGTCCCTGGCCGGGATCAACCCGCTGCGCTTCTTCCGCAAGGTGTGGCCGGTACTGACCTTTGCCTTTACCAGCCGCTCCAGCGCTGCAAGCATCCCGCTGAGCATTGAAGCGCAGACCCGTCGCCTGGGCATTCCGCAATCCATCGCCGGTTTCGCCGCCTCGTTTGGCGCGACCATCGGCCAGAACGGTTGCGCCGGTCTTTACCCTGCCATGTTGGCGGTGATGGTCGCGCCGACCGTGGGCATCAACCCGCTGGACCCGCTGTGGATCGCAACCCTGGTGGCGATTGTGACCTTGAGTTCGGCGGGCGTTGCCGGCGTAGGCGGCGGTGCGACCTTTGCCGCGCTGATCGTGCTGCCCGCCATGGGCTTGCCGGTGTCACTGGTGGCGCTGTTGATTTCCGTGGAACCGCTGATCGACATGGGCCGCACGGCGTTGAACGTCAATGGTTCGATGACGGCGGGGGCGATTACCAGCCAGATCATGGGGCAGACGGATAAGGCCTTGCTGGATGCCGATGAGCATGCCGAGTTAGCGCAGGTCTGATAGACCGCTATAGCAGGCAAGCCAGCTCCCACATTTGAATGTATTCACACATCAAACTGTGGGCGCTGGCTTGCCTGCGATGCTTTTAGGCTTTTTCCCACACTTCGAAGTTGTAGGCCGGCTTATCACCTTCAGCCGGATTCTCGACATTCGACACCAGCTTCCACTGGTTCATATCAAACTCTGGAAACCACGCATCCCCTTCAGGGCTCAGCGCCACGCGGGTCAGGTACAAGCGATCGGCCTGTTCCAGCCCCTGTGCATACAACTGCGCGCCGCCGATCAGCATCAGCTCGTCCACGCCTTGCGCCTTGGCCCATTCCTCAGCCCGCTCTACCGCCGCGTCCAGTGACGGAAACACTTGCGCACCTTCCAACACAAGATCGGTCTGACGGCTGACCACCAGGTTCAAGCGCCCCGGCAGCGGTCGGCCCAGGGAGTCCCAGGTCTTGCGCCCCATGATGATCGGCTTGCCAAGGGTGGTGGCTTTGAAATATTTGAAATCCCCCGGCAAATGCCAGGGCATGCTGTTGTCGACGCCGATCACACGGTTTTCACCGAGGGCTGCGATCAGGCTTAAAGGGAGAGTTTTTTTCATGGCGACGAGAATACCAGAGCGGCGAGCCAGCGGTTATGCTCCAACCTCATCAACACGACAGGACGGCGCGTGACTGCACTGAACCCGCTGCACAGACTTTGGCTGACAGAAACCGTGCGCCTGCGGGAAGAACACGCCGGCCCCCTGGAAGACCTGGAAGCCAACCGCTTGGCCCGCACCGCCGGGGGCGACCTGGCCACGCGCATCCAGCAGCGTGCGCTGCACCTGGCCGAGCGCGATGGTTTGGCCGCCGCACTCAGCCGCTGGCTGCAAGGCGCACGCCTGGCGCTGTTGTTACTGGCGGCGGTCGCCGTCATCAGCGGCGCCGGTTTGGCGTTCGCCGCGCTGGGCAATGGCCTGGCCCCGGTGAATGTGTTTTGGGCCTTGGGCAGCCTGCTCGGCCTGAACCTGATCTTGCTGATCAGTTGGGCCCTGGGCCTGCTGTTTGCCGGTGAACACAGCGCCAGCCTTGGCCGGCTGTGGTTGTGGCTCAGCGAGAAACTGGCGCGTGACGCCAAGGCCGCGCAACTGGCCCCAGCATTGTTGCTGTTGCTGCAACGGCAAAAACTCAATCGCTGGGCGGTGGGTGTGCTGGTCAACAGCTTGTGGTTGCTGGCCTTGCTCAGCGCCCTGGTGATCCTGCTGACCCTGCTCGCCACCCGCCGCTACGGGTTTGTGTGGGAAACCACCATTCTCGGCGCCGATACCTTTGTCGCCGTGACCCAGGCCCTTGGCACACTCCCGGCGCTGCTCGGTTTCAATGTGCCCACCGTGGAGATGATCCGCGCCAGCGGCGACTCCGCGCTGAATATCGAAAGCGCCCGCCAGGCCTGGGCGGCCTGGCTGGTGGGCGTGTTGCTGGTCTACGGCCTGCTGCCGCGGTTGATCCTTGCCTTGCTGTGCCTGTGGCGATGGAAACGCGGGCGCGCAGCGTTGCGCCTGGACCTCAACCTGCCCGGCTACGCCCAACTGCGCGAACGCCTGATGCCCAGCAGCGAGCGCCTGGGGGTCAACGATGTGGCGCCCGAACACCTGCACCCGATCAGCGGCGGCGCAAGTGAGCTGCAGAGTGATGGCGCCTTGCTGGTCGCCATCGAACTCGACGACCAACACCCTTGGCCCCCTAAACTGCCTGCCAACGTCAAGAACGCCGGCATCCTCGACAGCCGCGAATCACGCCACAAACTGCTGGAGCAACTCAGCCGTTTCCCACCCGCGCGCCTGGCCATCGCCTGTGACCCGCGCCGCTCGCCCGACCGTGGCAGCCTGGCGCTGATCGCCGAGCTGGCACGCAGCGCCACCGACACCCGCGTATGGCTGCTGCAGGCACCACCGGGCCAGGCGCTGGACGCCGAGCGCCTGGGCGACTGGCATGCCGCGTTGCAACAGCTTGAAGTGTCGTTTGCCGATTGTGCGCCGCTGAGCTGGCTGGAGACCGGTCATGACTAAACCGCTGAAACTCGCCGTGGTCGGCCATACCAACGTGGGCAAAACCTCACTGTTGCGCACCCTCACCCGCGATGTCGGCTTTGGCGAAGTGTCCCACCGCCCCAGTACCACGCGACATGTGGAAGGTGCGCGCCTATCGGTAGATGGCGAAGCCTTGCTGGAGCTGTACGACACCCCCGGTCTGGAAGACGCCATCGCCCTGCTCGATTACCTGGAGCGCCTCGACCGCCCCGGCGAACGCCTGGATGGCCCTGCACGGCTGGCGCGTTTCCTGGAAGGCAGCGAGGCGCGCCAGCGTTTCGAACAGGAAGCCAAGGTGTTGCGCCAGTTGCTGGCCTCCGATGCCGGCCTGTACGTGATCGACGCTCGCGAGCCGGTGCTGGCCAAGTACCGCGACGAACTGCAAGTGCTGGCCAGTTGCGGCAAGCCGTTGTTGCCGGTGCTCAACTTTGTCAGCAGCAGCGACCACCGTGAACCGGACTGGCGCGAAGCCCTGGCCCGCCTCGGCCTGCATGCGCTGGTGCGTTTCGACAGCGTGGCACCGCCCGAAGACGGCGAACGCCGGCTGTATGAAAGCCTGGCCCTGCTGCTGGAAAACTCACGGCCGCAGTTGGAACGCCTGATCCTCGATCAAGAAGCCCAGCGCCAGGCCCGCCAGCAAAGCGCCGCCCGCTTGATCGCCGAACTGTTGATCGACTGCGCGGCCTGCCGTCGCAATGTCGTCACCGAAGATGAACAGCAAGCCATCGGCGATTTGCGCAAAGCGGTGCGCCAACGGGAACAAAAGTGTGTTGATGCCCTGCTCAAGCTGTACGGCTTTCGCCCACAGGACGCGGCGGCCAGCGACCTGCCGCTACTGGATGGGCGCTGGGGCGACGACCTGTTCAACCCCGAAACCCTCAAGCAACTGGGCGTGCGGGTGGGTGGCGGGATCGCCGCCGGCGCAGCCGCCGGTGCGGGCGTGGACCTCCTGGTCGGCGGCCTGACGCTGGGCGCTGCTGCCCTGGCGGGCGCGATTGCCGGCGGTGCGCTGCAAACCGCGCGCAGCTACGGCAGCCGCCTGATGGGCAAGATCAAGGGCCAACGCGAACTCACCGTCGATGACAGCGTGCTGCGCCTGCTCGCCCTGCGCCAGCGCCAGTTGCTCAAGGCCCTGAACCTGCGCGGCCATGCGGCAATGCACAGCATCAAGGTCGACACGCCCCAGGACAAAACCTGGCGCGAGGGCAAACTGCCCGACGCCTTGAACAAGGCCCGCGCCTATCCGCAATGGTCGTCCCTCAATCCCCACGCCAAACTAAGCCAGGCCGAGCGTCAAGAACAGGTCGAAGCCCTTGCCATGCGCCTCGACGAGACCTAAGCAGTCATCAGCACCTGCCGGGCCTTGGCCTTAAGCACCTCAAGGTCCAGCACCGGCGCCTGCATTTGCTTGGCCTGCTCGTCCCAGTGGCGCATACGCAAGCTCACGGCATACAACGGGTCTTGCTCAAAGGTCCGGGCCTCTTCTGCGCTCATGACGCCGCCTTGGTAACCCAGAGTGCGACGGCTGGCTTCGCTCAAGCGGGCGAAATAGTCCGGTTGGCTGAAGGTCAGGTAACGCTTGGCCTGGACGTGGTATTCCACCAGCCTGGCCAGGCGTTCGCTGAAGCCTGCCCGGCGCAGGTAATCGGCGCCCAGCCGCTCGTGGCTGACCACGCCATAACCGCCCATGTTCGCGCCGCCCTGGCCGCAGAGATGGCCGATGTCGTGGAAAAACGCCGCCAGCACCACCTCGTCGTCAAAACCTTCGGCCATGGCCAATTGCGCGGCCTGGGACATATGCTCGATTTGCGACACCGGCTCGCCGATGTAGTCAGCCGTGCCATGTTGCTCGTACAAGCCAAACACCTGGGCAATCGCCTGTTCCGGGCTCATCGCGTCGCGCCCCACAGTGTGCTGATATTACGCTCGGCCATCGCCGGCCCCACGCTCATCCCTACGCCGGTGTGCATCAAGGCAGCGCTGACGCCAGGTGCCGCCTGCACAAACGAAAACGGCCCAGGCCCGCGCGAACCGTAGACGCCCTGCCAGCGCTCCACCACTTGGACCTTGCAACCCAGGGTCTGTTGCGCCAGTTCGATCAGCCAGTCATCCACCTGCTCGGCGTTGAAGGGCGACGGATCGCTGTCGTAATGGTGGGAGTCACCGATGATCAACTCGCCATGGGGCGTAGGGCTGATCAACAGGTGAATGCCGTGCTCGTGCAGGTACGGCGTTTCGCGCAAGATCTGCGCCTGCACGGCGGCCGCTTCCGGCAGGTCGGCAAAGGCGCCGTAGTGCACGCAGCTCAAGCCGGTGAGCAAGGCATGTTGCAGGTTCAGGTTGAGCACTGGCCGGGCGCGCAGCATTTGCAGGCGACAGGTTTGCGGGTTGAGCGCGGCGATGGCGTCGGCCAGCAGGGTTTGATAGTCGTGGCCGGAGCAAACAATGATCTGCTCGCCGCGAAAGCGGCCTGCCGTGCTGTGCAACTGGCCCGGTTCAACCTCGCGCACCAGGGTAGAGAAGTGAAACTCCACGTTAAGCGCCTGGCTCAGGTAATGGATCAGCGCCGGGATGGCCTCGCGGGAATACAGTTGCTGGTCGTCCTTGCCATGCAGTGCGGCGCGGTGATGGCGGAACTGGCCGGCGTACAGGTCGTTCATGACAGCGCCCTGCAGCAGCTCGACGTTGTAGCCGTGCTCCCGCGCGCGCCCGGCGCAGAAGGCTTCGAGCAGATGCTCTTCGGCTTCGGTGCGGGCGAACAGGTACGAGCCATTGCGTTTGAGCGCCAGGCCCGCCGCTTGCGCCCACTGGCCCCATATTTCGCGGCTTTCCCGCGCCAGGTCGAGCATTGGCCCTGGTGGTTGACCGGTGACCAGCGCCTGGCCGAAGTTGCGCACTGAGGCGCCCAATGGCGTGGCGCTTCGCTCGAACACCTTGACCTTGAGGCCGCGCCTGGCGGCGGCATAGGCGTGGGAGAGACCGAGGATGCCGGCGCCGACGACTAACAGATCACTACTCATACTGTCCTCTGGTTCCCGCGCTCCGCGTGGGAATTCATCCGGTGACGCTCCGCGTCACGACCTATAAAAGCGGACGCGGAGCGTCCAGAGCGGCGTTACCACGCGGAGCGTGGGAACGATCGGTTACTGTTTTTCCGACTTGCCGTCATAACGCTTACGCCATTCGGCCAAGATGCTGTCACGGTTCTTGGAAGCCCAGACAAAGTCGTTCTTGATCAACCGTTGCTCATAGTCGGCCGGCAATTCGGTCTGTGGCTTGGCGATTCCCGGTTGCGCGAGCACGGCGAAGTTGTCCTTGTACAGATCCATCGCCGCGGTGCTGGCGGAGAAGTCAGCGAGTTTTTTCGCCGCCTCGGCATGGGCCGTGCCTTTGATCACGGCGGTGGCTTCGATCTCCCAGCCCAGGCCCTCTTTGGGCAGGATGATCTCCAGCGGCGCGCCCTGGCGTTTGAGCTGAACCGCCGGGTATTCGAAAGAAATACCAATCGGGAACTCACCGGACGCCGCCAACTTGCACGGCTTGGAGCCGGAGTGAACGTACTGGCCGATGTTCTGGTGCAGGTCGTCCATGTACAGCCAGCCTTGCTTCTCGCCGAAGGTCTGGAGCCAGGCGCTGACATCCAGGAAGCCGGTGCCTGAAGACGCCGGGTTAGGCATCACGATCTTGCCCTTGTATTCGGGCTTGGTCAGGTCCTGCCAGCTCACCGGCTTGGTGAGGCCCTGCTTCTCGGCTTCGACGGTGTTGAAGCAGAGGGTGGCGGCCCACACGTCCATGCCGACCCAGGCCGGAGGGTTGGCGGCGTCGCGGTAGTTTTTGCCGATCTTGTCCAAGTCCTTGGGCGCGTAGTTGTCGAGCATGCCTTGTTGATCGAGGATCGCCAGGCTGGAGGCGGCCAGGCCCCACACCACGTCAGCCTGGGGGCGGTCTTTCTCCGCCAGCAGTTTGGCGGTGATGATGCCGGTGGAGTCGCGCACCCACTTGATCTCGACGTCGGGGTTGGCCTGTTCGAAAGCTTTTTTGTAGGTCTTCAATTGCTCGGCTTCAAGGGCCGTGTACACCGTCAACTCGGTCTTGGCCAAAGCATTCAGGCTGAATGCCGTGAGGACTGCAGCGACCAGCGCCAGGGGCTTGAACATGGAGCACCTCCTTCAGGGATGTTTATTGGCCAGGTGCGCGCTGGCGCCAGGCTTGGGAGCGGCGCAGCGCGCCACGTGAGGCCCACGCCAGCAGCAGCGAGACGCTGGCCGAAGTGAACAAGATCAGGGTCGACATGGCCGCCGCACCGCCCACATTGCCGGCGTCGTCCATGTTCAGCACGGCGACGGCGGCGAGGATGGTGTCGGGGCTGTAGAGGAAAATCGCGGCGGACACGGTGGTCATCGCCGAGACAAACAGGTAGCGCAGGATGTCCAGCAGCGCCGGCAGACAGATCGGCACCGTGACGCGCAGATAATGGCGGTACAACGGTGCCTTGAGGGACAACGCGGCGGCTTCGAACTCGGCGTCCAACTGGCGCAAGGCGGTGGTTGCAGTCATCTGCGCGGTGGTCAGGTAGTGCGCAATGGTGCACACCACCAGCAACGCCATGCTGCCGTACAACACATGCAGCGGGTTGCCGTTGAGGTTGAAGAAGAACACGTAGCCCAGCCCCAGGACCAGGCCCGGCACGGCCATCGGCACGAAGCTGAGCATGCGCAGCGCCAGGTTGAGGTTCTTCTGGCCCTTGGTCTTTTCCATCAGGTAGGCGCCGGTGAAAATCAGCACGCTGCCGATCAACGCGGTGCACAGCGCCATGGTCAGGCTGTTGCGATAGGCCAACCAGCCGCCGCCGGCGGTGTCTTCGAACTGGTAGTGGTTGAGCGACAGCGACAGGTTGTACGGCCAGAATTTCACCAGCGAGGAGTACACCGCCATGCCGAACACCAGCAGCAACGCCGCGCAGATCAGCAGCACGATGGCCAGGTAGCAGCCGTCGCGCAGCCGCGATGGCGCTGGCTGGAACACCTGGGCGCGGCCGCTCATCGCGTCGCCATGCCGACGGCGCAACCACGCATCCACGCCAAAGCTGAACAGCGCCGGCAGCAGCAACACCATGCCGATCAACGCGCCGCGACCGAACTGTTGCTGGCCCACCACGGCCTTGTAGGCCTCCAGCGCCAGCACCTGGTAATCGCCGCCCACCACCACCGGTACCCCGAAGTCGGTGATGGTCAGGGTGAACACCAGGCAAAACGCGGCGAACACCGCCTGGCGCGTGGCCGGCCAGGTAATGCTGCGAAACGCCCGGGCCGGGCTGGCGCCCATGCTCGAAGCGGCGTCGAACAAACGCGCATCCGCCAGGGACAACGCCGACAGCAAAATCATCAAGGCATGGGGAAAGGTGTAAATCACCTCACCGAGCACAATGCCCCAGAACCCATAGATATTCTCCGAGAACAAGCCGCGCAGGAGGCCCTGGTTGCCGAACAAATAGACCAGGGCAATGCCCGGCAGCATCGACGGCGCCATCAATGGCAGCAATGACAGGCCACGCCAGATGGACTTGCCGGGGATCAGCGTGCGTTGCAGGGCATAGGCAAACAAGTAGGCCAGCGGCACGACGATGGCCGCCACGCTGAGGGAAACTTTCAGGCTATTGCCCAGCAACCAGTGGAAGTTGGCGCTGCTCAGCAGTTCGCGAGCGGCTACCAGGCCACCGCCCTGCCCGGCTTCGCTGCTGAAGCCGCGCCAGAAGATCGCCAACAGCGGCAACAGCACCGCCACCACCAACAGGCCCAGCCAGAGCCATTTGCCGCCGACCACAAAGAGGCGGTCGCCCCACTCGGCGCGGGACACCTGGCGCGGTACCGGCAATGTCATCACCGCCCCCATCTCAGGCAAACACCTGCAGGCTGCGCGGCGGCAACGCCACCCAGATATCCTGTGCACCCAGGCGCGGCATGGCTTCCGGCGCCAGTTCAGCCAGCAACGGATGGCCTGGCAACTGCTCCAGCTCAAAGCTCATGCGGCAGCGGTTGCCGAGGAAGGTGATCTCGCGAACCTTGGCCGGGAACAGGTTTTCTTCATGCACCGGTGGGTTGACGCAGATCGCTTCCGGGCGGCAGAACAAGCGGCCCGATTGGGCGACACCCGCGTCCTCAGCCAGGCGCATGTTCAACCCACCCACCTGGGCATGGCTGGCGCTGTTACGGCTGAACGGCAACCAGTTGCCCTGGCCGACAAACTCCGCCACGAACGGCGTGGCCGGGCGGTCGTAGATTTCCTGGGGCGTGGCGTACTGCTCGACCTTACCGTTGTTCATCACGGCAATGCGGTCGGCCATCAACATGGCTTCGTCCTGGTTGTGGGTCACCATCAAGGTGGTGATGCCCAGGCGCCGCTGCAGTTGGCGCAGTTCGGTGCACAGGTGCTCGCGCACGCGGGCATCGAGGGCCGACATCGGCTCATCCAACAGCAATAACGACGGCGCCGGCGCCAGTGCGCGGGCCAGGGCGACGCGCTGTTGCTGGCCGCCGGAGAGTTGGCCGGGGTACTTCTTTTCGCTGCCCACCAGACCCACCAGCTCAAGCATCTGCGCGACCCGCTTGCGCACTTCATCGCGGCCGCTGCCCGTAAGGCCGTAGCCGATGTTCGCTTCAACGCTGAGGTTGGGAAACAACGCATAGGACTGGAACAGGATGCCGTAGTCCCGCGCCTGGGGTGGCAGCAGGGACACGTCCCGCTCGCCCAGGTAAAGCTCACCGCTGTCCTGGCGCTCCAGGCCGGCGATGCAACGCAGCAGTGTGGTCTTGCCGCAGCCGGACGGGCCCAGCAGGCACACCAGCTCGCCGGCGGCGACGTCTAGGGAGACGTTGTCCAGCGCGGTGAAGGCGCCAAAGCGTTTCTGGATTGCGCGCACTTTCATCGGTGCGCCGGGTTGGGTTAGGGCTGTGTGCATGGTGGCACCTCATCGAACGGATGAAGGCCATGCTAGGGAGGGAATGCGTAGCGGGTGTGGCAGGAAGGCAAAACGGGGTGATAGTGGTATTGGTGGATTTGTGTAGGACTCATGATCGTTCCCACGCTCTGCGTGGGAATGTCTCTAGTGACGCTCCGCGTCACGGACGCAGAGTGTTCTGGGCGGCGTTCCCACGCGGAGCGTGGGAACGATCAGAGGGGTGACATTTCCTGTGCCAGGCCAAGGAACGCCGCCGGCAGGCGCGCACCTTTGCGCTCCTTGAGGCAATACAGATACTCCGGAATCTGCGGTGCATCCTCGATGGTCAGCACGCGCAACTGCGGGTCATGGGGCACTTCCTGGCGGGCGATGATGCTAATGCCGATGTTGCGCAGCACCGCCTCGCGAATCGACTCACGGCTGCCAATCTCCAGCAACGGCCCGTACCCCACGCCGGCGTTCTTCAACATCTCTTCCGTCAGCCGGCGGGTGGTGGAGCCCGCTTCACGCATCAGCAAGGTGTGCCCGATAAGCGCGCTCAACGGTACGTGATCGAGCTTGGCCAACGGGTGATTGCGGTGCACCGCCAGCACCAGCGGGTCCGTGCCCAGCACGCGGCGGATCAGACGGGCATCTTCCAGCAATTGCGATGAGGCCGCGACATCGACGCGGTAATCGTCCAACGCCTCAAGCACCTGTTGGGAATTGCCGATTTCCACCGAGACTTCCACCTGGGGCAGTCGCTCACGAAAAGCTTTGACCAGATCGAGGATGTAATACGGCGCCGTTGCTGCAATTCTCAGCGCACCCTGGACCTGGCCGTTGTTGCGCAGGAAAAACTCGATATCCGCTTCCTGCTGCAACAGCGCCTTGACCATCGGCAACAGCCGCGCGCCTTCGTCGCTGACGGTGAGGCGGCGGCCGCCACGGTAGAACAACTCGACGCCGTAGTGGCCTTCGAGGTTGCGAATCTGGGTGGTCACCGTGGGCTGGCTCAAGCCGAGTTTCTTCGCCGCCTGGGTAATGCTGCCCAGGCGGGCGACCATGAAAAACGCCTTTAACTCAGCACTCAGCACACCACCCTCTCATCCGCTATTTGCGCACCAGGCGCAGGCCATTGAACACCACCAGCAGGCTCACGCCCATGTCGGCGAAGACCGCCATCCACATGGTCGCCATGCCCATGAACGTGACGGCCAGGAAGATCGCCTTGATCACCAGCGCCAGGGCGATGTTCTGCTTGAGGATACTCGACGTTTGCCGCGACAACCGAATGAAAGCCGGAATCTTGCGCAAATCATCGTCCATCAGCGCCACGTCGGCGGTCTCGATAGCGGTGTCGGTGCCCGCCGCGGCCATGGCGAAGCCGATCTCGGCACGGGCCAGGGCCGGGGCGTCGTTGATACCGTCACCGACCATGCCCACCCGACGGCCCTGGCCGTAGAGGGTTTCGATGGCTTGCAGTTTGTCGGTGGGCAACAGGTCGCCCTGGGCCTGGTCGATACCCACCTGGGCCGCAATGGCCTTGGCAGTGTGGGTGTTGTCGCCGGTGAGCATCAGGGTCTTGATGCCCAGGTCGTGCAACTGCTGAATAGCTTCGCGGCTGCTCTCCTTGACCGTGTCGGCCACGGCAAACAGCGCCAGCGGGCCAGACTTGTCCAACAGCAACACCACGGACTTGCCTTGTTTTTCCAAAGCAAAGAGTTTCTCTTCCAAGGCCTCGGAACACAGACCGAGGTCTTCCACCAGGCGGTGGTTACCCAGGTGATAGGTCTGGCCGTTGATATCACCCCGCACACCGCGCCCGGCCAGGGCTTCGAAGTTATCCACAGCGTGAGTCGACAGGTTTTTATCCACAGCTGCGTTGGCAATCGCCAGGGACACCGGGTGATCGGAGCGCGATGCCAAGCTGGCCGCCAGGGCCGGCGCGCTGTCTTCGATGTTCGGGAGCAGCGGCAGGTAGTCGGTTTGCACCGGTTTGCCGTGGGTGATGGTGCCGGTCTTGTCGAGGGCCAGGTAGTCGAGCTTGTAGCCGCCCTCCAGGTACACGCCGCCCTTGATCAGGATGCCTTTGCGCGCCGCTGCCGCCAGGCCGCTGACAATGGTCACCGGGGTGGAGATCACCAAGGCACAAGGGCAGGCCACCACCAGCAGCACGAGGGCGCGGTAGATCCAGTCAAACCACACGCCCGCCATGAACAGCGGCGGAATCACCGCCACACCGAGGGCAAACAGGAAGACAGCCGGGGTATAGACCTTGGAGAAACTGTCAACAAAGCGCTGGGTTGGCGCCCGTGCCCCTTGGGCCTGTTCCACGGCGTGAATGATCCGCGCCAGCGTGGAGTTGTTGGCCGCGGCGGTGACCTTGTACTCCAGGGCGCCGGCCTGGTTGATGGTGCCGGCAAACACTTTATCGCCCACGGTTTTTTCTATCGGCAGGCTTTCCCCGGTGATCGGTGCCTGGTCGATGGTGGACTGGCCGGCCGTGACTTCCCCGTCGAGCCCGATGCGCTCGCCAGGCTTTACCCGCACAATCGCCCCAAGATCAATGCTTTTGACCTCCTTTTCCAGCCATGAACCGTCAGCCTGGCGCACCGTGGCCTGTTCCGGAGTCATCTGCATCAGGCCGCTGATGGCGTTGCGCGCACGGTCCAGGGACTTGGCCTCGATCAACTCGGCCACGGTGAACAGGAACATCACCATCGCCGCTTCGGGCCACTGGCCAATCAGGATCGCGCCCGTCACCGCGATGCTCATCAAGGCATTGATATTGAGGTTGAAGTTCTTCAGGGCAATCCAGCCCTTCTTGTAGGTGGTAAGGCCGCCGCTGAGAATCGACACCAACGCCACCAGCGCGATTACCCAGGTGGGCGCCACACCAGTGAAGTGCAACACCTCGGCCCCCAGGGCACCCACGCCCGACACCGCCAGCGGCCACCAATGTTTCTTGGCGGGCGGCGCGGCGGCAGGGCTGCCTTCTTCGATAGGGTCGGCCTGCATGCCGATGGACTTGATTGCCTCAATGATCGGCGCGGTGTTCGGCAGGTCATGGGTGACGCCGAGGATGCGGTTGATCAGGTTGAATTCCAGTTGCTGCACGCCAGCGAGCTTGCCCAGCTTGTTCTGGATCAGCGTCTGCTCGGTAGGGCAGTCCATGGCTTCGATGCGGAAGGTGCTCAGGCGCGAGCCGGCGGTGGGCGCCTCACTCAGGGTCACGATGGCAGGCCCGGCAGCGCCGGAGCAGCAGGAGCCGGAATGGCCGTGGTTATCCACAGGCGTGAGTTTGGCGGGCCCATGGTCATGTTTGTGATCATGGCCGTGATCGTGATCGTGATCATGCTTGTGGTCGTGCTTGTGCGGGGTATGAATGGAGTGGCTCATCAGGTCGCGTCCGTAAAGGTGCCTGTTGCCAAGTAAAGACCCTGTAGCCACTATAGGGTCAAGCGCCCATTTGGAGATTGCTGCGATGAAGATCGGCGAACTGGCCAAACTCACCGATTGCCCGGTGGAAACCATCCGTTATTACGAGAAGGAAAACCTGCTGCCGCCCCCGGCACGCACCGACGGCAACTACCGCGTGTACACCCAGGCGCACACCGAGCGGCTGACCTTTATTCGCAACTGCCGCAGCCTGGACATGACCCTCGAAGAAATCCGCAGCCTGCTGGGTCTGCGCGACAGCCCCCAGGACCAATGCGAAATCGTGAATGCCTTGATCGACGAGCATATCCACCATGTGAAAGCGCGGATCGACGGGTTGTTGGCCTTGCAGGAACAACTGCTGGACCTGCGCCAACGTTGCGGCGGTGGGAACCAGTGCGGGATCTTGCAGCAGTTGGAAGTCAGCGGCGGGATTGCGGCCAGCGAGGCCGAGCCTTCGCATGTGGGCAGAAGCCACGGCCATTAACTCAAGCGAACACCAAACCCATGTGGGAGCTGGCTTGCCTGCGATAGCGGCGGGCCCGCGACATTGATGTCGCCTGACACTGCGCTATCGCAGGCAAGCCAGCTCCCACAGTTTTTCACCGAGTAAGGCTTTAGATAGCTACGTCGGCCTTGATGCTTGGGTCGGCGTCGTAGCCCACAATCTCAAAATCTTCGAACTTGTAGTCGTAGATCGACGCAGGCTTACGCTTGATCACCAGTTCCGGCAGTTTTTTCGGCGTACGCGCCAACTGGGTCTGGATCTGTTCCATGTGGTTGCTGTAGGCGTGGGTGTCGCCCGTGGTGACGATGATCTCGTGGGGGATCAGGTCGCACTGCTGGGCCAGCATGTGGGTCAGCAACGCCAGCGCGGCAGTGTTGTACGGCAGCCCCAGGAATACGTCGGAGCTGCGGATATACAGCTGCATCGACAGATGGCCGTCATGCACGAACGCCTGGTACAGCAAATGGCACGGCGGCAGGGCTTGCTTGCCGTTACGCGCGTTTTCCTGCGGGCTCTGGGTTTCGTCCGGCAGGTATTCGACGTTCCAGCCGTGGAACAGGATGCGGCGGCTGTTGGGGTTGGTCTTGAGCGTGTGCACCATGTAGTCGATCTGGTTGATCGTGCCGCCGTCCTTGGTCGGCCAGGCGGTCCACTGCTCGCCGTACACGGGACCCAGGTCGCCGTCTTCGGTGGCCCACTCATCCCAGATCTTCACGCCATTTTCGTTGAGCCACTTGATGTTGGTGTTGCCGCTCAACATCCAGATCAGTTCGTTGGCGATGCTTTTGAAGTGCAGCTTCTTGGTGGTCAGCAGCGGGAAGCCGTCGGCCAGGTTATGCCGATACTGACGCGCAAACACAGCCTTGGTGCCGGTGCCCGTGCGGTCGCCCTTGGTCAGGCCATTGGTCACGACGTCCTGCAGCAGTTCGAGATATTGCTTCATGTTTTTACCCGTATCGTTGAAGCCAAGACCTCCTGGTCTTGGCATTCGAATTTAAAGCGCGGCGTTCTTCAGCGGCTGCGGGCGATTGTACGCCCACCACAGCATGCCCAGGCCCGCCAGGATCATTGGCAAGCTAAGCACCTGACCCATGGTCAGCCAGCCCCATGCCAGGTAGCCCAACTGCGCATCCGGTACCCGTACGAATTCGACGATAAAGCGGAAAATCCCGTAGAACAGCGCGAACATGCCCGACACGGCCATGGTTGGGCGTGGCTTGCGCGAGAAGATATAGAGAATAAGGAACAGCGCCACACCTTCCAATGCGAACTGGTACAGCTGCGACGGGTGGCGCGGCAGTTGCGCCGGGTCGCTGAACGGCGGGAACACCATCGCCCACGGCACGTCGGTCGGCTTGCCCCACAGCTCGGCGTTGATAAAGTTACCAATGCGCCCAGCACCCAGGCCGATCGGCACGAAGGGGGCGACGAAGTCCATCAGTTGGAAGAACGACTTGCCATTGCGCCGGCCAAACCACCAGGCGGCGATCATCACGCCGATAAACCCGCCGTGGAACGCCATGCCGCCCTTCCACACTTCGAAGATCAGGGTCGGGTTGGCGAGATACGCAGACAGGTCGTAGAACAGCACATACCCCAGGCGCCCGCCGACGATCACCCCCATCGACATCCAGAACACCATGTCGGAGAGCTTCTCCTTGGTCCAGGTCGGGTCGAAACGGTTCAGGCGCCGGGAAGCCAACAGCCAGGCGCCGCCGATGCCGATCAGGTACATCAACCCGTACCAATGGATTTTCAGCGGACCGATGGCCAGGGCCACCGGGTCGATCTGCGGGTAAGGCAGCATTGCGACTCCTCGTTAAAACATTTAGTCATGACGCACCGGACCATGCCGATGTGCGATTAAGCCTGCGTTACAGCGGCGAGATCAAATTAAGAAGTTCACATACACGCCAAATAGCCCGGCATGTTAACGGATCAGAGGTGCACGGCCCAACTTCGAGACGATGGAACACCGGCGCGTCTGTGGGTAGAGTGGCAAAAACACAAAAGGGGTCACCCGATGTGCCTGATTGTTTTCGCCTGGCGACCGGGCCATGCCCAGCCACTGATCGTCGCGGCCAACCGCGATGAGTTCTACGCCCGCCCCAGCCTGCCGCTGGCCCAGTGGGCGGATGCGCCCCAGGTCTATGCCGGTCGCGATCAGGAGGCCGGGGGCACCTGGCTGGGGGTGAACGCGGATGGGCGCTTTGCCGCCTTGACCAACATCCGCGACCCGCACCAGCCACCGGCACGCAAGTCTCGCGGCGAACTGGTTGCGCGGTTTCTCAGCGGTTCGCTGCCGATCGACGATTATTTGGCCGATGTGAACGGCCGCTCGATTGAATATGCCGGGTTCAACCTGCTGGTGGGCACGCGGGATGAGCTGTGGCACTACAACGCCAATGACACCGAGCCGACGTTGCTGAAGGCTGGCGTGTATGGATTAGCCAATGCCGGGCTGGATACGCCCTGGCCGAAGCTAGTGAAGGCCAAAGCAGCGTTCAGCGCCGTGCTGGAGAACCCCGAGCCTGAGGCACTGCTGGGGATTCTCAGCGACCCGCAGACCGCGCCGTTTGCTGAGCTGCCGGACACCGGCGTAGGCCTGGCGACCGAAAGCCTGCTGTCGAGCGTGTTTATCGCCAGCCCCAGTTATGGGACACGGGCGAGCACAGCGCTGATCGTGAATGCCGATGGGACGCGGCGGATGCTGGAGCGCAGCTTTGGCCCGCACGGGGGGCGGCTGGGTGAGGTGGACCTGATGTTTTAGCGCTGCTTGGACCACCGCTATCGCAGGCAAGCCAGCTCCCACAGGGGAATGCATTCCACAGGTGGGAGCTGGCTTGCCTGCGATGAAGGCGCCTCGGTCTTTGATCGTTCCCACGCTCTGCGTGGGAACGCCTCTTGTGACGCTCTGCGTCACGCTCTAAAAGCCGACGCGGAGCGTCCAGGGCTGCCTTCCCACGCAGAGCGCGGGAACGATCTGCTAGAAGCTCGCTCCTACAGGGTTTTGGCCGAGGCCGGGTTGATCATCCGGGTCAACCCCAGGTTTTTCAGCGCCAATTGCAGCGAGCTGTGGATAACTTGCGGGTTGTCGATGGTCATCAACTCGGCGAGCAAATCCTTGGCCCTGCTCAATTCCACCTGGCGCAGCATCCACTTCACTTTCGGCAAGTTGGTGGCGTTCATCGACAGGCTGTCAAAGCCCATCGCCATCAACAGCACCGCCGCCGCCGGGTCGCCGGCCATTTCGCCGCAGATACTCACCGGCTTGCCTTCGGCATGGGCGTCGCGCACCACGTGTTGCAGCGCTTGCAGCACCGCCGGGTGGAGGTAGTCGTAGAGGTCGGCCACCCGTGGGTTGTTACGGTCCACGGCCAGCAGGTACTGGGTCAGGTCGTTGGAGCCTACCGACAGGAAGTCCACCTGCCGCGCCAGTTCCTTGGCCTGGTACACCGCCGCCGGTATTTCGATCATCACGCCAATCGGCGGCATCGGCACATCGGCGCCTTCATCGCGCACTTCGCCCCAGGCACGGTGGATCAGGTGCAGGGCTTCTTCCAGCTCATGGGTGCCGGAGATCATCGGCAGCAGGATGCGCAGGTTGTTCAAGCCCTCGCTGGCCTTGAGCATAGCGCGGGTCTGGACGAGGAAGATTTCGGGATGGTCGAGGGTAACGCGAATACCGCGCCAGCCAAGGAAGGGGTTGTCTTCTTTGATAGGGAAATAGGACAGTGACTTATCGCCGCCAATATCCAGGCTGCGCATCGTCACCGGTAACGGGTGGAAGGCTTGCAATTGCTCGCGATAAATCGCCAGCTGCTCCTTCTCGCTCGGGAAACGCTGGTTGATCATGAACGGCACTTCGGTGCGGTACAGACCCACCCCTTCGGCGCCGCGCTGTTGCGCACGGGCTACATCCGCAAGCAGGCCAGTGTTGACCAGCAGCGGTACCCGGTGGCCATCGGGGGTGACACACGGCAGCTCGCGCAGCGAATCCAGGCCCTGGGCCAGTTGCTTCTCTTCTTCCACCACCTCGGCGTATTGCTTGCGCAGCACGTCGCTGGGGTTGGTGAACACCTCGCCGCGATGCCCATCGACGATCATGTCGATGCCGTCGACCTTGGAGTACGGCAGGTCCACCAGGCCCATCACCGTCGGGATACCCATGGCCCGGGCCAGGATCGCCACGTGGGAGTTACCCGAACCCAATACCGAAACCAAGCCCACCAGCTTGCCTTCAGGCACTTCGCCAAGCTGGGTGGCGGTCAACTCTTCACTGACCAGAATGGTGTTATCGGGGAAGACCATGTTGGTGCTGCGGTCTTCCTGCAGGTACGCCAACAGACGTCGCCCCAGGTCGCGTACATCCGATGCGCGCTCGCGCAGGTAGGCGTCGTCCATCATTTCGAAACGGTTGACGTGATCGGTGACCACCTGGCGTAACGCGCCCTGGGCCCACTGGCCGGTCTTGATCACAGTCTTGACTTCGTTACCCAGGGACGCGTCGTCGAGCATCATCTGGTACACGTCGAACAGCGCACGCTCTTCGGGGCGCAGCTGGGTGGCCAGCTTGGTCGACAGGTTGCGCATGTCGGCGCGCACGCCTTCGAGGGCGGTCTTGAACAGTTTGATTTCGGCGTCGATGTCACTGACGGTCTTGTCCGGCACCACATCGAGGTCGGCGGGCGGCAGCATGACCACCGCAGTACCCACCGCAGCGCCTGGCGAACCCGGTACGCCGACGAACTTGGCTTCCTGGATACCCTTGCCCTGGCGCCCCAGGCCGCGAATCGAGCCGGTCGCTTCGGCGTGGGCGATAACCCCGGCCAGTTGCGCGCTCATGGTCACCAGGAAGGCTTCTTCGCCTTCGTCGAACTGGCGACGCTCTTTTTGCTGGATAACCAACACGCCGACAACGCGGCGGTGGTGAATGATCGGCGCACCAAGGAACGAGGCGTAGCGCTCTTCGCCGGTTTCGGCAAAGTAGCGATAACGCGGGTGATCGGCCGCGTTCTCGAGGTTCAGGGGTTCTTCACGCGTCCCCACCAGGCCCACCAGACCTTCATTGGGCGCCATGCTGACCTTGCCGATGGAGCGCTTGTTCAAGCCCTCCGTGGCCATCAGCACAAAACGGTTGGTCTCGGGGTCCAGCAGGTAAACCGAGCAGACCTGGCTGCCCATGGCTTCCTTGACGCGCAACACAATAATCCCCAACGCCGCCTTGAGATCCTTGGCGGAGTTAACTTCCTGGACGATCTTGCGCAGCGTATTGAGCATGGCTCGGGGTCGAACTCCGTCGTCAGTCGCGCGCTAAAAGGCGCGGGGCAAGCTCTTTGAGAGCGCGACGATAAACCTCGCGCTTGAATGTCACCACCTGGCCCAACGGATACCAATAGCTGACCCAGCGCCAGCCATCGAACTCCGGTTTACCGGTCAAATCCATCCGCACCCGCTGCTCGTTGGAGATCAGGCGCAAAAGAAACCATTTCTGCTTCTGGCCGATGCACAGCGGTTGGCTGTGGGTACGCACCAGGCGTTGCGGCAAACGATAGCGCAACCAGCCACGGGTACAGGCCAGAATTTGTACATCTTCGCGCTCAAGGCCGACTTCTTCGTTCAACTCACGGTACAAGGCGTCTTCAGGGGTTTCGTCGGGGTTGATTCCACCTTGAGGAAACTGCCAGGCATCTTGGTTGATTCGGCGAGCCCATAGCACCTGTCCGGCATCATTCGTCAGAATAATGCCGACATTAGGACGGAAACCATCGGGGTCGATCACGGCAACAACCTCGCAAACGCATGTCGCCGCATTGTTCCACAAAGGTTGTTCCAGCGGCAACGAGGCTTCTTACCTTATGTGCACTCTTGTGAAAAGACCGTATTCTGGACGCCTTTTTACAGACTTTTCAGCGAGTAACTGCAATGCGCCTGGCTTTATTCGACTTGGACAATACCCTTCTGGGCGGTGACAGCGATCACGCCTGGGGCGATTACCTGTGTGAACGCGGGATTCTCGACGCGGTAGCCTACAAGGCCCGCAACGACGAGTTCTACCAGGACTACCTGGCCGGGCGGCTGGATAACGCCGCCTACTTGAACTTCTGCCTGGAAATCCTCGGCCGCACCGAGATGGCCCAGCTGGACGCGTGGCACAACGACTACATGCGCGACTGCATCGAGCCCATCATGCTCCCGAAGGCCGTTGAACTGCTGGCCAGGCACCGCGCCGCCGGTGACAAGCTGGTGATCATCACCGCCACCAACCGCTTCGTCACCGCGCCGATTGCCGCCCGCCTGGGCGTCGAGACCCTGATCGCCACCGAATGCGAAATGGTGGATGGCCGCTATACCGGGCGCAGTACCGATGTGCCGTGCTTTCGCGAGGGCAAGGTGACGCGTTTGAACCGCTGGTTGGAAGAAACCGGGCATAGCCTGGAAGACAGCTACTTCTACAGCGATTCGATGAATGATTTGCCGTTGCTGGAGCAGGTAACGCACCCGGTGGCAGTGGATCCGGATCAGAATTTGCGCGCCGAGGCTGAAAAGCGTGGTTGGCCGGTGATTACGCTGCGCAGCTGATGACGCTATCGCAGGCAAGCCAGCTCCCACATTTGGAATGCATTCCCCTGTGGGAGCTGGCTTGCCTGCGATGAACGCGACGCGGTCTAACGCTTTAAACCGGCTTGGCGCCCATCAGCCCTGCAATCGCCACAAACCCCACCAGGCTGACCACCGCCAGCACCAGGGTGAAATTCAGGCTCCCGCCCTCGCCCTTGCGCAGCCGATTGAGCCGCGCCACCAGCCAGAACCAGGCCAGCGCCGCCACGGTGTAGAGGATGCTGGAGCCCAAGATCCAGGTTTGCCCCAATGGCCAGCCGAGCAGGTGCACCAGCCACCAGCCGGTGAAGGGCATGCTCACCAGGCAAATCCCCATCAGCAGCCATACAAATGCCCAGGGGCGCTGCACGGTCGCGGCCGGGCCGGCGCTGCGTTTACGCCACGCCAATACCGCCAGGCCCAGGCCGCTGAGCAGCAGCAATACGGTGGCGGTGATGTGGATCACCTTGAGGGTGGTCAGCGTTTCCATGGTCTCTATTCCTTATAGGCCGCTCAGTCAGCGTAGTCGCTCAACCGAGGAACAGCTGGTAAGCCGGGTTTTCGCTTTCATCCCAGTACGGGTAACCGATTTGCGCCAGCGCGGCAGGCACCAGATGGCGCTCGTCCGCCGGCACTTGCAAGCCCGCCACCACTCGGCCGTCAGCCGCGCCGTGGTTGCGGTAGTGGAACATCGAGATATTCCAGCGCCCGCCGAGTTTGTTGAGGAAGTTGAACAACGCCCCCGGCCGCTCCGGGAATTCGAAGCGAAACACCAACTCGTCGCTGACTTTGGCCGCATGCCCACCGACCATATGGCGAATGTGCAACTTGGCCAGTTCGTTCTCGGTGAGGTCCAGCACCGGGAAACCCTGGCTGGTCAAACTGGCCACCAACGCGCTGCGCGGGTCGTTCTCCGGGTGGGTCTGCACGCCGACGAAAATGTGCGCTTCGCTGCCGGAGTGGTAGCGGTAATTGAATTCGGTGATCTGGCGCTTGCCCACCGCTTCGCAGAAGGCCTTGAAGCTGCCCGGCCGCTCGGGGATGGTCACGGCGATGATGGCCTCACGGCCTTCACCCAGTTCGGCGCGCTCGGCCACATGGCGCAAACGGTCGAAGTTGACGTTGGCGCCCGAGTCAATGGCGACAAAGGTCTGGCCGCTGACACCGCGGGTCTCGACGTACTTTTTGATCCCGGCCACGCCCAGTGCACCCGCCGGCTCGGTGATGGAGCGGGTGTCATCGTAGATGTCCTTGATCGCCGCACAGATTTCATCGGTGCTGACGGTGATCACTTCATCCACGTAGTCTTTGCAAATGTCGAAGGTGTGCTGGCCGATCTGCGCCACCGCCACGCCGTCGGCGAAGATGCCCACGGTCGGCAATACCACACGCTCGCCCGCCGCCATGGCGGCTTGCAGGCAGTTGGAGTCGTCCGGTTCCACGCCGATGATCTTGATCTCCGGGCGCAGGTATTTCACATACGCCGCAATCCCGGCGATCAGACCGCCGCCGCCCACCGGTACGAAAATCGCGTCCAGAGGCCCTGGGTGCTGGCGCAGGATTTCCATCGCCACGGTGCCCTGCCCGGCAATGGTGTGCGGATCATCGTAGGGGTGGATGTACACGTAGCCTTTTTCGTCGACCAGCTTGAGCGAGTAGGCCAGGGCTTCCGGAAAGGAATCACCGTGCAGCACCACTTTGCCGCCCCGGGAGCGCACGCCTTCGACCTTGATCTCCGGGGTGGTCTTGGGCATCACGATGGTGGCTTTCACCCCCAGCACCTTGGCCGCCAGGGCCAGGCCCTGGGCATGGTTGCCGGCCGACGCGGTGACGACGCCGCGTGCACGTTCTTCGGCACTGAGCTGGGTCAGCTTGTTGTAGGCGCCGCGAATCTTGAACGAGAACACCGGCTGCAAGTCTTCGCGCTTGAGCCAAATCTTGTTACCCAGCCGCTCGGAGAGCTGGCGGGCAGTCTGCAAGGGGGTTTCCACGGCGATGTCGTAAACACGCGAGGTGAGGATTTTTTTGACGTAGTGTTCAAGCATCGGCAGGCATCTACTTCACGGGTTGGGCAGGGCCAAGGAGTCTAACCCAGCGTTTGGCCGGGCGACCACACGAATCCCGAGGTTTTGTTGGGTTATACTCGCCGCCCTCGTTAATTCCCCGCCCGTTCCGGAGCCCGCATGACCCAGGATCAACTCAAACAGGCAGTGGCCCAGGCCGCTGTCGATTTAATCCTTCCTAAACTCGACGACAAGAGCATCGTCGGTGTCGGCACCGGTTCCACCGCCAACTGCTTCATCGACGCACTGGCCCAGCACAAGGGCGCGTTCGACGGCGCCGTGGCCAGTTCCGAAGCCACCGCCGCCCGTCTCAAGGGCCATGGCATTCCGGTGTACGAGCTCAACACCGTGAGCGACCTGGAGTTCTACGTCGACGGCGCCGATGAAAGCGACGAGCACCTGAACCTGATCAAAGGCGGCGGCGCGGCCCTGACCCGCGAGAAGATTGTCGCGGCCGTGGCCAAGACCTTCATTTGCATCGCCGACGCGAGCAAGCTGGTACCCGTGCTGGGCACGTTCCCACTGCCGGTGGAAGTCATCCCCATGGCCCGCAGCCATGTGGCCCGCGAGCTGGTGAAACTGGGCGGCGACCCGGTGTACCGCGAAGGTGTGTTGACCGACAACGGCAACATCATCCTCGACGTGTTCAATATGCAGATCACCAACCCGGTGGAGCTTGAGACGCAGATCAACGCCATTGTGGGTGTGGTCACCAACGGCCTGTTCGCGGCGCGCCCGGCGGATGTATTGCTGCTGGGTACCCCGGAAGGCGTGAAAACCCTCAAGGCCTGACCCTGTGGGAGCCGGGCTTGCCCGCGATGCAGACGACTCGGTGTATCAATGAATACCGAGGCGATGCCATCGCAGGCAAGCCAGCTCCCACATGTGTTTGCGCTCGACTCTAGAGCGATGTAACAAAAACGCTACTTTTCGCAGCACTCCTCGCCAAAACCGTGCGCTCTGTCACGGCACCCCCTGCCCCGCCTGGTATCCAATCCGTTACAAATTACAGCCACGCGACCCACGCGTTTAACAATGCGCCAATTCGCAGCCGCCCATGGAATGAGGCGCGCATTGTGCAAAGGGTCTGGGCTTGCACATTCCCATCACCTCAAGGAAGACCTTGTGATAAAGCCTCTAGCCTTCGCCATCAGCGTTGCCGGTGCCCTGCTGTCCACGCCTACCCAGGCCTACGATTACGGCCAGCACGCCAACACCACCCTGGAAAAACTGATCAACGACTACCCTGGCCGATATCGCGGCACGGCAAATTTTGCCGGGGCAGCCGACTGGATGCAGAGCCAGATGGGCACGGCCTATAGCATCAGCCGTCAGGACTTCACCTGGAACAACGGCAGCCGGGCTTCGCAAAACGTGGTGGCCTCTGCCGCTGGTACCAAGGCCCAGTACGTGGTGATTGGCGCGCATTTCGACACTTACTTCGGCCGCCCGACCCTGCAAGGCCTGGATGACAACGGTTCCGGCGCCAGCGTGCTGACCGAGGTGGCGAAGAACCTCAGCGGCCTGTCACTGGAAAATGGCCTGCAGGTAGTGGGCTTCGGCGCCGAAGAAGAAGGCCTGCGCGGCTCCCGTGCCTTTGTCGACTCACTCAACACCAGCCAGCGCGCCAACATGCTCGCGATGATCAACCTCGACAGCCTGATCACCGGCGACATGATGTACGCCCACGCCGGCCAGAACAGCACCGCCAACCCGGCCTTGGCCTCCTTGCGCGAGCACACCTTCCAGATCGCCAGGGAATTGAACATCCCCTTATTCAGCAACCCCGGCCTGGACCCGCAGTACCCGAAGGGCACCGGCTGCTGCAGCGATGGTGAAGCGTTTGAACCGCTGAATATCCCGATCCTTTATATAGAGGCCACCAACTGGGAACTGGGCGACCTGGACGGCTACACCCAGACCGACAACCCGAAAATCCCCGGCGGCTCGACCTGGCACGACCCGAACGAAGACAACAAAGCCGTGCTGACCGATGCATTCGGCCAGGCGCGCATCGACCAGCGCCTGCGCGACTATTCACGCCTGCTCAGCCGCCTGGTGCTGGAACTGACCAACGCCGACCTGATGGCCTCGACCGCTTCTGGCGGTGCCGTTGCGCGCAATATGCAAGACAACCTGCAGCGCCAGCATCAGGCCCTGGTGCGCCTGCATGATCGCCGTTGGCTGACCCTGCAAGCGGCCAGCCGCGGGGTCGGCAGCTTCGATGGCGAGATCGGCGTGGATGGCGAATACAACCCGGACAGCGGCTTCGACACGGCCCCCAACCCCGAAGCCCGGCGCGTGGGCCTGCATGCCCTCGGCGACTACCAACTGACTTCAAGCCTGAATATCGGCGCCAGCCTCAGCTACCTCAATGGGCGCGACAAACTGGAGCATCGCGGCAAGCTCGACAGCGACACCTGGCAGGCAGCCGTCTATGCACTGCTCAACGATGGCGGGCCACGCTGGCTGGGCGGTGACCTGAGCGTGGGCCACACGCGCTTCGACTCCAAGCGCAACCTGGTCATCCAGGCCAATGGCGGGCCGATCCTGCTCAACCAGCAACTGACGGGCGATACCGATGCCCTGGCGTTGGGCGCACGGGTGCTGGGTGGCTATGACTTTGACTTTGGCGCGATCAAGAGCGGGCCGTTCGCCGGCCTGGACTACAGCCATTACCGCATCGACAAGTTCCACGAAAAGCAGAACCTGCGCACGGCCCTGGAGTACGAAGAGCAGTCTTTCGACTCCCTGGAAGCCAGCCTCGGCTGGCGCGTGCGCGGCGCTGTTGCCCTGCCCTATGGCCTGAACCTGATGCCCTACGGCGACATCGCCTGGGTCAAGGAATTGGCCGACGGCCGCCTGGACGACCTGCAACTCACCGCACGCGCCGATGGCCAGGCCCGCACCGCCAGGCTGGGCTCAGTGGATAAGAGCTTCGCTCGCGCACAACTGGGCAGCCAACTGGCGATCACCCCACAGTTGGGCGTGTTTGCCGAGGTCAATGGCCGCCTCGGGCATGCTGAAGGCAGCCAGACCGGTTATTCGCTGGGTGTGCAATGGATGTTCTGATCAGGGTTTCTTGAACACGTAAAACAGGTTGGGCTCGCTGACCATGTACAGCGTGCCGTCGTCATCCATGGCGATCCCTTCGGCCTGGGGCACGCGCTTGCTCAGGCCATGGCGCCCTTTAAGCAACGACAGACTGCTTAGAGGGCGACCATCAATATCCAGCTCCAAGACCAGGAACGACTCATCCGACAGCGCCAACAGATGGCCACTGCGCTCGTCGTATTGCAGGCTCGACAGGTCGCGCACAAACAGGCCGGCATCGCGCTTGGGGTTGTTGATCACATGTACCGAATAGGTTTTTTCCGGCTTGAAATGGGGAAACCCGTGCACCTCGTAGATCAGCATGGGGTCGCGTTCCTTGGCCACGAACAAGCGCTTGCCCACCGAGTCGTAGGCCAACCCTTCAAAGCCCTTGTTGCCGCCGACGTGCACGCCCAGGGTCATTTGCTCCGCATCGACGGCGTCGAGGAACTTGGTGTCATCGTCCACATGCACTTTGATCAAGCGCTGCTGGCGCTCATCGCTGATGACGTAGATGTTGTCGCTGATAAATTCCACCGCTTCGGCATCGCCAAAGCCCACCAGCGGAATGCGCCGCAGGATCTTGCCCTCCAGCGACAACTCGACCAGTTCGGCGTTTTTATTGGTGACAGTAAACAGGCTTTTGCGCACGGGGTCGTAGGTCAGGGCCGAGACATCGTCGTCAAGCCCTTCGATCACCTGGCCTTCGAGGGTGACACGGTAGTCCGCCAGGCCAATGGCGCGCTCATCCGCAGGCTGGTACCACACCTGCCAGTTGAACCAGGCGCGTTCGAACAGACGGAACTGCTGTGCCACCAGCCCGGCAGTGACCAGGGCGAGCAACAGCAGGATAAAAACAGCAGGTTTAGGGCGGGCAAGTCGACGCATCGGGGCGGGCTCAGAGAAAAAACTGGCGAATAGATATCAAGGTCACCTGAATTTAAACTTAAACGCACCGGACTGCCTGGCGAATGCCGTTTATAAAGAAAACTCTGACGTAATTCGTCAGTTATTTCTGCTTTTCAAAGCGATAGAACAGGTTTGGCTCACTGACCATGTACAGGTTGCCGCTCTCGTCCATGGTCACGCCTTCGGCACGGGGGATCGTGTCTTTCAGGCCATTGAAGCCGCCAAGCAAGGTCATGAAGCTGACTTGCTCGCCCGTTTCATCCAGTTCCAGCAGCAGGTGGGAATCGGCCGACAGCACCAGCAAATGTCCGGTACGTGGGTCGATGGACAGGGCCGACAGGTTGCGCACATCCAGTTCGGTGCTGGCCAGTTTTTGCTTGTCGCCGGTCAGCGTATTGCCATCGCTTTTCCAGGTGAACAGGGCCGGGGGACGTTCTTCGCCCAGCACCAACTGCTGGTTGCGCTTGTCCCAGGTAACGGCCTCAAAGGCTTTGTTCTGATCTTTGGACGGGCCCAGGTCATAACTGGGGAAATCGGCCTTGTTCAGCGCCGTAGTGCCGGCGTCGACCTTGACCACGGTCAGGCTGTGATCGCGTTCATCGACCACCGCCATCAAGCCGTTTTCCATCACTGCCACGCCTTCCGGATTGTTCCAACCGTTGAGCGGCATTTTGCGCAACACATCGCCTTGCAGGCTCAGTTCGACCAGGAAGGGATTCTTGCCCATCACTGAAAACAGGGTTTTGGTCTGCGGGTTATAGGACAGGTCTGATGCCTCGTCCTTCTCCATACCGGGCAGCAACTTGGCGTCGATCACCGCGTGATAGTCCGGCAGCCACACACTTTCTCGGCGTTCGGCCGAACTCTCGAAACGCTCCAGCACCCACAGCAGGCCGCGATCATCCCAGTGCATGGCCCAGGCGATGCCATACAAAATGGCACCAGCCAAAAATACCCAGGAATACCAGCGCATGGACAAGCGAGAGCGAAGCGAGGTTTTCGAAGTGGGCAGAGGCACGACCATTGAGCGCTTTTCCGGAAAGTCAGCTGTAGGGGATAGCACAGGATTCAAGGCCCCGCGCGCAAGAGCAGGGAATTATCCGGATGGCGTGTGAAAAAAATGCAAAACGCCGGATCCTGCAGATGTACACAAACAACTGTGGGAGCGGGCTTGCCCGCGATTAAGGGCGTTCAGTCAACTATTCAGTGACTGTCACACCGCCATCGCGGGCAAGCCCGCTCCCACAGTTTGATCGCAGTTTGGCAGTGATTTAGCGCACGACGCTTTCGAAAGGGTTCACACCTGCCAGCTCCAACACCACTTCATCGCCTACATTCAACGGGCCAACGCCCGCCGGGGTGCCGGTCAGGATCACGTCGCCCGCTTGGAGGGAGAAGCAACCCGCCATGTACTGAATCATCGGCACAATCGGGTTAAGCATCTGCGCGCTGTTGCCGTCCTGGCGCAATTCGCCGTTGATGCTCAGGCGAATGCCGATATCGGTCACGTCCGCAAAGGTACTGCTGACCACGAAGGGGGCAATCACCGCCGCGCCATCGAAAGACTTGGCGATTTCCCACGGCAAGCCCTTGGCTTTGAGCTCGGCCTGTTTGTCGCGCAGGGTCAGGTCCAGGGCCGGAGCGAAGCCGGAGATGGCGTCCAGCACTTCTTCCCGGCTCGGCTTGGCGGACAAAGGCTTGCCGATCAATACGGCGATTTCCGCTTCGTAGTGCACCGAACCACGCTCGGTCGGAATGGCAAAGCCACCTTCCAACGGCACCACGCAGCTGCCCGGCTTGATGAACAGCAGCGGCTCGGTGGGTACCGGGTTGTCCAGTTCCGTGGCGTGTTCGGCGTAGTTACGCCCGATGCACACCACTTTACCCACCGGGAAGTGGATGTTGGTGCCGTCGACATACTTGTGCTGGTAGCTCATGGAACGACTCCTTCAGGTGCGGTTAAACAGCGAAGATCTTGCCGGGGTTCATGATCCCGTTAGGGTCGAACACGGCTTTGACGGCCTTCATGTATTCGATTTCAACCGGTGAACGGCTGTAGGTCAGGTAATCGCGCTTGGTCATGCCCACGCCGTGTTCGGCGGAGATCGAGCCGTTGTACTTGGCGACGGTCTCGAATACCCACTTGTTAACGGTGGCGCACTTGGCGAAAAACTCATCCTTGCTCAGGTTTTCCGGCTTGAGGATGTTCAGGTGCAGGTTGCCGTCACCGATATGGCCGAACCAGACGATTTCGAAGTCCGGGTAGTGTTCACCGACGATCGCGTCAATTTCGCTCAGGAACGCTGGCACTTTCGACACGGTCACCGAGATGTCGTTCTTGTACGGCGTCCAGTGGGAAATGGTTTCGGAGATGTACTCGCGCAGTTTCCACAGGTTGTGCAGCTGGGTTTCGCTCTGGCTCATCACGCCATCCAGCACCCAGCCCTGCTCCACGCAATGTTCGAACGTTTCCAGGGCGTGGTTGGCGACTTCTTCGGTGGTGGCTTCGAATTCCAGCAGGGCGTAGAACGGGCACTCGGTTTCGAACGGCGCCGGCACGTCGCCACGACCAAGGACTTTGGCCAGGGCTTTGTCCGAGAAGAATTCGAAGGCGGTCAGGTCCAGTTTGCTCTGGAAGGCGTGCAGCACCGGCATGATCGAGTCGAAATCAGTCGTGCCGAGCACCATTGCCGTGAGGTTCTTTGGCGCGCGGTCCAGGCGCATGGTGGCTTCGACCACAAAGCCCAGGGTGCCTTCGGCGCCGATAAACAGCTGGCGCATGTCGTAGCCGGTGGCGTTTTTGATCAGGTCGCGGTTCAGCTCCAGCACATCGCCTTTGCCGGTGACGACCTTCATGCCGGCCACCCAGTTGCGGGTCATACCGTAGCGAATTACTTTGATCCCGCCGGCATTGGTGCCGATATTGCCGCCAATCTGGCTGGAACCGGACGAGGCGAAGTCCACCGGATAATACAGGCCGTTTTCTTCAGCGACGTTCTGCAGTTGCTTGGTCACCACACCCGGCTGGCACACGGCGGTGCGGTCGGTGAGGTTCACGTCGAGGATCTGGTTCATATAGTCGAACGACACCACCACTTCGCCATTGGCGGCAACGGCAGCAGCCGACAGACCGGTGCGCCCGCCCGAGGGCACCAGCGCCACCTTGTGCTCATTGGCCCACCGCACGATGGCCTGTACCTGCTCGGTGGTCTTGGGGAACACGATGGCGCTAGGTGCGGGAGCGAAGTGCTTGGTCCAATCCTTGCCGTAAGCCTCCAGGGAGTCGGCGTCGGTCAGCACTTTGCCGGGCTCAACCAGGGTCTTTAGCTCATCAATCAGGGCAGGATGGGTCATCGACAGAACTCTCGAACAATTCATGGTCATCCTGAGAACGCTTCACGTCGCAGGAATAGGTGTTTAGCGGGGTGCGTATGCTAGCATACCGCCCCCGCAGGACAGACCCAAAGGGCGTTTCTGCGGTGACGGCTTTCCTGCCGTCCGGGTCAGCTTGCGCTGCTCGACTCCCTGCCAATTTTCTCCGGGATACAGGTTTACGCAGATGAGCAAGACTTCTCTCGATAAGAGCAAGATCAAGTTCCTTCTTCTGGAAGGCGTCCACCCATCGGCTGTCGACGTTCTGAAAGCCGCCGGGTACACCAGCATTGAGTACATCACCAGTTCTCTGCCGGAAGCCCAGCTCAAGGAAAAGATCGCCGACGCGCACTTTATCGGCATTCGCTCCCGCACTCAGCTGACCGAAGAGATCTTCGACCACGCCAAGAAACTCGTGGCTGTCGGCTGTTTCTGCATCGGCACCAACCAGGTCGACCTCAATGCAGCGCGCGAGCGCGGCATCGCGGTGTTCAACGCACCGTACTCCAACACCCGTTCCGTGGCGGAGCTGGTGCTGGCCGAGGCCATCCTGCTGCTGCGCGGTATCCCTGAGAAGAACGCTTCCTGCCACCGTGGCGGCTGGATCAAGAGCGCGGCCAACTCCTTCGAAATCCGCGGCAAGAAGCTGGGTATCGTCGGCTACGGCTCGATCGGCACGCAACTGTCGGTGTTGGCTGAAGGCCTGGGCATGCAGGTGTTCTTCTACGACACCCTGACCAAGCTGCCATTGGGCAACGCCACCCAAGTGGCCAGCCTGACCGAGCTGCTGGGCATGTCCGACATCGTCACCCTGCACGTTCCGGAAACGGCCGAGACCCAGTGGATGATCGGTGAGAAGGAAATCCGCGCGATCAAGAAAGGCGGGATCCTGATCAACGCCGCTCGCGGCACCGTGGTCGAGCTGGATGCCCTGGCCGACGCGATCAAGGACAAGCACCTGATCGGCGCTGCCATCGACGTGTTCCCGGTGGAGCCGCGCTCCAACGATGACATCTTCGAAAGCCCGCTGCGTGGCCTGGACAACGTGATCCTGACCCCGCACATCGGCGGCTCCACCGCTGAAGCCCAAGCCAACATCGGCCTGGAAGTCTCGGAAAAACTGGTCAAGTACAGCGACAACGGTACCTCGGTATCGTCGGTCAACTTCCCGGAAGTGGCCCTGCCGGCTCACCCGGGCAAGCACCGTCTGCTGCACATCCACCAGAACATCCCTGGCGTGATGATGGAGATCAACAAGGTCTTCGCCGAAAACGGCATCAACATCTCCGGTCAGTTCCTGCAGACCAACGAGAAGGTCGGCTACGTGGTGATCGACGTCGACGCCGAGTACTCGGACCTGGCGCAAGAGAAGCTGCAGCACATCAACGGCACTATTCGTAGCCGCGTGTTGTTCTAAGGCTTCAAGCGCTGGATAAAAAATGGGAGACCCGCAGGGGTCTCCCATTTTTTTGCCCGAATAACGCTTATTTGACGTTAACGGTGATCACTTTCGAGGCGACTGTGGGTTCGAACTGGCGATGCACGTTGTCGCCGGCCACCAGTTGCAGGGTGTGCTTGCCTGGCGTCAGGGTCAGCTCGGTTTCGGTCTGCGCCTTGCCGAAGTGAATCGAGGTAGGCGTGGCCGGGATCGCCTCATTGGCGTTGAGCGACTCCACCTTCTGGTCTACCAACAGATGGTGGTGCCCGGCGTTAGGCACTTGCTTGTCGATCGGTTCCAGGTCCAGCTTCTTGACGCCGAATTTGACGGTGAAGGTTTTATCAACGGTGGCGCCATCTTTCGGCGAGACGATGAACACTTCGGCACCTTCAGGCGCAGGTGTACGAGGAAGGTCTGCGGCACTGGCCAACATCGAGGTACCCAGCAAAAGGCTGGCAATCGTTGCACGGGACAAAAGGGCTTTCATTCGCTTCTCCAGTTTTTCGGTGAAATCTGTAGGGTTATGACAACTTCGCGATAAATTGCGGTCCAAGGCACCCGACACCATAACAAAACGTTGCTGAACGGCGTCTCGCCTGTACGAATTCTTTAGGAGTGACCATGCGCTTTTCGCCTGGCCTGTTGCTGTTGCTTCCTCTTCTGAGCCCCTTGGCTCATGCCGAACTGATTGACGACGTCAATGATCGCGGTGAACTGCGCATCGCCCTGGAAGCCAACACCCCGCCGTACAATTTCAAAGAGGGCGACAAACTCGCAGGCTTTGAAGTGGAGCTGGGTGAACTGCTGGCCAAGGAGATGGAGGTGCGCTCCTCGTTTATTACCACCGATAACGCGGACCTGCTGTCCGGTGTGGAAACCGGCAAGTACGACGTGGCCATTAACCATATGGCTATGACTGCCGAGCTTGAGGATCGTTTCGATTTCAGTGAGCCTTACCACCAGAAGCCGGCATTGGCGATCCCGTTCCAGAAGGGCAACCCGGCGTTCAAGACCAGTTTGAACGGGGCGTTGAAGCGGGTTAAGGACGATGGCCGGTTGAAGGCGCTGGCGCAGAAATGGCTCAAGGTGCAATAAAATGTGGGAGCTGGCTTGCCTGCGATAGCGGTCTGTCAGTTACACATAAGGTGCTGATACACCGCTATCGCAGGCAAGCCAGCTCCCACACTTGATCTGTTTAAACTTCTTAAAGCTGCGTGAGGGCAATTGCCGCCTGTGGCAACTCCAACTCACTGAACACCTGCACACCATGGCGCTTGAGCAGCGCCGCCGTGACGCCTTCGCCACTGACCTTCACCCCGCTGAAGGTGCCGTCATAGGTCAACAGATTGCCGCAGGATGGGCTGTTGGCCTTGAGAATGGCGATGCGGATGTGATGGCGTTGCACCAGCGCCAAGGCTTGGCGGGCACCGTCGAGAAAGGCGCTGGTGAAGTCTTCGCCCTCGGCCGTCAGCACCTGGGCGCGGCCTTCCCACACGTCGATGCCCTGCCCGCCTGGGATTTCGGCCGATGGCCGCGGTGTGGGCAAGCCCCCCGCCACTTCCGGGCAGATGGCAACCACGCGGCCTTCAGCTTGCCACGCTGCCAGTGGGTCGAATGGGCCGCTGGCCCCGCCGTCGTAGCGCACCTTGTGCCCGAGCAGGCAGCGGCTGACCAGAATCTTTTCCATGTTTAAAACGGCTCGTTGCCCCGCCGGCGAAACCAGCCCGTCAAGGACAGGCGTTCGCGCGTAGCGGGCAGGACTTCGTGAGGCACCTCGCCCGACAGGAATACCACCAGGCAACCCCCGGTGGGCACCACGTCGTATTCGACACCGCCCTTGAGGTACATGCGCAGTTGGCCGCCATGCTCGGGCAGCCAGGCGTCGTTCAAGTAGATCACCGCCGAGACCATGCGCCGGTCATCGTCGCGAAAACGGTCTACATGCTTGAGGTAAAACGCGCCCGGCGGGTACATCGCGAAGTGGCTTTCGAAATCTTCCAGGCCCAGGAACAGGCTGCGATTCATCGCCAGGCGCAGGCCGTCCATCACGCCCATGTAGGTGTCGCAGATAGGCGCGTCCCCCTCCTCCAACCACTGGATATGGTCGCCGCGAATGCCTTCGCGAATTTCCTGGGCCGGCCCACGCCCTACCGCTGCGGGCGCCAGTTCACCCTGCGCCGCACGTTTACGGCACTCAGCCGCCAGCTCCAGGGTCAGAGCCTGGGGCAGGAAGCCATTTTGCTGCGACCAGCCTTTTTCGGCCAAGTCGTCGACGATGCGTTGCAGCAGCGGGTGATCGAGGGGTATTTGCATGGCGCGCATAGTATCCATACGCCTGAAAATCCGACAGCGCCGTTGAGCGTCTGAATGCACTTTAGTCAGGTGACCGATAGGACTTCTCGACAAATCCTACGCCCGACACGGACAATAGTGGCCGACTGACAGGAGTCCTTATGCGTCGTTTGTTTTTTTCTGTGTTGATGTTCTGCGTTTTGCCCGCCTGGGCAGACGGCCATGACCAGTTGTACAAGGTCGCCGGCTGGGCCGAACAACGTGCGCACTTCAATGACGCCCTCAGTGCCGCCCAGCAGCGCTACCGCAATAGCCTGCCGCCGGTGGTGTACCAGGCGCTGGTGGACAACAGCAATAAACGCTTTGCCGCCCAGGCCATGGACCAGCGTGCCGAGGCGCAACTGCGCAAGCACTTGCCCGACCCGAAACCTGCCCTGGCGTTTTTCCAGTCGCCCCTGGGCCGAAAGATCGTCGCCGCTGAGTTGCTGGCCACGCGCCGCGATCAACTGGCGAAAAACGCACAGGGCCTGCCCAAACTCGAAGCCGATGCCACCCGCAGCCTGATCATCGGCCACCTGGCCCAGGCCCTGCCCGCCCGCGAGGCCGGTGCCGAGGTCAGCCTGGCGATTGCAGGCGTGGCGGCCGACAGCTTGAGCCAGATGATCCCCGGCCTGCTCGGCGGTGGCCAGGCGCAAGGAATGTTGAATGGCCAGCGCGAGCGGTTGATGCAGCAGATCGACAAGGATTTGAACAATACCTTGCTGTATGTCTATCGGGATTTGTCCGACCCTGAGCTGGAAGAGTTCGCCACCTTTGCCGAGTCGCCGGAGGGCAAGGCGTATTACCAGGCTGCCCTGGCGGCCATTCGCGCAGGGCTGGCTGTCGGCCAAAGCACCTCAAGCCTGACGCAGTAAACCCTGTGGGAGCTGGCCTGCGATTGCGATCTGTCAGTGACACCGCTATCGCAGGCAAGCCAGCTCCCACATTTGAACCGCGTTATTTCAGGTGATCCGTGAGGAAGTTAAAATATGCTTCGCGAATCTGCGGAATTTCATTGGCCAAGTGATGCCGACCCCGCTTGAGCATCAACACCTCAGGCCGGTCGAACTTACCTCGCAACACCTGCAAATTGTGCTGCCAGTCCACCGTCATATCTTCCTCACCCTGCACGATCACCGGGCGCCGGGGGCTGCGTGGTGCGGCTTCGATGCGTTTGATCCAGCGCGCCAGCGACCCCACCCAGGCGGTAGGCAGCTGGCGAGGCTGTAGCGGGTCGGCTTCCAGGAACGGCTTGAACGCAGGGTCGTTGGAGTTATCGCTGAAACGCCGGGCGATGCCTTTGACGAACGGGCGCAGCAGGTAATAGCTGACCTGGGACCAACCCCAGGCACGCGGCCGCACCAAAGGCGACAGCAGGAAAGTCTTGCCCTGGGCCGGACTCTGGGCGCCGTGGTGGAGCAGATGGTCCACCACGATGGCGCCGCCGGTGCTTTGCCCGAACAGGTGCCAGGGTTGCGGCAATTGCAGCGCCTTGGCCTCGACGAACAAGGCCTGCACCACGCTCTGGTACACCGCAAAGTCATCGATGCTGGCGCGCACGCCGCTGGACAAGCCATGGCCCGGCAGGTCGCAGGCGATCACCACGAAGCCCTGGTCCAAGGCCCAATCCACCACATGGCGATACAGCCCCATGTGATCGTAGAAACCGTGGAACAGGAACATGGTCGCGACCGGTGCTGGCGGCCACCAGACCTGGGCCACCACCTCGAACCCATCCACCTGCAAGCGCCCCAGGCGGCTCACCGCCGGCACCTGGCGTGCGGCCAGGTCGAGCCCGTAGAAACGCTGGTAAACCCTCGCCTCGGCTGACAGCGGCTGCGCATCCACCAGGGGGCGCAAGCTTTCGCGCAGATGATCAGGGTCAAAGGTGACGGGCATAAAGGCTTCCAGACTTGCGGTGAAGATGAATATCGAGCTGCGATATTCATCTGTCAGGACAAGCATGGCAAGCTACGCGACCTGCGAGGATACATCCAATGCGAGCGCCCTACCGTAACGCCCTGTTCGCCAGCCTGATCCTGGTTATCTGCGCCGGGGTGCTGTGGGCGGCCTATGACTGGTTCCAAGGCCGCTACCTGCGTGCCTTCAGCGAACACACCGCGGTATTTTCCGGCGATGCGCTGCAACTGCCCGCCGCCCTCAGTGGCCCTGGCCCGATTCGCCTGGTGCACTTCTGGGACCCGGCCTGCCCGTGCAATGTCGGTAACCAGCAGCACCTGGGCGAGTTGATCGAGCAGTACGCGCCCCAAGGGGTGGAGTTCTATGCCCTGCAAAAACCCGGCAGCCACGGCCAGTTGCCCGAGAACCTGCGCCACATGAAAGTCCTCGATGCCCTGCCCGGCGCGGACCAGATCCCCGCCAGCCCGGCCGTGGGCATTTGGGATCGCACCGGCAAGCTGGCGTATTTCGGCCCCTACAGCGAAGGCCTGACGTGCAACGCCAGCAACAGCTTTATCGAGCCGATCCTCAAGGCGCTTGGAACCGGACGCGAAGTGAATGCCACTCACACCCTCGCGGTAGGCTGCTATTGTTCGTGGCCTAAGGATCTGTAGCCCGTCCACTTTGGTAAGGAATGTTCATGAAGCGCGTCCTGCAGGTTTTTGCGGTGCTGATTGTGCTGGTCGCCCTGGGCGCCGGTTGGTACGTCTACAGCAAACAACCCACGCGCCAGGGCACGGTGACGCTGGCGCACCTGCAAGGTTCGGTCACGGTGCGCTACGACGACCGTGGCGTACCGCATATCCGCGCCGAGAATGAGGCCGATCTGTACCGCGCCCTGGGCTATGTGCATGCCCAGGACCGGTTGTTCCAGATGGAGATCATGCGGCGCCTGGCCCGTGGCGAACTGGCCAAGGTACTGGGGCCCAAGCTGCTGGAGACCGACAAACTGTTTCGCAGCCTGCGCATTCGCGAGCGTGCCTTGAGCTATGTGGAGCACATGGACCCTGACTCGGCCTCGTCCAAGGCCCTGCAAGCCTACCTGGACGGGATCAACCAGTATCAGGACAGCCACGCCAGCCCCATGGAGTTCGATGTGCTGGGCATCGCCAAGCGCCCGTTTACCGCCGAAGACAGCATCAGCGTCGCCGGGTACATGGCCTACAGCTTTGCCGCAGCCTTTCGCACCGAGCCGGTACTGACCTATGTGCGCGACCGACTGGGCAGCGCCTACTTGAACGTCTTCGATCTCGACTGGCAACCCAAGGGCGCTCTCAACCTGGCCGCCAGCGATTGGCAGACCCTTGGCGCCATCGCCGCCCTGAGCGAACAGGCCCTGGCCGACAACGGCCTGCCGCAGTTCGAAGGCAGCAATGCCTGGGCCGTCAGCGGCAGCCATACCCAAAGCGGCAAACCGTTGCTGGCGGGTGACCCTCATATCCGTTTCTCGGTGCCTTCGGTCTGGTACGAGGCGCAGCTGTCGGCGCCAGGCTTCGAGTTGTACGGCTACCACAACGCGCTGGTACCGGTGGCGTTCCTGGGGCACAACCTGGACTTCGGCTGGAGCCTGACCATGTTCCAGAATGACGATCTCGACCTGGTCGCCGAGAAGGTCAACCCGGACAACCCCAACCAGGTCTGGTATCACGGCCAATGGGTGGACATGAGCAGCAGCGAGCAGCAGATCCAGGTCAAGGGCCAGGCGCCGGTGACCCTCACCCTGCGCCGCTCGCCCCACGGCCCGATCATCAACGACGTGCTCGGTGAGAACGCCGGCAGCACACCGATTGCCATGTGGTGGGCGTTCCTCGACAGTGAAAACCCGATCCTGGATGGTTTCTACCAGCTCAACCGTGCCGACACCCTGGCCAAGGCACGTGCCGCAGCCGCCAAGGTCTCGGCACCGGGCCTGAACATCGTGTGGGCCAATGCCAAGGGCGATATCGGTTGGTGGGCAGCGGCGCAGTTGCCGATCCGCCCGGCCGGCGTTAACCCTGCGTTCATCCTCGACGGCAGTACTACCCAGGCCGACAAGCTGGGTTTCTACCCCTTCAGTGCCAACCCCCAGGAAGAAAATCCGTCGCGCGGCTATGTGGTGTCCGCCAATGCCCAGCCGGCATCGCCCACCGGCATGCCGATTCCCGGCTATTACAACCTGGCTGACCGCGGCCAGCAGTTGAACGCGCAGTTGAGCGACACAAGCGTGAAGTGGGATGTGACCAACAGCCAGGCCCTGCAACTGGGCACCACCACCGCCTACGGCCCACGCCTGCTGGCGCCGCTGTTGCCGGTGCTGCGCGAGGTGGTCAAGGACCCGGCGCAACTCAAACTGGTGGAACAGCTTGCCAACTGGAAGGGTGACTACCCGCTGGACTCCACCAGTGCCACGCTGTTCAACCAGTTGCTGTTCAACCTTAGCGACGCGACCTTTCACCCCAAACTCGGCGATGCCTTGTTCAAGACCCTGCTCGGCACCCGCGTGATCGACGCCGCCTTGCCACGCCTGGCCGCATCGGCAGACTCACCCTGGTGGAACGGCAATCGGGCCGACACCGTCAAGCTCGCCTGGGACAACAGCCTGACCCACCTCAAGGCGACGTTCGGCGATGACCCGGCGCAGTGGCAGTGGGGCAAGGCGCACACCCTGACCCACGGTCACCCGCTGGGCCTGCAAAAACCGCTGGATAAAATCTTCAACGTCGGCCCGTTCCCGGCACCGGGCAGCCATGAGGTTCCGAACAACCAGACCTCTCCGATTGGCCCAGCACCGTGGCCGGTAACCTACGGCCCGTCGACACGACGCCTAATCGACTTCGCCGACCCGGCCCACGCCCTCACCATCAACCCGGTGGGGCAAAGTGGTGTGCCCTTTGATACGCACTATGGCGACCAGGCGCAGAGCTATATCGAGGGCAGGTATGAGCAGGCGCACTTCAGTGAGGAGGAAGTGACGGCCAATACCCGCGGCACCTTGAAACTGCTGCCCGCCCGATGATCGTTCCCACGCTCCGCGTGGGAATGCAGCCATGGACGCTCCGCGTCCGCCCTTAGAAGCGGGACGCAGAGCGTCCCAAGAGGCGTTACCACGCAGAGCGTGGGAACGATCACGCATCGTTCCCACGCTCAAACCGGCGCCGCAAAGTTAAGCCTGAACTGTTGCGGCGTGACGCCCAGCCGGCGGTTGAACACACTGCGCATGTGCTGGGCGTCGCGAAAGCCGCATTGAAAGGCCACGGTCTTAAGCGGTGCGTGGCTGCTTTCAAGCATCACGCGCGCCGCATCCACGCGCGCCCTCTCGACAAATTCCGCCGGCGTAATCCGCGCTTCACGGGCAAACACCCGGGAGAAATTGCGCGCACTCATATTGGCCGCCTTGGCCAGGTCGGCAATGGTCAAGTCTCCCGTCAGGTTGGCCAGCACGTACAGCTGCACCAGCGCCACCGCCGAGGTGGTTTCGGCATGGGGCGTGAGGAACGGGCTGAACTGCGATTGCCCGCCCGAGCGCTGGGTGAACACCACCAGGCGCTTGGCCACGCTCAGGGCCACTTCCGGGCCGTGATCCTGGGCCAGCAAGTACAACGACAGGTCGATACCTGCCGTGACCCCGGCGGAGGTGTAGAGCTTGCCGTCCTGCACATAGAGACGGTCGGCTTCGACCTGGGCCGAGGGGCACAGGCGCGCCAGGCTGGCGGCATCGTTCCAATGGGTCGTGACGGTCTTGCCGTCCAGCAAGCCTGCACGGGCCAGCATGAAGGCGCCATTGCAGATCGAACCAAAACGCTGCGCCTTCGCGGCGGCCGCGCGCAGCCAAGCGTCAAACTCGAAGCCGAAATCCTCGAAGGGTAACTGCGGGCCACCGGCGACCAGCAACAGGTCATAGGGTTGCCGGGCTTCGCTGTAGTGCTTGTGCGCCTGCAGTGACAAACCGTTGGAGGCCGCCATGGCGCCGTGGCCAAAGCCGAGTACTTCCAGCCGATAGTGATCCTCGGGCGCCAGGAAGCGGTTGGCCTCGCAGAACACATCCATCGGCCCGGTCACGTCCAGCGACTGGACACCGGGGAAGATCAGGATGGCGACGGTTTTGCCCATGGTCACAAACACCTTTTTCCAACTGGATAAACGCGACCCCCTTGTGGGAGCTGGCTTGCCTGCGATGCAGACGACTCGGTACCTCAGGTACACCGAGGTGATGCTATCGCAGGCAAGCCAGCTCCCACAGGGGATCGCCTACATGCTTGGCACGATGTGGCGGCACATTGGCCGGGATCGCCTCCCTGTGGCGATAGCCGCTTCAGGGTCATGGGACCAGACTGGAATCTTTCCAGAGGAGATCCACCATGAGCACCACCATAGCCGGTATCCAGATCCCTGACAGCACCTTGGCCAGGGCCACCACCGAATACATCCGCGACGTCGAATCGGACCTGCTCTACCACCATTCGCGCCGAGTCTTCCTGTTCGGCGCCTTGAGCGGTGAGCGCAAGCAATTGGCCTACGACCCGGAGTTGCTCTACGTCGGCGCGATGTTCCATGACCTGGGGCTGGTGGAAGGCCACCGCAGTGACGACGAGCGTTTTGAAGTGGACGGCGCCAACGCCGCCGCCGCATTTCTCAAGCCCTATGGGTTGAGCGATGACGATATCGAACAAGTGTGGTTGTCCATCGCCCTGCACACCACGCCGGGCGTGCCGAAACACTTGCGTCCCACCGTAGCGCTGGTGACCGCCGGGGTGGAGATGGATGTGCTGGGCATGGACTACGCCGCGTTCAGCAGCGCGCAGCGCGAAGCGGTGGTGCATGCACATCCACGGGGTGAAGGGTTCAAGGAGTGCATCATCTGCGCGTTCGCCGACGGCTTGCGCCATCGCCCGCAGACCACGTTTGGCAATGTTAAGACCGACGTGCTGGTGGACCAGGAGCCGGGGTTCACGCCGATGAATTTTGTGCAGGTGATCCGCACGTCGCCGTGGGCTGACTGAAACCCGATGTTATAAGCACCGCAAAACTACTGTGGGAGCTGGCTTGCCTGCGATGACGGTGAGTCAGCACCTTATAAGTGACTGATACACCGCCATCGCAGGCAAGCCAGCTCCCACATTTTCACCCTGCTCCGGCAGTCAGACCGGCGCTGGCGCCCGGCGCTTGTCCGGCTGCTGCCAGCCATCCGCTGCGGCTTCTTCAATCGCTTGCTGAATAGCCTTCTTGCGATGCTCTTCGGCCCGACGGCTGAAGAACCACACCAGGAAGGTCACCAGCGACACCGCCAACAGAATCAGGCTCGCCACGGCGTTGATCTCGGGTTTAACCCCCAGACGCACCGCCGAGAACACTTCCATCGGCAAGGTGGTGGAACCAGGGCCCGACACGAAGCTGGCCAGTACCAGGTCGTCCAGCGATAGCGCGAACGACATCATGCCGCCCGCTGCCAGCGATGGCGCGATCATCGGGATGGTGATCAGGAAGAACACCTTCCATGGCCGTGCGCCCAAGTCCATCGCCGCTTCTTCGATCGACAGGTCCAGCTCACGCAAGCGCGCCGACACCACCACCGCCACATACGCCGCACAGAAGGTGGTGTGGGCGATCCAGATGGTGACGATGCCACGTTCCTGGGGCCAGCCGATCATCTGCGCCATGGCCACGAATAGCAGCAACAGCGACAGACCGGTGATCACTTCGGGCATCACCAACGGTGCCGTCACCAGGCCACCGAACAGCGTGCGGCCCTTGAACTGGCTGATGCGCGTCAGCACGAAGGCCGCCAGGGTACCCAACGCCACCGCCGCCACCGCCGTGTAGCAGGCAATTTCCAGGGAGCGGGCCACCGAGCCCATCAACTGGGTGTTGTCCAACAGGCCCACGTACCATTTGATCGACCAACCGCCCCACACTGTCACCAGCTTGGATTCGTTGAACGAGTAGATCACCAGGATCAACATTGGCAGGTAGATGAACAACAGGCCTGCGACCAGCATGAAGCTGGAGAAACGAAAGCGCTTCATATCTTGCCCTCCAGCTCTTTGGCCTGGCTGCGGTTGAACAGGATGATCGGCACGATCAGGATCGCCAGCATCACCACCGCCAGGGCAGACGCCACCGGCCAGTCACGGTTGTTGAAGAACTCTTGCCACAACACCTTACCGATCATCAGGGTTTCCGGGCCGCCGAGCAGTTCAGGAATCACGAACTCGCCCACCACCGGGATAAACACCAGCATGCAACCGGCGATGATGCCGTTCTTGGACAGCGGCACGGTGATTTTCCAGAAGCTGTTGAAGGTACTCGAACCGAGGTCCGAAGCAGCTTCCAGCAGGCTCTGGTCGTGCTTCACCAGGTTGGCGTACAGGGGCAGGATCATGAACGGCAGGTACGAATAGACCACGCCGATGTACACCGCGATGTTGGTGTTGAGGATCTGCAGCGGCTCGTTGATCAAGCCCATGGACATCAGGAAGCCATTGAGCAGGCCGTTGTTGCTGAGGATGCCCATCCACGCATACACCCGGATCAGGATCGCGGTCCAGGTGGGCATCATGATCAGCAGCACCAGCACGGTCTGCATCTCTTTGCGCGCGGTGGCAATGGCGTAGGCCATCGGGTAGCCGATCAGCAGGCACAGCAGCGTGCTGAAAAACGCCATCTTCAGCGAGCCCAGGTAGGCGGCGATGTACAACTCGTCGCCCGCCAGCAAGCTGTAGTTGGCCAGGTTCAGCACCACCTCCAGCTTTTGCTCAACGTAGGTATAGATCTCGGTATAGGGCGGGATCGCCACATCGGCTTCGGCAAAGCTGATTTTCAGCACGATGAAAAACGGCAGTGCGAAAAACAGGAACAGCCAGAGGAAAGGAATCCCGATGACCACCTGCTTGCCATTGGGCACGATGCGATCCAAGCGCCGCTTGAATTTCTTCATGTTCATGAGCGAAGTACCACGCCGCTGTCGTCTTCCCACCACACGTACACCTGGTCACCCCAGGTTGGGCGCTGGCCACGGCGTTCGGCGTTGGCGACGAAAGACTGCACCAGCTTGCCGCTCGGCAGCTCCACGTAGAACACCGAGTGGCCGCCCAGGTAGGCGATGTCGTGCACCTTGCCGCTGGACCAGTTGTGCTCGCAGGTTGGCATTTCAGTGGTCACCAGCAGCTTTTCCGGGCGAATCGCGTAGGTCACCGACTTGTCTTCCACCGAGGTGGCGATGCCGTAGCCCACGTAGATGTCGCGGTCCAGGTCCGGGCACTTGAGCACCGCGTGGCCTTCAGCGTCGTCCACCACTTGGGTGTCGAAAATGTTGACGTTGCCAATGAACTCGCACACCAGGCGGCTGGTGGGCGTTTCGTAGATATCGATGGGGCTGCCGATCTGGGCGATCCAGCCCAGGTGCATGATCGCGATGCGTTCGGCCATGGTCATGGCTTCTTCCTGGTCGTGGGTCACCATCACGCAGGTCACGCCGACGCGCTCGATGATTTCCACCAACTCCAGTTGCATCTGCGAGCGCAGCTTCTTGTCCAGGGCGCCCATCGGCTCATCGAGCAGCAGCAGTTTCGGGCGCTTGGCCAGGGAGCGGGCCAAGGCCACACGCTGGCGCTGGCCGCCGGACAATTGGTGCGGCTTGCGCTTGGCGTACTGGCTCATCTGCACCAGCTTGAGCATCTCGGCCACGCGTGCGTCGACTTCAGCCTTGGGGATCTTGTCCTGTTGCAGGCCGAAGGCGATGTTCTGCGCCACGGTCATGTGCGGGAACAAGGCGTAGGACTGGAACATCATGTTGATCGGCCGCTCGTAGGGCGGCATGTCGGTGATGTCCACACCGTCGAGGTAGATGCGACCTTCGGTTGGGCGCTCGAAACCTGCAAGCATGCGCAGCAAGGTGGATTTGCCCGAACCCGAACCGCCGAGCAAGGCGAAGATCTCGCCTTTCTTGATTTCCAGGGACACATCGTCCACGGCAATCGTCTCGTCGAACTTCTTCGTGACCCGGTCGATTTTGACCAACACCTTTTTCGGTGTCTGGTCGCCCTCGAGGGCTTTCTTATAGGCGCCGGAGGCAACTGCCATTTACGAAACTCCCAAAAAAAACTGTGCAGCCGGCCCAATGCGGGCCAGCCTTGGATAGTTTGAGCCTTACTTGCCCGTCTTGACCTTGGTCCAGCTACGGGTCATTAAACGCTGCACTTTCGGGGGTAGCTCAAAGTTGACGAATGTCCGCTCGAGAACCGCCTGCGGTGGGTAAACCGCTGCGTCGGTGCGTATCGATTGCTCCATCAGTTTGTCCGCCCCTGGGTTAGGGTTGGCGTAACCGACTTGATCGCTGACCTGAGCGATCACCTCAGGCTGCAGCAAATAGTTGATGAAGGCGTGGGCTTCCTTGACGTTGCTGGCATCCTTGGGAATCGCCAGCACGTCGAACCACAGGTTGCCGCCTTCTTTGGGAATCGTGTAGGCGATGTTCACGCCTTTGCCCGCCTCCGCCGCACGGGCCTTGGCCTGGAACACATCGCCGGAGAAACCGGCCGCCACGCAGATGTTGCCGTTGGCCAGGTCCGAGATGTATTTGGAGGAATGGAAGTAGGTCACGTAGGGCCGCACCTTCAGCAGTTTTTCCTCGGCTTTCTTGTAGTCGGCCGGGTTGGTGCTGTTGGGGTCCAGGCCCATGTAGTTGAGTACTGCGGGCAGCATTTCATCGGCCGAGTCCATGAACGACACGCCGCAAGTGGCCAACTTCTTCATGTTTTCCGGTTCGAACAACACGGCCCAGGAGTCGATCTTGTCGACCCCCAGCACTTCCTTGACCTTGTCGACGTTGTAGCCAATGCCATTGGTGCCCCACAGGTACGGCACCGCGTACTGATTGCCCGGGTCGTTCTTTTCCAGGCGCTTGAGCAGCACCGGGTCGAGGTTGGCGTAGTTTGTCAGCAGTGACTTGTCGAGCTTCTGGAATGCCCCGGCCTTGATCTGCTTGCCCAGGAAATGGTTGGACGGCACCACCACGTCGTAGCCGGTGCGCCCGGCGAGCAACTTGCCTTCCAGGGTTTCGTTGGAGTCAAACACGTCATACACAGGCTTGATACCACTGGCCTTTTCGAAGTTGGCCAGGGTGTCGGGGCCGATGTAGTCCGACCAGTTATAAATATGCACCGTCGGTGCGGCCTGTACGCTGGCAGCCAGCGTGATACCTGCACCCACCAGCATGGCTTTGCGAAATAAAGAAATTGGCAAGTGGAGGTCCTCTTGAATAGTTGGGGCCTTGAAGTTGTTGCCCGGCAACAAAACCGGCGCGCAACTTACCGTCGATAAACCGATCCGGCAAAACTTTCTGTCATTTAATTTCTGAGAGCTGTTTTGTGTGGGAGCGGGCTTGCTCGCGAAAGTGGCGTATCAGTTGATACATATGCTGGCTGACGCTCCGCATTCGCGAGCAAGCCCGCTCCCACACAAGCTCGCTCCTACAGGTTTCTGGCGTTATTTACCGGACTTGATCTTGGTCCAGCTACGGGTCATTTCACGCTGAGTTGCCGCTGGCATGTCGGCAATGGCGTAGAGCTTGGATTGCACTTCGGCCGACGGATAAATACCCGGGTCGCTGGTGATGTCTTTATCGACCAGGGCAGTGGCTTTCTCGTTACCGTTCGGGAAACGCACACTGTTGGTGATCGCGGCCATGACGTCTGGCTTGAGCAGGTAGTTCATGAATGCGTAGGCAGCCTCGACGTTTTCGGCATCCTTGGGAATGGCGACCATGTCGAAGAAGCTGCCAGCACCTTCCTTGGGAATGTCATAGGCGATCTTGACCTTGCCACCGGCTTCAGCCGCACGGGTTTTGGCCTGTTCGATGTCACCCGAGTAGCCCACAGCCACGCAGATGTTGCCGTTGGCCAGGTCGGAGATGTACTTGGAGGAGTGGAAGTAGCCGATCGAAGGACGGATTTTCATGAACAGGTCTTCGGCCTGTTTCAGATCAGCCTTCTTCGTCGTGTCGGTCGGCAGGCCCAGGTAATGCAGCGCTACCGGCAGCATTTCGGTTGGCGAATCGAGGAAGCTCACGCCGCAGCTTTTCAGCTTGGCGATGTTTTCCGGCTTCATCAGTACGTCCCACGAGTCGATCTTGTCCACGCCCAGTGCGGCCTTGACCTTCTCCGGGTTGTAGCCGATGCCCATCGAGCCCCACATGTACGGGAAGGCGTGCTTGTTGTCCGGGTCGCTGACCGATACAGCCTTGAGCAGGGATTTGTTCAGGTTGCCGTAGTTGGACAGCTTGGACTTGTCCAGCTCCTGGTAGACACCGGCCTTGATCTGCTTGGCGAGGAAGCTGTTCGACGGCACGACGATGTCGTAGCCGGACTTGCCTGCCAGCAACTTGGCTTCCAGGGTTTCGTTGCTGTCAAAAACGTCGTACACCACTTTGATGCCCGACTCTTTTTCAAAGTTGGCGATGGTGTCCGGTGCAATGTAGTCGGACCAGTTGTAAACGTGCAGCACTTTATTGTCTGCCTGGGCCGCGCCCGCCATTGCGCCCATCAGGGACAAGGCGAGGAGAGTCTTGCCAGCGTTCTTCAAACCTAATGCCTTCATTTGGTGATGCTCCAATTTTTTCTTTTTTGGGCCACAAGCGTTGTATGTTTTACGGCCCAACCGAAGGGCAACAAAACAGGGCGACAGTCTGGCAAGTTCAGGGGCTGGCTTTCAACCAAAGCCCCTGCCTTTTTAACTGCCCAGTGCACCGCGCACTGAGCCTAGCACTTAGCCCTGCAAGGCAGCCAAAGTCAGGTCCAGGCAATGGCGGGCCTTGGTGACCAGCTCGTCGATTTCAGCCTTGCTGATGACCAGTGGCGGCGAAATGATCATAGTGTCGCCCACGGCGCGCATGATCAGGCCATTTTCAAAGCAGAAGGTTCGGCAGATCATGCCGGCGCCTTTGCCTTCGTGACGCTTGCGCGTCGCCTTGTCCTGCACCAGCTCGATCGCACCGAGCATACCGACGCCGCGTACTTCACCCACCAGCGGGTGATCGCCCAGTTCCCTCAGACGTTTCTGCAAATACGGTGCCGTTTCGTCGTGCACTCGGTTAACGATTTTTTCATCGCGCAGGATGCGGATGTTTTCCAGCGCAACAGCCGCGGCCACCGGGTGACCGGAGTAGGTAAAGCCGTGGTTGAAATCGCCCCCTTCGTTGAGCACCGCCACCACTTCGTCACGCACGATCAGGCCGCCCATGGGCACGTAGCCCGAGGTCAGGCCCTTGGCGATGGTCATCATGTGCGGCTTGAGGTCGTAGAAATCGCTACCGAACCACTCACCGGTACGGCCGAAGCCGCAGATTACTTCGTCGGCGACAAACAGGATGTCGTACTTGGCGAGGATTTCCTTGATGCGCGGCCAGTACGTGGCAGGCGGCACGATCACGCCACCGGCGCCCTGGATCGGCTCGGCAATAAAGGCGCCGACGTTGTCCACGCCCAGCTCCAGGATTTTCTCTTCCAACTGGTTTGCGGCCCACACACCGAATTCCTCGGGGCTCATGTCGCCGCCTTCGCCAAACCAGTACGGCTGCGCGATGTGGGTAATGCCCGGGATCGGCAAGTCGCCCTGCTCGTGCATATAGGTCATGCCGCCCAGGCTGGCGCCGGCCACGGTAGAGCCGTGGTAGCCATTCTTGCGGGCAATGATGGTTTTCTTGTTGGGCTGGCCCTTGATCGCCCAGTAGTGGCGGACCATGCGCAACATGGTGTCGTTGCCTTCGGAGCCAGAGCCGGTGAAGAACACATGGTTCATGCCGGCCGGTGCGACATCGGAAATGACCTTGGCCAACTCCAATACCGGCGGGTGTGCGGTCTGGAAGAACAGGTTGTAGTACGGCAGCTCTTTCATCTGCTTGGCGGCGGCATCGGCCAGTTCATCGCGACCGTAACCGATCGCCACGCACCACAGGCCGGCCATGCCGTCGAGGATCTTGTTGCCTTCGCTGTCCCACAGGTAAACACCGTGGGCTTTGGTGATGATCCTTGGGCCTTTCTCTTTCAATTGCTTGAAGTCGCTGAACGGCGCCAGGTGGTGATCATTGCTCAAGGCTTGCCATTCACGGGTTTGCGGGTTGTTGCTGGACATACCAATCTCCTAGACTTTTCAGTGAAGGCGCGCCATTTAAAAGGCGCGCCCGGCGCATCAGACGGCGAAGAGCAGGAATTCCCGCTCCCACGAACTGATCACGCGCTTGAAGTTTTCATGCTCGGCCCGCTTGACCGCGACGTAGCCTGTGATGAATTTTTGCCCCAGGTATTTCTCGATGGTCTTGCTGTTTTCCATGCGTTCCAGAGCGTCTTCGATGGTCAACGGCAGGCGCAGGTTGCGCCGCTCATAACCACGGCCCACCACCGGCGCGCTCGGGTTATGGCCTTCGACCATGCCGATGTAGCCGCACAACAGGCTGGCGGCAATCGCCAGGTACGGGTTGGCGTCGGCTCCCGGCAGGCGGTTTTCCACGCGGCGGTTCTGCGGGCCGGCATCCGGTACGCGCAGGCCGACGGTGCGGTTTTCTTCGCCCCATTCCACGTTCACCGGCGCCGAGGTATCGGGCAGGAAGCGGCGGAACGAGTTCACGTTGGGGGCGAATAAAGGCAGCAATTCAGGGATGAACTTCTGCAGGCCGCCGATGTGGTTGAGGAACAGCTGGCTCATGGTCCCGTCTTCATTGGAGAAGACGTTCTTGCCGGTGGCAATGTCGATGATGCTCTGGTGCAGGTGCATCGCGCTGCCGGGCTCGCCGGTCATGGGCTTGGCCATGAAGGTGGCGGCCACGTCGTGCTTGAGCGCGGCTTCACGCATGGTGCGCTTGAACACCAGGATCTGGTCGGCCAGGGACAGGGCATCGCCGTGACGGAAGTTGATTTCCATCTGCGCGGTGCCGTCCTCGTGGATCAGGGTGTCGAGGTCCAGCTCCTGCAGTTCGCACCAGTCGTAGACGTCTTCGAACAGCGGGTCGAATTCGTTGGCTGCTTCTATAGAAAAGGACTGGCGACCGGTTTCCGGGCGGCCGGAGCGGCCAATCGGCGGTTGCAGCGGGAAGTCCGGGTCTTCGCAGCGCTTGGTCAGGTAGAACTCCATCTCCGGCGCCACGATGGGCTGCCAGCCGCGGTCGGAGTAGAGCTTGAGGACTTTCTTAAGCACGTTGCGCGGCGACAGCTCGATCGGGTTGCCTTGCTTGTCGTAGGTGTCGTGGATCACCTGGGCGGTCGGTTCGATGGCCCAGGGCACCAGGAATACCGCGTTCTGGTCGGGGCGGCAGATCATGTCGATGTCGGCCGGGTCGAGCAATTCGTAATAGATGTCGTCTTCGACATAATCGCCGGTCACGGTCTGCAACAGAACGCTCTCGGGCAGGCGCATGCCTTTTTCGGCAATGAACTTGTTGGTCGGCGAGATCTTGCCCCGGGTAATGCCGGTGAGGTCGCCAATCATGCATTCGACTTCTGTGATCTTGTGGTCTTTCAACCAATCGGTGAGCTGGTCGAGGTTGTTACTCATAAATGCCTCTGGGCTGGGTTTCCTGGCATCCATTAAAGGCCAGGCGTTGGTTGACGCAGCATCCGCGTCGTTTTTTCATTCAGGGTAGGAGCTTACCTGCCATTTGCCCGCAGGTTGCATTCCTCAGGCCAAAGTTGTGCGCAATTATGATCGGCACGGCGGATGAGGGTCGCTCAGTGGCGTCGGAGATGGCAAAAAGGAGATCGGCCGGGCCGTCAAGAATATTGGCCGGTGCCTGAGCATTCACACGGGGCGAATGAGCTGCGGACAAAGCCTGGCTGGAGCAGGCGCAGACGCCGATTGGCGGCAGGTGAAACATGAAGCACCCCGGTATTATTGCTGTTATGGGTTTGAATCGAGCTTAGCCTTGTTCATTTTTTTACACAACACCCCCGTAAAAAATCCTACACGGCCCGCTCAAGCCTGCAGGTCCCAAGCCCCTAAAACCCAAAAAACCGCCCCAAAACCCCGCAAAAAAGGCTCCATGGCGCTTTTTTAGGGCAAAAAATGCCTCGCTTGACTTCGGCAGGCCGTTCGGGTTGACTGAAACCAGAAAAGATCAATGATTGATATTTTTAACAACAAAGGTGTTGCATCATGTCGGTACCCCCGCGTGCCGTTCAGCTTAACGAAGCGAACGCGTTCCTTAAGGATCATCCTGAGGTTCTGTACGTAGACCTTCTAATTGCGGATATGAATGGTGTGGTGCGCGGTAAGCGCATCGAACGCACCAGCCTCCACAAGGTTTACGAGAAGGGCATTAACCTGCCTGCCTCTTTATTTGCCCTGGATATCAACGGCTCTACGGTGGAAAGCACCGGCCTGGGCCTGGACATCGGTGATGCTGACCGAATCTGTTATCCAATCCCCGACACCCTGTGCAATGAACCCTGGCAAAAGCGCCCTACCGCGCAACTGCTGATGACCATGCACGAACTTGAAGGTGAACCTTTCTTCGCCGATCCGCGCGAAGTGCTCCGCCAAGTTGTTACCAAGTTTGACGACCTCGGTCTGACCATCTGCGCCGCCTTCGAGCTTGAGTTCTACCTGATCGACCAGGAGAACGTGAACGGCCGGCCACAACCGCCCCGCTCACCGATCTCCGGCAAACGCCCGCACTCGACACAGGTCTACCTGATCGACGACCTCGACGAATACGTCGACTGCCTCCAGGACATTCTGGAAGGTGCCAAGGAGCAAGGCATCCCGGCGGACGCCATCGTCAAGGAAAGTGCCCCGGCGCAGTTCGAAGTGAACCTGCACCACGTTGCCGACCCGATCAAGGCCTGTGATTACGCGGTACTGCTCAAGCGCCTGATCAAGAACATCGCCTACGACCATGAGATGGACACCACCTTCATGGCCAAGCCTTACCCAGGCCAGGCAGGCAACGGTTTGCACGTGCACATCTCCATTCTGGACAAGGACGGCAAGAACATCTTTGCCAGCGAGGATCCCGAGCAGAACGCCGCATTGCGTCACGCGATCGGCGGTGTGCTGGAGACCCTGCCCGCCCAAATGGCGTTCCTGTGCCCCAACGTCAACTCCTACCGTCGTTTCGGCGCACAGTTCTACGTGCCGAACTCGCCGTGCTGGGGCCTGGATAACCGCACCGTGGCGATTCGCGTACCCACCGGCTCGTCCGATGCCGTGCGTATCGAACACCGTGTGGCTGGCGCCGATGCCAACCCTTACCTGCTGATGGCCTCGGTATTGGCGGGCGTGCACCACGGCCTGACCAACAAGATCGAGCCGAACGCTCCGGTGGAAGGCAACAGCTACGAGCAGAACGAGCAGAGCCTGCCGAATAACCTGCGCGATGCCCTGCGTGAGTTGGACGACAGTGAGGTAATGGCCAAGTACATCGATCCTAAATACATCGATATCTTCGTCGCCTGTAAGGAAAGTGAGCTGGAGGAGTTTGAACACTCCATCTCCGACCTTGAGTACAACTGGTACCTGCATACCGTGTAAGCGGTTGCTGCAATAAAAGAACGCCGCTGATTTTGGTCAGTGGCGTTTTTTTATGGGTTTATTTTGGAAACCGGGTTCGCCTCATCGCAGGCAAGCCAGCTCCCACATTTGATCGCGTTCCAACCTTCAAATGCGTTCCATTGTGGGAGCTGGCTTGTCGGGTCGCCGCATCGCTGCGATAGCGGCCTGGCAGACAACACACCTTCCTGCTCATACAATGCCCGCTGCCTTGTAGGAGACATCCATGACCACCCGCCCCGCCGCCCCTCGCAAACCCCGCGCCCGCAGCCAGGCCCGGATCGATGCGATCCTTGAAGCCGCCCGCACCTTGCTGGCCGCCGAAGGTGTGGCCAGTTTGTCGATCTACAGCGTGGCCGAACGAGCACAGATACCACCGTCATCGGTGTACCACTTTTTCGCCAGTGTGCCGGCGTTGCTGGAGGCGTTGACCGCTGACGTTCACGCAGCCTTTCGCGCCGCCATCCAGGCGCCCATCGAGCATGAATCGCTCAAGCATTGGCGCGACCTGTCCTACATCGTTGAACAACGCATGCTCAGCATCTACAGCAACGATGCCGCGGCGCGCCAGTTGATCCTCGCTCAGCACGGGTTGACCGAAGTGACCCAGGCCGATCGCCAGCATGATCTGGAATTGGGCGACTTGATGCTGGCGGTGTTCAATCGCCACTTTGAAGTGCCAACGCTACCGAGCGATGTGGACGTGTTTGCCCTGGCATTGGAGTTGAGCGACCGCGTGTACGCGCGCTCGGTGCATCAGCATGGGCTGATTACGCCGCGCATGGCGGAGGAAGGGATGCGGGTGTTTGACGCGTATGTGGGGCTTTATTTGCCGGCCTATCTGCCTAAGCGCTGATCGTTCCCACGCTCTGCGTGGGAATACATCCCGTGGCGCTCTGCGTCACCTTTGGCACAGCGGGACGCGGAGCGCCCCAGGCGGCATTCCCACGCAGAGCGTGGGAACGATCAGTGGCGTTATCACAACTTGGCAATCGACACCTCAGTGGATTTCACAAAGGCAATCACTTCACTGCCGATCACCAGCTCCAACTCCTTGACCGAACGGGTGGTGATCACCGAGGTGACAATGCCGGACGCGGTCTGCACGTCAATTTCCGACAGCACGTCGCCAACCACGATTTCCTTGATGGTGCCTTTGAACTGGTTACGCACGTTGATGGCTTTAATAGTCATGGTGTTTTTCCTGTGTGAGTTATTGAGCCCAACGCAATTGCGTCGGCAGCGGTGAAACAGGTTCGGGTTCCGGTGGGGAACCGGGTAGCGATAGCACGCGGTTGAGCACTTCGGCTTCCAGCGCGGCCAGGCGATGTGAGCCACGGGCCCGTGGGCGTGGCAGGTCGATGTTCAGGTCGAGGCCGATTTCGCCGTTTTCAATCAGAATCACGCGGTCGGCAATCGCCACGGCTTCGCTGACGTCGTGGGTCACCAGCAACACCGTGAAACCGTGCTTGCGCCACAGGTTTTCGATCAGTTGCTGCATCTCGATGCGGGTCAGGGCATCCAGTGCGCCCAGCGGCTCATCGAGCAGCAACAGGCGCGGCTGGTGGATCAACGCCCGGGCGAGTGCCACGCGCTGTTTCTGGCCACCGGACAACGCCGCCGGCCATTCATTGGCGCGCTCGGCCAGGCCAACCGCTTCCAGCGCATCCAGCGCTTTGGGCCGCCAGTCGCCCTTGAGGCCCAGGCCGACGTTATCGATGATCTTTTTCCAGGGCAGCAAACGCGCTTCCTGGAACATCAACCGCGTATCTTCAATCGCTTCGTGCAGTGGCGCGGAGCCGGCCAGCAGCTCGCCGCCACTGGCTTTGTCCAGCCCCGCCAGCAGGCGCAGCAAGGTACTTTTGCCGCAACCACTGCGACCGACCACGGCCACGAACTGCCCCGCAGGAATATGCAGGTCGATCTCTTTGAGCACTTGGCGGGTACCAAAGGCCTTGCGCAATTTGCGCACTGCCAGCGGGATGCCCTTCAACAGACGCGGAGGTTGTTGAGCCGTCATGCTGCACCTCCTTTGACTTGGTACGCCGGGTGCCAGCGCAGCCACACACGTTCCAGCCCACGGGCTGCCAGGTCGGCCAGTTTGCCGAGGATGGCGTACATGACGATGGCCAGTACCACCACGTCGGTTTGCAGGAATTCACGGGCATTCATCGCGAGGTAACCGATGCCGGAACTTGCCGAAATGGTTTCCGCCACGATCAGCGTCAGCCACATGAAGCCCAGGGCGAAGCGCACCCCCACCAGGATCGACGGCAGCGCGCCCGGCAGAATCACTTGCCAGAACAGGCTGAAACCGGACAAGCCATAGCTGCGCGACATCTCCACCAATGCCGGGTCGACATTGCGAATGCCGTGGTAAGTGTTCAGGTAGATCGGGAACAAGGTACCCAGGGCCACCAGGAAAATTTTCGCGGTCTCATCAATGCCGAACCACAGGATCACCAGCGGAATCAGCGCCAGGTGCGGCACGTTGCGGATCATCTGCACGGAGCTGTCGAGCAAGCGCTCGCCCCACTTCGACAAGCCGGTGATAAAGCCCAGGGCCAGACCGATGCTGCCTCCGATCACAAAGCCCAGGCCGGCGCGCCAGCCGCTGATGGCCAGGTGCGTCCAGATTTCGCCGCTGACCACCAGGTTCACCCCGGCTTCGATCACTGCACTCGGCGCTGGCAGAATGCGCGTCGACAACCAACCCGCCGACACCGACAACTGCCACACCGCCAGCAATAAGATCGGCAGCACCCAGGGCGCCACGCGATGGCTGATTTTTTCTAAGTCCATAACGGCGCCTCAGCTCTGTGACGCAGCTTTGGGAAGGATGTCGTTGGCAACCATCTCGCCAAACGGGCTGACGTAGCCGGCGCTTTTGGGCAGCTCGGGACGTTCGATATCCAGGTGCGGGAACAACAGCTCGGCGACCCGATACGACTCTTCCAGGTGTGGATAACCGGAGAAGATAAAGGTATCGATACCCAGGTCCGCGTACTCCTTGACCCGTGCCGCAACCGTGGGGCCATCGCCCACCAGCGCCGTCCCTGCGCCGCCACGTACCAGGCCGACGCCGGCCCACAGGTTGGGGCTGACTTCCAGGTTGTCACGGCTACCACCATGCAAAGCTGCCATGCGTTGCTGGCCCACCGAATCGAAGCGCGCCAAGGACGCCTGGGCGCGGGCGATGGTCTCGTCGTCCAGGTGGGAGATCAGTTTGTCGGCGGCTTTCCAGGCTTCGTCGTTGGTTTCGCGCACGATCACATGCAAGCGAATGCCAAAGCGCACCGTGCGTCCCAGTTTTGCAGCCTTGGCGCGTACCTGCGCGATCTTTTCCGCAACGGCTGCCGGCGGCTCGCCCCAGGTCAGCACCATCTCCACCTGTTCGGCCGCCAAGTCCTGGGCGGCCTCGGAGGAACCGCCGAAATACAGCGGCGGGCGTGGCTGCTGGATCGGTGGGTAGAGCAATTTGGCGCCTTTGACGCTGATGTGCTCGCCGTCGTAGTCCACGGTCTCGCCTTCCAGCACACGGCGCCAGATGCGGGTGAATTCCACCGACGCCTGGTAGCGCTCTTCATGGCTCAAGAACAATCCGTCGCCAGCCAGTTCTTCCGGATCGCCACCGGTGACCAGGTTGAACAGCGCACGGCCACCAGACAGGCGATCCAGGGTCGCGGCCTGACGCGCGGCCACGGTCGGGGAGATGATCCCAGGGCGCAGGGCAACCAGGAATTTCAAGCGCTGGGTCACGGGGATCAGCGAGGCGGCCACCAACCACGAGTCTTCGCAAGAGCGGCCCGTAGGGATCAACACCCCGCCGAAACCCAGGCGGTCGGCAGCCTGGGCCACTTGTTGCAGGTAACCGTGGTCGACAGCGCGGGCGCCTTCGGCGGTGCCAAGGTAATGACCGTCGCCGTGGGTGGGCAGGAACCAGAAAATATTGAGGCTCATGGAGTTGTCTCCTGAATGAAGTCGGATTACGGCGCTTTGGCAACCGCGGCGGGTGGCGTCCAGATCACGTCCTTGATGCTCAAGGGCTTGGGGATCAATTTGAGTTGGTAGAAGGTGTCTGCGATTTTCTGCTGGGCGGCGACCACTTCCGGGGTCAGGAACAGCGCGCCGTAGCCCTGGCGTTTCACCGATGTGAGGGTGATATCTGCCGGCAGGCCGAGCAGTGGGGCGACCTGCTCAGTCACTTCCTGCGGGTTGGCCTTGGACCATTCGCCTACCGCACGCACCTCTTCCACCAACGCCTTGATCACTTGCGGGTGCTGTTCGGCGTAGGGTTTGGTGGCTAGGTAAAACTGATGGTTGTCGGCAATTGCGGTGCCGTCTCGCAGGGTGCGCGCTTGCAGTTGCTTCTCGGCGGCGGCCTGGTACGGGTCCCAGATTACCCAGGCGTCCACGCTGCCACGCTCGAATGCGGCACGGGCATCGGCGGGGGGCAGGAACACGGTCTTTACGTCGGTGTAGTTGAGGCCGGCATCTTCCAGGGCACGCACCAGCAGGTAGTGCACGTTGGAGCCTTTGTTGAGCACGACCTTTTTACCCTTGAGCTCGGCCACCGATTTGATCGGCGAGTCCTTGGGCACCAGGATCGCTTCGCTGGTAGGCGCGGGTGGTTCGTAGGCGACGTAGAGCAGATCGGCGCCAGCCGCCTGGGCAAACACCGGTGGGGTTTCGCCGGTAACGCCGAAGTCGATGGAGCCGACGTTCAGGCCCTCGAGCAATTGCGGGCCACCGGGGAACTCGGTCCACTGCACCTGCACGCCTTGGTCGGCCAGGCGTTTTTCCAGGGTGCCCTTGGCCTTGAGCAGCACCAGGGTGCCGTACTTCTGATAACCGATCCGCAAGGTCTCGGCGGCTTGGGCTTGAACGATGGCGCCGAAGGACACAGCCGCAGCAAAGAGTGCGACCAGACCACGACGCAAGATGACAGTGCGCATGGCGCTCTCTCCAACTGTGCGATTAGGGTTTTGGCTGCACCTGCTTGGCCGTTGTCGGCTGAGTAAGGTGAGGGTTTCCAGCTTTTCGGGGTGAGGCTCAGATGCTCCAGCGAGCACTCAACAAACGTTCATTCAATACGTCAGGGTCCAAAGGTTTTGGCCGTCGCGCCATGGCGCTGTAGAGCTGCTCCAGGGCTTCGTGCAGACGCTGTTCAAGTACCGGCACCAGTTGCGCCTGAACACTGCCTTCGCCATAGGCGATCTGGCTGTCTTCGGCAAAAATACCGTGGAGCAATTCCTGCGCCTTGAGGGCCGACAGCACCGGCTTCAGGGCGTAGTCCACCGCCAGCATGTGGGCGATGCTGCCGCCGGTCGCCATCGGCAGCACCACCTTATGGGCCAGCGCACGCTCCGGCAGCAGGTCCAGTACAGTTTTCAACGCCCCGGAAAACGACGCCTTGTACACCGGCGTGGCGATCACCAGCCCGTCAGCATTGGCGACTTGTTGCAGCAGGTCGATGACCTTGGGGCTGTCGAAGCGTGCGTGCAGCAAGTCTTCAGCCGGGAAGTCCCGTACCTGGTAACTCACCACTTCCACCCCCTGCTGTTGCAGCCACTGACGGGTTTTATCCAGCAAGACCCCAGAGCGGGAACGCTGGCTGGGACTGCCTCCAAGTGTTACGACCAGCATGCAGGAGATTCCTTGAGCAAGTGTCGGCGGTTCGCTGTGCGGCGATGGCGCCAAGATGGGATAGACCTTATCAGCAGATTTATATATCTATAAATCTTATTTATTCATTTGTTTATTCCATAAATACATAAGCGTTTAACCAATCGCCAGGCGAAAAAAAAGGCCGTCGAAACGGCCTGAAAACCCCTGCTGTGTGAGACGGTTTGCAACTTGAAGCCTGTGCTGTTCATGAGGCCGCCATCGCGGGCGAGCCCGGCTCCCACAGGGGAATGCGGTCAACTGTGGGAGCCGGGTTTGCCCGCGATGGCGATATCAGCCTTAACGATTGGGTTGTGGGGTAAGACGCAGGTACGGCTTCACCGCGCGATAGCCCTTGGGAAAGCGTTTCTTGATCTCTTCCTCGTCCTTGAGTGACGGCACGATCACCACTTCATCCCCATCCTGCCAGTTGGCCGGCGTCGCCACCTTGTGGTTGTCGGTCAGTTGCAGCGAGTCGATCACCCGCAGGATTTCATGGAAGTTACGCCCGGTACTGGCCGGGTAGGTGATGGTCAGGCGGATCTTCTTGTTCGGGTCGATCACGAACAAGGAGCGCACGGTGAGGGTATCGCTGGCATTCGGGTGGATCAGGTCGTAGAGGTCCGAGACCTTGCGGTCGGCGTCGGCCAGGATCGGGAAGTTGACCACGGTGTTCTGGGTCTCGTTGATGTCTTCGATCCACTTGTGGTGCGAGTCCACTGGGTCTACCGACAGGGCGATGGCCTTGACCCCACGCTTGGCGAATTCGTCCTTGAGCTTGGCGGTGAAACCCAGTTCGGTAGTGCACACCGGCGTGAAGTCCGCCGGGTGGGAAAACAACACTCCCCAGCTGTCGCCCAGCCATTCGTGGAAGCGAATCTTGCCGGCGCTGGAATCCTGTTCGAAGTCGGGGGCGATGTCGCCCAGTCTTAGGCTCATGGTGTGGCTCCTGATGAGTGCTTATGGAGCCCACTGTGCATGGATTTTTTGTGATTTAAAAAGAATAAATATCGATTTATCTAGACGATAAAAGAATATTAAAAATCAGTTCATTGGACTTGGGAACGGCCTGAGGCCAACATCGCCTTCAAGGTTCGAGAAGGCCTTGAGACGCTGCAAAAAAGAGGGATTCAGGAAGGGCTTGCGGGGGTTGAGCCCGACTTGAACAGCAAGACACCTTGCCCGGCATTGCGCCGGGCAAGGTTTTACAGTCTTACAACAGCGGGATCGAGTAGCTGACGATCAAGCGGTTTTCGTCCTGGTTACGCGCGTTGGCGATGTCGCTGCGCCACATAGCGTTTTTCCACGCCACGCCGACGTTTTTCAGCGGACCTTCCGGTACGACGTAGGCAACAGTGATGTCACGTTCCCACTCGGACTGGCCGGTGAACTCGGTACGGTTGCTGGCGACGGTGTCGATATGATCACCTTTCAGGTAAACCACACCGGCGGTCAGGCCAGGCACGCCGACTTTGGCGAAGTCGTAGGAGTAGCGAGCTTGCCAGGTACGCTCGCCGGCACGGGCGAACTTCTGGATCTGCATGTCGGTGGTGATGTAAGCCGACGAGCCGTCACCCTGGTTCAGCCAAGGGAAGTCGCTGCTGCCGTTGCTGACCTGGTAACCGCCACCGAAGGTGTGGCCGGCAACCGAGTACAGGAACAGGCCGCTGTACAGGTTGTTGTCGACTTTGCCACGGCCGGAGTTCACGCCGCTGTAGTTGCCCGTCGAGAAGTAAGCGGACTGGTTGCCGTTGTTACCATCGTCGGAGCTGTTGAAGTAGCGCAGGTCAGACTTCAGCACGCCTGGACCAATGGCCCAGTTGTGGGTCAGGCCCAGGAAGTGTTGCTTGTAGAAATCTTCCAGGTTGCCGTAGTAGTACTGGGCGGTCAGATCCTTGGTGATCTTGTAGTCGCCACCGGCGTAGTAGAACTTGTTGCTCGAACGCCAGTTCACACCACGGCTGTTGGCGCCGGAGATGGACAGGCTTTCGTTGTTGCTGGAGTTACGGCCCTTGGCTTTTTCGATCTGGCCGGCGACCAGGGTCAGGTCCTTGATGTCGCTGGAGGTGATCTGGCCACCCTGGAAGGTCTGCGGCAGCATACGACCATCGTTGGTGACGATGACCGGCAGCTTGGGCTGCAAGGTACCCAGCTTCAGTTCGGTCTGGGAGATCTTGGCCTTGGCGGTCAGGCCCAGGCTCGAGTAGTTATCAACGGCTTCGCCATTGGACTTGCTCGGGAAGATAGTGCCGCCGTAAGAGCTGGCAGTCGCACCGTTGGTGCCGCCGCCGGAATCCAGGCGAACACCCAACAGGCCGATAGCGTCGAGACCGAAGCCAACAGTGCCTTGGGTGTAACCGGAGATGAAACGCAGATCGAAGCCTTGGCCCCATTCTTCGTTCTTGCTCGGGTTGGCCGTGCCTTCGCGGTTATCGGTGTTGATGTAGAAGTTACGCAGGCCCAGTGTGGCCTTGCTGTCTTCGATGAAACCGGCAGCGCCTGCTTGCTGAGCGATTGCGCCCAACGTTACAGCCACAGCCAAGGTGGACTTCTTCATGTACCGCTCCTCTCATTTCTAATTTTTGTATTTCTTTGGTCTCGGGTCTGACGCCCTCGATCCACAGATGCGCGATTAGCGCCAGATAGTGACCACCAAGTCAATCGTAACCTTGTGTGTCTACTACCTTCGTCTAATCGCAGTTGATTTGGTCCCTGCAGGGTAATGAGTTTTTCATACACCCAAAAAGAATTATTTCATTCTTTTTCATACGATCCAGGAATAAGACTTTCCGTGAAGCTGGCCGGTCAGGATAGACGCGCCGCTCCATAAGCTAATTCCTAAAGGGTATTTACTGGTGCTTTTTTAGATCGATTAGTGTTGCCGTACGGTTGCATACGTCACTCACGATCAAAAAGGCGACGCCATCATGGCCAAACGCACATCCTCCCGTCAATTTGTTACAGTTTTTGTATCGCTATTACTTTCTTTTGGTGTCAACGCCGCCGACCTGACGGTGGGCTACCAGACCGGCATCGATCCCAGCAAGGTTCCCCAGGCCGACGGCCTGTACGAAAAAGCCATCGGCGAAAACATCGCCTGGCGCCGCTTCAACAGCGGGCCAGAGGTAGTCACGGCCATCGCTTCCGGTGATGTACAAATCGGCAACCTCGGCTCCAGCCCGCTCGCGGCGGCGGCCTCGCGCAACCTGCCGATTGTGGCGTTTATCGTATCGGCACAGATCAACGCTTCTGAAGCCCTGGTGGTGCGCAACGGCAGTGGCATCGATAAACCCCAGGACCTGATCGGCAAAACCATCGCCACGCCCTTCGTCTCCACCTCCCATTACAGCCTGCTCGGCGCGCTGAAACACTGGGGGCTGGACACCAAACAAGTCAAGGTGGTGAACCTGCAACCGGCCGAAATCGCCGCCGCCTGGAAGCGTGGCGATATTGATGGAGCTTTTGTGTGGTCACCGGCCCTGGGCGAAATCCGCAAGACCGGAAAAACCCTGACAGACGCGGCGCAGGTGGGCCAATGGGGCGCGCCGACGTTTGAGGTGTGGGTGGCGCGCAAGGATTTTGCGCAAAAACATCCTGACGTAGTGGCCAAGTTCGCCAAAGTTACCCTGGATGCCTTTGCCGACTATGCCGCCCACAAAGACAGCTGGACGGTGGATTCCGAGCCAGTGCAGAAAATCGCCAAATTGACAGGTTCAAATGCCGACGACATTCCGGAACTGTTGGCCGGTACGACGTTTCCGGATGCGCAGGCACAGCAAACCGCTGCGCTGCTCAAGGGCGGCACGGCGAAGGCGATTGGGGAGACGGCGAAGTTCCTGAAGGAACAGGGGAAGGTGGAGACGGTGCTGCCGGATTATTCGGCCTATGTGACCGATAAATTCATCCCACAATAAATACAGTCTTTGGTGGGAGCTGGCTTGCCTGCGATGCCAGCAACTCGGTCCTGCAGTTAAACCGAGGCGCCGCTATCGCAGGCAAGCCAGCTCCCACACAGAGCCGTACTCTTTTACAGGGCCTTTTCAAAGATCTTGGAGTTGCGCTGATAGTTGTACAGCGACGCCCGCGCCGACGGCAGGCGGTCCACGCTGCTGGGTACAAAACCGCGTTCGCGGAACCAGTGGGCCGTACGGGTGGTGAGTACAAAGAGGGTTTTCAAGCCCTGGGCGCGTGCCCGGGTCTGGATGCGTTCGAGCAACACATCGCCTCGCGCGCCGTGGCGGTACTCCGGGTTCACTGCCAGGCACGCCAACTCCCCCGCATCCGAATCCGCGATCTGATACAGCGCCGCGCAGGCGATGATCATGCCTTCGCGCTCGACCACGCTGAACTGTTCGATCTCACGCTCCAGCACTTCCCGCGAACGGCGCACCAGAATGCCCTGCTCTTCCAGCGGGCTGATCAGGTCCAGCAAGCCGCCGACGTCTTCAATCGCCGCTTCGCGCACCAGTTCGAATTGTTCCTGGGCCACCAGCGTACCGCCACCATCGCGGGTGAACAGTTCGGTAAGCAAGGCGCCATCTTCGGCGTAGCTGACGATATGGCTGCGCCCTACTCCACCCCGGCAGGCTTCGGCAGCGGCATCGAGCAGTTCGGCTTGATAGTTGCTGCCCAGGCGTTGCAGGTGCGCGGGTACTTGTTGTGGGCGCAATTCACGCACCAGGCGGCCGTTCTCATCGATCAGACCGGGATCGGCGCCGAACAGCAGCAATTTGTCGGCGCCCAGATCGATGGCGGCGCGGGTGGCGACGTCTTCGCAGGCCAGGTTGAAGATCTCGCCGGTGGGCGAATACCCCAACGGCGACAGCAGCACGATAGAGCGCTCATCCAACAGGCGGTTGATGCCCTTGCGGTCGACCCGGCGCACTTCGCCGGTGTGGTGGTAGTCCACGCCTTCAAGCACGCCGATTGGCCGTGCGGTGACCAGGTTGCCGCTGGCCACGCGCAGGCGCGAGCCCTGCATCGGCGAGGACGCCATGTCCATGGACAAGCGCGCCTCGATGGCAATACGCAGATGGCCCACCGCGTCGATCACACACTCCAGCGTCGCAGCATCGGTGATGCGCAAGCCTTCGTGGTAAGCCGGGGTAAGGCCGCGTGCTTGAAGGCGGGTTTCGATTTGCGGGCGCGAGCCATGCACCAGCACCAGGCGCACACCCAGGCTGTGAAGCAGCACCAGGTCGTGGACGATATTGCCGAAGTTGGGGTGGTCCACACCATCGCCGGGCAGCATGACCACAAAGGTGCAGTCGCGGTGGGCGTTGATGTAGGGCGAAGCGTGACGAAGCCAATTGACGTATTCGGGCATAACACCTGGGCCTGTAATAAAAAGCAGCCAAATAAAGGATCAATCGTGAAAGCGCACAGCGGCTGATGGTTATCGTCGGAACAGGCTTGGCGACACGCTCACTCTCCTTATGTACGAATGGGCAAGGGCAAATTTATGCAGGTTTCAGGCAGTAGTGTTCGATCAGTTCCCGCAATAGACGCACTGTAGGCGTCAAGCGTGACATTTCAAGGTATTCGCCCGGCTGGTGAGCGCAGGCAATGTCGCCAGGCCCGAGCACCAGGGTTTCGCAACCGAGGCGCTGAAGATAAGGCGCTTCGGTGCCGAACGCTACTGCTTCGGCACGATGACCGGTCAAACGTTCCGCCACCCGCACCAGCTCGGCGTCTTCGGGCTGCTCAAAGGGGGGGACTTCGGGGAACAACGGCGCGTAGTCGATCTTGACCTTATGCCGCTCGGCCACGGGTTCGAGCTTCTGGCGAATCGCGGCGCGCAGCACCTCGGGGTCCATGCCCGGCAGGGGTCGCAGGTCGAACTCCAGGGAGCATTGGCCGCAGATGCGATTGGGGTTGTCGCCGCCGTGAATGCAGCCGAAGTTCATCGTCGGCTGCGGCACGCTGAATTGCGCGTTACGGTAATCGCGCTGCCAGGCCAGGCGCAGGCCGCGCAGTTCGCCGATGGCGTCATGCATGGCTTCCAGGGCGCTGTGGCCCAGGCTGGGGTCCGACGAGTGGCCGCTGCGCCCGAGGATGTCGATGCGCTCCATCATCACGCCTTTGTGCAAGCGGATAGGCTTGAGCCCGGTCGGCTCGCCGATCACAGCTGCACGACCTAATGGGCGCCCCGCCTCGGCCAGCGCACGGGCACCGGACATAGAGCTTTCCTCATCACAGGTGGCCAGGATCAACAGCGGTTGCTTGAAGGGTTGGTCCAGCAGCGGCAACACCGCGTCGATAACCAGTGCGAAGAACCCCTTCATGTCACAACTGCCCAGCCCTACCCAGCGACCATCGACTTCCGTCAGCTTGAGCGGGTCGGTCTTCCACAGCGCCGCGTCATACGGCACGGTATCGCTATGCCCCGCCAACACCAAGCCACCGGGGCCGCTGCCGAAACTGGCCAACAGGTTGAACTTGCCGGGGCTGACTGGTTGGATATCGATGGCAAAGCCCAGGTCGCCCAGCCAAGCGGCGAGCAGGTCGATCACCGGGCGATTGCTCTGGTCGAGAGACGCCTGGGTGCAGCTCACCGACGGCGCGGCGATCAAGGCGGCGAACTGCTCTTTCATGGACGGTAACGGCATGCGCGGTCTCCCAACTTCCCGGATGAACCTCACTATAGAGGCATCTGCGCAACACAATAAACCGTTGCGGCACGTTGCCGGGCTCAGTCCTGTACACTGCACGACCTTGGCAGCCACACTTTTCCCCGGCTGCGCTCCCGATCCTGGATTTTCCGGCCATGCAGAAAGAAACCGAAATCAAGCTACGCGTCAGCCGCGAAACACTCGCCGCGCTGCGTGAGCACCCGTTACTGAAAAAACGCAACAAAAGTGGCTGGGAACGCCGTGAGTTGATGAACCAGTACTTCGACACCCCCGAGCGTGACCTGGCCCAGGCCAAGGTTGCCCTGCGCCTGCGCAAGGACGGTGACGACATCATCCAGACCCTCAAGACCCGCGGCCAAAGCGTCGCCGGCCTGTCGGAACGCAACGAATACAACTGGGACCTGCCCAAAGCCAAGCTCGACGTGAAGAAACTCGATGGCGAGTGCTGGCCCGAGCAACTGGCCGAGCTGGACAAAAAGACCCTCAAGCCGATCTTCACCACCGACTTCGTGCGTGAACGCGCCGAGATCGCCTGGGGCCGTGGCAAGGCCAAGGTGGTGATCGAAGCCGCCCTGGACCTGGGCCATGTGGTGGTCGGCAAGCAGAAAGAAGAAATCTGCGAGCTGGAACTGGAACTGCGCGAAGGCGAACCGGCGGCCCTGCTGGAACTGGCCGCCGAGCTGGCCGCAACCCTGGCCCTGATGCCGTGCGACATCAGCAAGGCCGAACGCGGCTACCGCCTGTATGACGCCAGCAGCTACTCCCTGAGCCTGCCGGCGCCACAGATCCACGCCGAAATGCCATTGGACGACGCCTTCGCCGCGATCCTGTGGCACCTGCTGGGCAGCAGCCAGCGCCTGGCTGAGCAATACCGCTTCAATGGCCACTGGCGCCTGCTGCAGGACTGGGTCGAGAACCTCGGCGAGTTGCGCGCCCTGATCGGCAGCCTCGGTCAGGCCGCGCCGCGCCAATCCACCAGCGAACTGCGCAGCGCCCTGGATGCGTTGCTGGAAGACTGGCGCCCGCTGGTCCAGGCCGGTGACGACGATGAAGACATTCGCAAAGCCGCGCCGGAACAGTTCATCGAAGAGCTGCAAGACGTGCGCTGGGGCCTGTTCTCACTCAACCTCTCGCGCTGGCTGCTGGCCCGCACCTGGACGGCCGAGCGTAATGTGCGTGGCAACCGCCAGGGCGCTGCGCAAATCACCAACTGGCTGCCACGCCTGCTGGCCGACGACGCCGTCGCCCTGCAACTGCAGCGCTACCAGCAACAGCCGGAAGATCTGGCCGAGCAACTGCCGCGTATCGAACGCATCCAGGCCTGGCTGCACCATGCGCGCCATGTGGTGGACATTCCTGAGCTGGACCGATTGTACGGCGAACTGAACAAGCTGGCGCACCTGGCCAACCAGCCGATTACCGATGAATCCCTGGATGCGCGTATGCATCAGGCGATTGCGGTGTATCAGAATCGTGCCTGGAAGACCCTTCTGCGCCTGTAATACCGCTATCGCGGGCAAGCCCGCTCCCACATTTGCTGTGGGAGCGGGCTTGCCCGCGATGAGGCCCTCCCTGTCAGCGCAAGACTGGCAGGCTGGTGGTGGACTTGATCTCCGACAGCGCCACAATCGAGTTGACCTCCTGGATCCCCGGCACCATCGACAACTTCTCGAAGAAAAACCGCTCGTACGCCTCGATATCCGAGGTGACGATACGCAGCAGAAAATCCACCGCCCCCATCAGCACGTAGCACTCCAACACTTCCGGAAAACCGCGAATCGCCTCGGTGAACTCAGTGAAATTGGAGCGACCGTGGGCGTTGAGTTTGACCTCGGCGAAAATCTGCGTATTGAGCCCGATTTTCTTGCGGTCCAGCAGGGTGACTTGGCCGCGGATCACCCCCTCCTCCTTGAGCCGCTGAATACGCCGCCAGCATGGCGACTGCGACAGGCCGACCTGTTCGGCAATCTGTGCACTGGAGAGCGAGGCATCCTCTTGCAGCAAGGCCAGGATACGGCGGTCGTAGGCGTCCAACTCACTGTGCATAAACGCACCCCTGAATAGGCTTATCTTGAATTGTTCTGGTCGATTTATCGCCAAACGGGCTTATTTTAGATAAGAAATCTCCCGAGGCGAATGTAAAAATTTCTCCAGTCTAAACTGGAGAGTCAGCATGCATGCCGTCGAAACCGCCTACCCCGCCACCCGCGTCGATGCGTGGGCCGCCAATAGCAGCCACTGCCAGGCGCACTATCGCATCGTCGCCGAGGCTGAACCGGACGTGCTGTGCCGGGTGCTGAACTACTTCGCGCTGCAATTGCTCACGCCCACCCAGGTCAGCATGAACCGGGAAGCCGACCTGCTGAGCATCGATATCGTGATGACCGGCCTGAGCTGGCACCGCGCCCAGGTGATCGGTGAAAAGATTCGAAACCTGATCAGCGTCTGCACCCTGGAGCTGTGGTCGGCTGATTCCGAGCGGCCTCAAGCGCTGGCGGCGATGGCGCAGTAAAAACCGGCAACACACGCGCCAGCAGGACCTTCAGCGGCTGGCTAGCCTGGGATTACCCCCACGCCCCAGGAAAACCTGCATGCCCGTCGCCGCTCACGATCACCTCTTGGAACTGCAGCAATTGTTGCCGGCGCTGGTCGAGCAAGGGTTGATCACGGCGCAGGCGGCGCAAAAGGTAGCGCCAGCGTCCGGCAGCCAGCATCCCTTGGAATGCATCGCAGCCCAGGGCCCTTGTCTGGAGACCTTGATTCAATGGCTGGCCCGGCAGGTCGGCCAGCCTTACCTGCGCATCGACCCATTGAAGATTGATGTGGCGGCCGTGGTGCCCTTGATGTCCCACGCCTTTGCTCAGCGCCACGGCATTCTTGCAGTCGCGGTGGATGCCCACAGCGTGACGGTCGCCAGTGCCCAACCCCATATCACCACTTGGGAAGCCGGGCTGTCCCAGGTACTCAAACGCACGATCAAGCGCGTGGTTGCCAACCCTCAGGATATTCAGCGCTGTATCAACGAGTTTTACCGCTTGGCCAAGTCCGTCAGCGGTGCGGATCAAAAAATGACGGCGCCTGGCAATGTCGACTTGCTCAGCCTCGGCGCCAGCGACAAGGAGCCGGACGCCAACGACGCGCATATCGTCAACATCGTCGACTGGCTGCTGCAATACGCCTTTGGCCAACGAGCCAGCGACATCCATATCGAGCCCTGCCGCGACCAGGGTCGGGTGCGCTTTCGCATTGATGGGCTGCTGCATGACGTCTATCAATTTCCCCCGCAGGTCACCATGGCCGTGGTCAGCCGCCTGAAAAGCCTGGGGCGAATGAACGTGGCCGAAAAACGCAAGCCCCAGGATGGCCGCGTCAAGACCAGGAACCCTGCGGGTGTCGAAGTGGAATTGCGGCTTTCGACCCTGCCCACGGCATTCGGCGAAAAACTGGTGATGCGAATTTTCGACCCACAGGTGCTGCTCAAGGATTTCGACCAGTTGGGTTTGTCCAGCGCCGACCAGCAACGCTGGCACGCCATGACGCGACGCACCCACGGCATCATCCTCGTCACAGGCCCGACCGGCTCAGGCAAGACCAGCACCCTCTACACCACCCTCAGGCAACTGGCGACCCGCGAGGTCAACCTGTGCACGGTGGAAGACCCGATTGAAATGGTCGAGCCGGCCTTCAACCAGATGCAGGTCCAGCACAACATCGACCTCACGTTCGCCAGCGGCATCCGCGCCCTGCTGCGCCAAGACCCGGACATCATCATGATCGGCGAAATCCGCGACCAGGAAACCGCAGAGATGGCTATCCAGGCCGCGCTGACCGGGCACCTGGTGCTCTCGACCCTGCACACCAACGATGCACCCAGTGCCATCAGCCGCCTGCAGGAACTGGGCGTTGCTCACTATTTGATCAAAGCCACGCTCATAGGTGTGATGGCGCAGCGCCTGGTGCGGCTTCTGTGCAGCCACTGCAAGCACCCCGCGGGCCTGGAGGACGATGGCGGCTACGAAGCTGTCGGCTGTGCACACTGCCGTGACAGCGGTTATCGAGGCCGGGCCGGACTGTATGAAATCATGCTCATGGGCCCGGCACTCCAGGCGCTGGTCACTCCAGGCGCGGACGTACAAGCCCTGCGCCGTGGGGCACTGGCGCAGGGCATGAGCAGCCTGCGCATGGCCGGCATCGAGAAAGTGAAGGCCGGGCTGACCACGATGACGGAGGTGTTGCGGGTCACGCCAGGGGATTCAGAAACAAATCCTTTGTTTGTTGGGCCATGAAACCGTCCTTATCCGTGACCAGACCGTTACAATCGGCCTAATGTCATTCACTGACACCTTCAGATAGGGAATCGCTATGCAGATCGGAACCGTACTGCTTCTTTTCGTGGGCTTGGCCATCGCCATTCTGTTCATGGGGTTCAAAGTGGTGCCCCAGGGCTACCAATGGACTGTCGAGCGTTTCGGCCGCTACACCAACACCCTCAAGCCCGGCCTGAATATCATCATCCCGGTCATGGACCGCATCGGTCGCAAGATCAACGTGATGGAAAGCGTGCTGGATATCCCGCCTCAAGAAGTCATCACCGCCGACAATGCCACCGTGCAGATCGATGCCGTGTGCTTCTTCCAGGTGGTCAACACCGCCCAGGCCGCCTATGAGGTCAACAACCTCGAACATGCTATCCGCAACCTGCTGCAGACCAATATCCGTACCGTACTCGGCTCCATGGAACTGGACGCCATGCTGAGCCAGCGCGACGGCATCAACGAAAAACTCCTGCGCACCGTGGATGAAGCCACTGCGCCATGGGGCATCAAGATCACCCGTATCGAGATCAAGGATATCAGCCCGCCTGCCGACCTGATGGCCGCCATGTCCGGCCAAATGAAAGCCGAACGGATCAAGCGCGCACAGATCCTCGAAGCCGAAGGCCTGCGGGCGTCGGCGATCCTGACAGCGGAAGGCAAAAAGCAGGCGCAAATCCTTGAAGCCGAAGGCAGCCGCCAGGCAGCGTTCCTGGAATCCGAGGCCCGCGAGCGCCAGGCCGAAGCCGAAGCGCGGGCGACACAAGTGGTGTCCGAAGCCATTGCGTCGGGCAACGTGCAGGCGGTGAACTACTTCGTCGCGCAAAAATACATCGACGCCCTGGGCAAACTCGCCTCGGCCAACAACAGCAAGGTCATCCTGATGCCGCTGGAAGCCAGCCAGGTGATTGGCGCCGTGGGCGGTATCGGCGAAATCGTCAAGGCAACCTTCGGCAACCAGAAAGGCTGAGGCCAACACCATGTGGGACTTTTTGCTGCATTTGTCGTTTTGGGACTGGTTAGCCCTGGGCACCGTGCTGTTGATTCTCGAGGTGTTCGGTGCCGGAGGCTACCTGCTCTGGATGGGCATCGCCGCCGCAGCCGTGGGCGTGATCAAGTTCCTGTTCCCGCCGCTGGGGCTGGAATGGCAACTGCTGCTGTTTGCGGTGTTGTCGATACTGACCGCCGTGTACTGGTGGAAACGCCAACGCAGCAGTGCCAAGGCCAGCGATCAACCGGGGTTGAACGAGCGCGGTTCAGAGTTGGTCGGGCGCACTTTCGTGGTGCATCAAGCCATAGTGGATGGCCGCGGCAAGGTCAAAGTCGGCGATGGCGTGTGGATGGTCACCGGTGCAGACGCCCCCGTGGGCGCTCAAGTCCGCGTGGTTGGGCAGGATGGGGTGATTTTAAAGGTTGAAACTGTTTAGTCAGTGATGGAACTGGATCGGGTTAACTACAATCAAAACGTACAGATAACCCACCGGAGTCACCCATCATGCGTCTCAAATATGCTGTCGCAACCCTCGCTGTGCTTTCCCTACCTGTCGGCTCAGCCATGGCCGATAGCTTCTGGCGTAATGTCATCTCGTCGGGCGCCACCACTGGCTCGACTTACCTGACGTTCAAGGACCACAAGCTGGTGGTCGCCGCCCAGGACGACGCAGGCAGCTTCGTCGCCAGCGACGGCGGCATTCGCGGCCCGTACCTGGAAGCGGCCATGCAGAAGGTCCGCGCCGACAACCCTGGCCTCCAAGCCACCGACATGGAACTGGCTAACGCCATCCTGGCGAAGAATGCTGTAACCGAGTAACAACTGCCCTCATAAAAAATGCCGCTTTTTCAAGCGGCATTTTTTTGCCTGCTGCATGACGAATCGTTCATGGATGACAGGCTATATTCAGTCTCAGCATGCAACCATGCCCTACTGACACGTCTATTTTTCATTGCCTACCTGAAACGGATGCCTTCTTCGTCATGAGCCAACAGCCCTTCCTGCCGTTTTCCAAACCGACCATTGATGAAGCCACCATCGCGGCGGTCGGCGATGTTCTGCGTTCCGGCTGGATCACCAGCGGGCCAAAGGTGCAGGCGTTCGAAGCACAGTTGTCTGACTATTTTGGCGGACGTCCGGTGCGCACCTTCAACTCGGGCACCTGCACCATGGAGATCGCCTTGCGCATCGCCGGGATCGGGCCTGGGGATGAAGTCATCACCACACCAATCTCCTGGGTTGCCACGGCCAACGTGATTCTCGAAGTGGGCGCCACTCCCGTCTTCGCCGACATCGACCCGGTGACGCGCAATATCGACCTGGCCCAGGTGGAAGCCGCCATTACTCCGCGCACCAAGGCGATCATCCCGGTGTACCTGGCCGGCTTGCCCCTGGATATGCCGATGCTCTACGCGCTGGCCAACAAGTACAACCTGCGCATTGTCGAAGATGCTGCCCAGGCCCTGGGGTCCAGCTGGGATGGAGAACGCATCGGCGCAACTGGCGACTTCGTGTCCTTCAGCTTCCAGGCGAACAAGAACATTACGTCGTCCGAAGGCGGCTGCCTGGTGTTGAACAATGCCGAGGAGGCCCGTCTGGCAGAGAAGTACCGCCTGCAAGGCGTCAACCGCAGCGGCTTCGATGGCCTGGATGTGGATGTGCTGGGTGGCAAGTTCAACATGACCGACATTGCCGCCGCCATCGGCCTGGGGCAATTTGCGCACATCGAGAAAATCACCGCCCATCGTCAGAACCTGGCACGGCACTACTTCAAATGCTTCGGCAGCAATTTCGAAGCCCAATACGGCGCGCAACTGCCGCCGGCCGACTTCGAAAACAGCAACTGGCACCTGTTCCAACTGGTATTGCCGGAGCGCCAGGATGGCCTGCCAGCCCGTGCGACGTTCATGGAGCAGATGCAGGCCCACGGCGTGGGTATCGGCTATCACTACCCGCCGATCCACCTGCTGAGCCTCTATCGGGCACAGGGTTTCAAGGAAGGCATGTTCCCGGTGGCCGAACGTGTTGGGCGTTTGATCGTGTCGTTGCCGATGTTCACGGCGATGACAGAGGCGGATGTGGAGCGGGCTGTAGCGGCGGTTAAAGCCGTACTGAAAAAAGACTGATCACAACAAATCAACTGTGGGAGCTGGCTTGCCTGCGATGCTGGCACCTCGGTGTATCGGTGATACCCGGGTGATCCAATCGCAGGCAAGCCAGCTCCCACATTGAGGTGTGCTGTTGCAGCTGTTGCGTTTATTCGCCGATCGCGGCTTTGTAGCCGGCGGCATCCAGCAGTTTGTCCAGCTCGGCCTTGTCGCTTGGCTTGAGCTTGAAGATCCAGGCGCCGTACGGGTCAGAGTTCAGCAGCTCAGGGCTGCCACTCAGCTCTTCGTTGACAGCAATCACTTCGCCGGCAACCGGCGAGTAGATATCCGAGGCTGCTTTCACCGACTCAACCACACCCGCCTGGCCTTGCGCTTCAAAATTGGCACCCACTTCCGCCAACTCAACAAACACCACATCACCCAAAGCTTCCTGTGCATGGTCGGAGATCCCGACGGTCACGGTGCCGTCAGCTTCCAGACGGGCCCATTCGTGACTTTCGGCAAAACGCAGGTCGGCAGGGATATTGCTCATAGTCTGTGTCCTCAAGATGAAATGTCAGCGGCCATTGGCCTGCCGGAATTGGTTAGATCAGGGTTTTGCCATGACGCACGAAGGTCGGCTTGACCACTCGAACCGGATACCACTTGCCGCGGATTTCCACTTCGGCCCGGTCGGCAGTCGCCGTCGGCACACGCGCCAGCGCAATGGATTTGCTTAGCGTAGGCGAGAAACTACCACTGGTGATCTCTCCTTCGCCAACATTGGCGATACGAACCACTTGGTGAGCACGCAGCACACCACGCTCTTCAAGGACGAGCCCCACCAGTTTGAACTGCACGCCGGCTGCTTTTTCTGCTTCCAGCGCAGCGCGGCCAATGAAGTTACGCTCGACAGGTTCCCAGGCGATGCTCCAGGCCATGTTGGCCGCCAGCGGCGAGACGGCCTGGTGAATATCCTGGCCATACAGGTTCATGCCGGCCTCCAGGCGCAAGGTATCGCGCGCACCGAGGCCGATGGGGGAAATGCCAGCGCCCACCAGGTCGTTGAAAAAGCCCGGTGCCTGATCGGCCGGCAGCACGATTTCGAGGCCGTCTTCGCCGGTATAGCCGGTGCGGGCGATATACCAGTCGCCATCGGCCCGGCCTTCGAACGGTTTGAGCTGATGGATCAGGATGCCACGGGACTGGGTCACCAGTTCGGCGATTTTCTGCCGGGCGTGGGGGCCTTGGATGGCGAGCATGGCCAACTCGGAGCGCTCATGCAGTTGCACTGAGTAGCTGCCCAGTTGCGCCTGCATCCAGGCCATGTCCTGATCGCGCGTGGCGGCGTTGACCACCAGGCGGTAACCGGTTTCGGTGCGGTAGACGATCATGTCGTCCACCACCCCGCCCTGCTCGTTGAGCATGGCGCTGTATAACGCACGGCCACAGCCGTGCAGTCGGTCGACATCATTGGCCAGCAGGTACTGGAGCCATTCCTTGGCCTGGGGGCCGGTGACATCGATCACGGTCATATGAGATACATCGAAGACCCCGCAGTCGCGTCGCACCTGGTGGTGTTCTTCAACTTGCGAGCCGTAATGCAAAGGCATATCCCAACCGCCAAAATCGACCATTTTCGCGCCGAGGGCGAGATGCAGGTCATACAGAGGCGTACGCTGTCCCATGGGTTTCTCCTTCCGGGCTTGGCGAAGGCGCGCAGAGCTGCCACGTGCGCCGAACACCTTGTACTACAAGGCCCGCAGCCACATACAGCAGGTCGATCCGAAAGACGGAGCGCACCGAATGCCGCGCATTGTAGCCTCAAGCCGTAGGACTGGCACCTAACCGATTTGCCGAGCCGAGCGACGAATCAGCCCGATGACCGGCAACAAGCCGACCAGCACAAGGGTCAGCGCCGGCAAAGACGCCCGTGCCCATTCGCCTTCACTGGTCATTTCAAAGATGCGGACCGCCAGGGTGTCCCAGCCAAACGGGCGCATCAGCAAGGTGGCCGGCATTTCCTTGAGCACATCTACAAACACCAGCAGCGCTGCGCTCAACGTGCCCGGCAGCAATAACGGCAGATACACTTTGCAAAACAGTCGTGGGCCACTCACCCCAAGGCTGCGTGCCGCTTCGGGCAAAGACGGACGGATTCGCGCCAGGCTGTTTTCCAGCGGCCCGTAGGCCACCGCCAGGAACCGCACCAGATACGCCAGCACCAGTGCCGACAGGCTGCCCAGCAGCAAAGGCTTGCCCGCCCCGCCCAGCCATCCGGAGAGCGGCACCACCAACTCGCGGTCCAGGTAACTGAACGCCAGCATGATCGACACCGCCAGCACCGAGCCTGGCAAGGCATAGCCGACATTGGCCAGGCTGATACCGGAGCGAATCGCCCGGGTGGGCGCCAGACGGTTGGCAAAGGCCAGTATCAGCGCGACGCTGACGGTGATCAGGGCTGCGATACCGCCCAGGTAGAGGGTATGCACGATCAGCCCGGTGTAACGTTCATCCAGGTCGAAGCGGCCACGCTGCCAGAACCACGCCACCAGTTGCAGCATCGGAATCACGAACGCACAGGCGAAGACCAGGCTGCACCACGCACTGGCCGCCACGGCTTTGAACCCGCGCAAGTGGTACAACGCCTTGCCCCGCGGGCGCTCATTGCTCGGTCGACTGGCCCCGCGCGCACGTCGCTCGCCATACAGCACCAACATCACTACCAGCAGCAGCAGACTCGCCAGTTGCGCGGCACTGGACAGGCTGAAAAAGCCGTACCAGGTTTTATAGATAGCGGTGGTGAAGGTGTCGAAATTGAATACCGAGACCGCGCCAAAATCCGCGAGTGTCTCCATCAACGCCAAGGCCACACCGGCACCAATCGCTGGCCGCGCCATTGGCAATGCCACACGCCAGAACGCTTGCCATGGCGATTGCCCTAGCACCCGCGCCGCTTCCATCAAGCCTTTGCCCTGAGCCAGGAACGCGCTGCGCGCCAGCAGGTAGACATAGGGATAGAACACCAGCACCAACACGATGACCACGCCGCTGGTAGAGCGTACCCGCGGCAAGCGCAACCCGGTGCCGAACCACTCGCGCAGCAGGGTTTGCACCGGGCCGGCGAAATCCAGCAGGCCCACAAACACGAAGGCCAGCACATAGGCAGGGATTGCAAAGGGCAACATCAATGCCCAGTCGAGCCAGCGCCGCCCCGGGAACTCGCACAGGCTGGTCAGCCAGGCCAGACTGACGCCCAGCAGCGTCACGCCCAGGCCGACACCGAGCACCAGGGTCAAGGTGTTGCCCAGCAAGCGGGGCATCTGAGTGTCCCAGAGGTGCGACCAGATCTGCGGGTCGATGCTTTGCCAGGACAGCAGCAGCACGCTCAGCGGCAACAGCACCAGGGCGGCGACGCTGAAAACCGGCAGGTACCAGCGACGTTGGGCGGGGTGGGCCAAGGAAAAGCTCTCAGAAAAATAAAGATGTTGAAGCGGCCACTAACCAATGTGGGAGCTGGCTTGCCTGCGATACAAGCACCCCGGTGTATCAGTGATACCGACGTGATGCAATCGCGGGCAAGCCAGCTCCCACAGTCGAGCGGCGCAGCTTCAGTTCCAGCCAGCACGATCCATCAGGCGAATCGCTTCGGCCTGGCGCTTGCCTGCCACTTCCACTGGCAAGGTATCGGCCACGAACTTGCCCCAGGTCGCCACTTCCGCCGATGGCGGTACCGCCGGGTTGGCCGGGAACTCCTGGTTGACGTCGGCGAAGATCTTCTGCGCCTCAGGCGTGGTCATCCACTCCACCAGCGCCTTGGCCGCTTCCGGGTGTGGTGCGTGCTGGGTCAGGCCGATGCCGGAGAGGTTCACATGCACGCCGCGGTCGCCCTGGTTCGGCCAGAACAACTTCACTGCCAGGTCTGGCTTCTGCTTGTGCAGGCGACCGTAGTAATAGGTGTTGACGATACCCACGTCGCACTGCCCGGCGTTGATGGCCTCCAGCACAGCGATGTCATCGGAGAACACGTCGGTGGAGAGGTTATTCACCCAACCCTTGATGATTTCTTCGGTCTTGGCCGCGCCATGGGTCTCGATCAACGTGGCGGTCAGCGACTGGTTGTAAACTTTTTTCGCCGTGCGCAGGCACAGGCGGCCTTCCCACTGCTTGTCGGCCAGGGCTTCGTAGGTGGTCAGGTCGCCCGGTTTTACCCGGTCGGTGGAATAGGCGATCGTTCGCGCCCGCAGGCTCAAACCGGTCCAGGCGTGGGCCGATGAGCGGTATTGCAGAGGAATATTCTTGTCGATCACAGGAGAGGTGAACGGTTGCAGGATGCCCATCTGCTCGGCCTGCCAGAGGTTGCCGGCGTCAACGGTGAGCAGCAGGTCGGCGGTGGCGTTCTCGCCCTCGGCCTTGATGCGCTGCATCAACGGGGCTTCCTTGTCGGTGATGAACTTGACCTGTACGCCGGTCTTTTTGGTGTAGGCGTCGAACACAGGCTTGATCAGTTCGTCGATACGCGAGGAGTAGACCACGACTTCGTCGGCCGCCTGCACGGTGGTGCTGCCGATCAGGGTGAGTGCCAGGGCAGTCAGGAGGCGCTTGGGTGCCAACATGGGTGCGGTCTCTCATTTGCAAATGGAGGGCAAATGATAAGGACTCACATTTGGTAACGCTTGGTGGAGGCGTTACCAGATGTTGCACAGCCAGAATATGCGCCGGAGCTGACGGCCTCATCGCGGGCAAGCCCGGCTCCCACAGAGGGTTGTATTGTCAGTTCAGGGTTTGGCGAGTTCGGGGAGATCGCCAGTCAATCCGAGTGCCTGGCGCACAAACACGGCTTTGGCTTCGGGCATCTGGTCGACGATTTTCAAACCCGCGTTGCGCAACCAGCGCAGCGGCAGTTGATCGGCCTGGAACAAGCGCTCAAAGCCTTCCATCGCCGCCATCAGCGCCAGGTTATGGGGCATGCGGCGCCGCTCGTAACGGCTCAGCACTTTCACATCGGCCAGGCGCTCGCCGCGCTCGGTCGCCGCCAACAGCACTTCGGCCAGCACGGCTGCATCGAGCAAACCCAGGTTGACGCCCTGCCCCGCCAACGGGTGGATGACGTGAGCGGCGTCGCCGATCAGTGCCAGGCCTTCGGCCACATAGCGTTTGGCATGGCGCTGGCGCAACGGTACGCACACACGCGGGTCAGCACTGAGCACGGTGCCCAGGCGCCCCTCGAAAGCACGCTCCAGCTCACGGCAGAAGCCTTCTTCATCCAGCGCCATCAAGCGCTCGGATTCGGCGGGCGTGGTCGACCAGACTATCGAACACCAGTCTTCCTGCCCATCGCGCACCAGCGGCAGGAACGCCAGCGGACCGGTGTCGGTGAAGCGTTGCCACGCGGTGCGCTGGTGCGGCTGACTGCTGCGCACGCTGGTGACGATGGCGTTATGCAGGTAATCCCATTCACGGGTAGGTGTACCGGTCAGGCGGCGTACGGCGGAGTTGGCACCGTCGGCAGCCACCACCAGCGGCGCGCGCAGCTTGCGGCCGCCGGCCAGGGTCAGCAACCAGTCATCGCCGGAGCGGCGCATCTGTTCCAGGCGCGCACTGGCCAGCAGGCCGAGGTCGCAGTCATGCAGGCGATCGAGCAAGGCATCCTGCACCACGCGGTTCTCGACGATATGCCCAAGCACCTCGGCATGCACACTGGCCGCCGAGAAGTGGATCTGCCCGGTGCCGCTGCCGTCCCATACCTGCATTTCGCCATAGGGGCTGGCACGCCGCTCTACGATACCGTCCCACACGCCCAGGCGCTCAAGAATGCGCTGGCTGGCCGCCGACAACGCGCTCACCCGCGGTTCAAACGCCGCAGCCGGGTCAAATGGCTTGACGCTCAACGGGCTGCCGTCGAGCAGCAGTACTTGCAAGCCACTGCCCTGCAACGCCAGCGCCAGGGCGCTTCCGACCATTCCGGCCCCGACAATCAGCACATCTGCGCGCATGTCCATATTCAAGCCTGTCTCGCTGGCGGCTTGCGCCGCACATAAAGGGTTTTGTCGACCCGCGCCACCAGAGTGCCGGAGCCGTCATGAATCTCGACTTTGAGGTGGGGCAGATATTTCTCGCCACCTTCAGTCTGGCGCCGGATCTGATCGAGCAAAGCGTCGTCGATGGAGAATTCGGCATACACCGGGCCTTTGCCCGGCGAGATGAAGTCGATACTCGCGGCCTTGTCCCACACAATGTAGTCGCGCCCCAGATTCTCCATCAACAGCAACATGTAGAACGGATCGACCATCGAATACAGGCTGCCGCCAAATTGCGTACCGACGTAATTGCGGTTGTACCAACCCAGGCCCATGCGCACCTTGGCATGTCGGAAATCGGCACTCAATGCCTGCACCCGCACCCCGGCGCCGAGGTACGGCGGGTACAGGGTGAGGAACCAGCGCAACAGCCGCGCCTTGCCCACGCGTTGGGTTAGCCACTTACGCATCGGAACGCGTACCCAGGCCCATGGCCTGACGGGCGAACCAGCGTTTGGCCGGTGGTAACAGGTCGAGGCCAAGCAAGCCCATATTGCGGCCCAGCGCCATCAACGGTTGGGCACTGCCAAACAGGCGCGTGACCTGGTCGGAGAAGCCTACGGTGAGTTGCTGGTCCAGGCGCTGGCGCTCGCGATAGCCTTGCAAGGTCGCCAGGTCACCCGGCACAGCAGGCCCGGCCAGCAGGGCTTCGGCCAAGGCATTGGCATCGCGCAGGGACAGGTTGAACCCCTGCCCGGCAATCGGGTGCAGGCTGTGGGCGGCATTGCCGAGGACCACCAGGTGCGAACGCACTTGCTCTTCGGCTTCCACCAGGGTCAACGGGTACAGGTGGCGGGCGCCCACTTGCTTGAGGGTGCCCAGGCGATACCCGAACACACCCTGAAGTTCGCTCAGGAAGCTACGCTCGTCGAGGCTGGCCAAGCGCTGGGCGTCCATGCCGATGCGGGTCCAGACCAGCGCGCAACGGTTGTCCGGCAGCGGCAGCAAGGCCATGGGGCCTTCATCGGTAAAGCGCTCGAACGCCTCGCCATTGTGCGCTTCGCTCGGCGTGATGTTGGCGATCAGCGCGCTCTGGTTGTAGGGCCGGGTTTTCACGCCGATGCCCAGCTGCTCACGCAAGCCGGAACGGCCGCCATCGGCCAGTACCGCAAGGTCGCATTCCAGCACGGTTTCATCGTTGAGGGTCAGGCGATAGCCATCGGGCAGAGGCTCCATGCGCGTGACTTCTGCCGGGCAACGCCAGCTCACCACGTCCTTGTCCAAGCCTTGCCACAGGCATTGGCCGAGCCAGGCGTTTTCCACCACATAACCCAGGGCTGGCACGCCCTCCTCCATCGCGGACAAACGCGCGGTGGAGAAGCGCCCACGGTCCGATACATGGATCTGCTTGATCGGCTCCGCCCGTCGGGAAATGGCCTGCCACAGGCCCAGACGCTGGTAAATCTGGCGCGCGCCAAACGACAGCGCGGAAGATCGCGCATCGTAGCTCGGCTGGTAGCTGTCGCCCGGTGCAAAGGGTTCGATCAGTACGATCTTCCAACCCCGAGCCTTGGCCCCGGCTTGCAATGCCAGGGCCAGGCTGGCCCCCACCAGGCCGCCGCCGACAATCGCCAGGTTGACCCGGCTCATCGGGCAGCCGCCATCAACGCTTCGATCTCGGCAACGGTCTTGGGCACACCGCCGGTCAGGATTTCACAGCCTTGCTTGGTCACTACCACGTCGTCCTCGATGCGCACGCCAATGCCACGCCATTTCTTTGCCACAGTCTGGTTGTCCGGGGAAATATAGATACCCGGCTCCACGGTCAAGGCCATGCCCACTTCCAGCACGCGCCATTCACCGCCCACTTTGTACTCGCCCACATCATGCACATCCATGCCCAGCCAGTGGCCGGCACGGTGCATGTAGAAGGCGCGGTAGGCTTCGCTGGCGATCAGTTCGTCAACGTCACCTTGCAACAACCCCAGCTTCACCAGGCCGGCGGTGATGACCTGCACGGTCGCCTCGTGGGCCTGGTTCCAATGTTTGTTCGGCGCGATCTGCTTGAAGGCGGCTTCCTGGGAGGCCAGCACAATCTCGTAGATCGCCTTTTGCTCGGGCGAAAACTTGCCGTTGACCGGCCAGGTACGGGTGATATCGCTGGCGTAGCAATCGATCTCACACCCGGCGTCGATCAGCACCAGGTCGCCGTCCTTGAGCACCGCGTCATTCTGCTGGTAATGCAGGATGCAGCTGTTGCGCCCAGCAGCGACGATGGAGCCATAGGCCGGCATCTTCGCGCCGCCTTTGCGAAACTCGTAATCCAGCTCGGCTTCCAGGCTGAACTCATGCAGGCCGGCACGACTGGCCTGCATCGCCCGCACATGGGCCGCACAGGAAATTCGCGCCGCCTCGCGCATCACCTTCACTTCTGCCGCCGATTTATACAGGCGCATATCGTGGAGCAAATGATCCAGGGCAACGAATTCGTTCGGCGGCTGGGCGCCCAGGTGTGCTTTGGAACGGATCACGTTGATCCACTCCATCACGTGCCGATCGAACTCGGCATTGCTGCCCATGGCCGAGTACACGCGGTCGCGACCTTCGATCAGGCCGGGCAGGATGTCGTCGATATCGGTAATGGGGAAGGCGTCATCCGCGCCAAAGTCACGAATCGCGCCCTCGGTGCCCGCACGCAGGCCGTCCCACAATTCGCGCTCGGCATTGCGCTCGCGGCAGAACAGCACGTACTCGCCGTGCTGGCGACCGGGCATCAGCACGATCACCGCTTCGGGCTCGGGGAAACCGCTCAGGTACTGAAAATCGCTGTCCTGGCGGTAAACATGCTCGACATCGCGGTTGCGGATGGCCACGGCGGCGGCCGGCAGGATCGCGATGCTGTTGGGTTCCATCTGCGCCATGAGCGCTTTGCGGCGCCGGGTGTATTCCGCTTTGGGGATATGGATCATGGGCAGATGGGTGTCCTTTCTCAGTGCAACGACGGCTTGGGAGCAGCGGGCTCAGCGGACTTGCGGGTCTCGGTGAACAGCAGCAGCGGCGCGACGCGCAGGTACTCCATGACTTCCATGTAGTCGCCTTCGCCGTCTTCGGATTCTTCCAGGGCATCTTGCACCTGGGAGATGGCCGCCAGGTCCTGCAGCACTTCCTTGGCGTCGGTGCTCAGCTCCAGGCCGCCGGCATTCACGCCGAAACCGTGGAGGAAACCCTGGCACCATTGGCCCAGCGCGGCAGCGCGATCGGCCAGCGGGGCGTCGTCGGTGGGCAGCAGCAGGACCACGGTGACGTCATCACCGGTCAGTTCGCCCTTGACCATTTCTTGCAGGCCGATCAATGCGTTGCGCACATTGTCGGTGGGTTCGGTTTCCAGCAGCTCGGCCACATCGGCCAGCCAGTTGTCGGCATCAAAGCCGACACCGGTGCAACTGCGGCCCAACAGCACGCCGTGCAGTTCAGCAGGCGAGCATGGATGGCCGCTGGCGCTCAGCAGTTTGGAAAAAGCATCGTACGGGGAGTTCTGAATGGGCATGGTGAGCTAGGCGCCAGACGGCGCAATGTCTAGAATGGAGCGCTGTATCCTAGCACCGGCAGACGCACCAAGACTATCGAGGGCGTCAGATCGTTTATCCTGCAGTTGCCATTCATCAGACAAATCCAGTGGAACCCAATGGAAGACACCGACCTGCAAGCGCTGATGGCCAGACTCGAACTGCTAATTGATCGGGTCGAGCAACTTAAGAGTCAAAACGGACTCCTATTAGCTCAGGAAAAGACCTGGCGCGAGGAACGCGCTCACCTCATTGAAAAAAACGAAATCGCCCGGCGTAAGGTCGAATCGATGATTTCGCGCCTGAAGGCCCTGGAGCAAGACTCATGAGTTCAAGCAATAGCGTTACCGTGCAGATCCTCGACAAAGAGTATTCGATCATCTGCCCCCAGGAAGAACGCAGCAACCTGGTGAGCGCTGCCCGCTACCTGGACGGCAAGATGCGCGAAATCCGCAGCAGCGGCAAAGTGATCGGCGCCGACCGCATCGCCGTGATGGCCGCGCTGAATATCACCCATGACCTGCTGCATAAGCAGGAGCGCCCTGACGTACAGGCCAGCGGCTCGACGCGCGAGCAGGTGCGTGACCTGCTCGATCGCGTGGATCTGGTGCTTTCCACCGATTCAGACACACCCAAGGGCTGATTGCCGAGCAGGTTTAAGGTATACTCGCCCCACTCCCTGGCGTGTTTGCCAGTCGGCGATGTCCCTGAGCCGATTCGCACTACCCTGGAAGTTGCACGTTGGGCTGGTGTGCATGTCCGCTAGACGGAAAGCCTTAAAGCCTACTGCTTCTTCCACCTTGAACTTTCGGGTTCAAGGGCTAAGTCGACAGCGGCTCTGTCGGGGAGCCTGAATTCCCAAACTCAATGCCAGTCCCCGGACTGGCATTGTTTTATGAGCCGAAAAATCATGACCGAACCTGCGCCGCTTTCCCGTCCGCAACTTCGACGCATGTTGCGCAAGGCCCGCCGCGCGCTCACGCCAAGCGAGCAGCGCCAGGCCGCTCAGGGTCTGTACCGGCAACTGGCACAGCACCCGCTGTTTCGCCGGGCCAAACATATCTCTTTATATCTGCCCACGGACGGTGAAATCGATCCGCGCCTGCTGCTGCGTGCGGCCCAGCGTCGCGGCAAAGCCACTTACCTGCCGGTGCTCAGCGCCTGGCCGCGCACCAAGATGGTGTTCCAGCGCGTACGCCCTGGGGATAGGTTGTTGCCCAACCGCTTTCGCATCCTTGAGCCACGGGTCAATGCCCATCACCAGCGCCAAGTCTGGGCGCTGGACCTGGTGTTGTTGCCGTTGGTGGGGTTCGATGATGTGGGTGGGCGCCTGGGCATGGGCGGCGGGTTCTACGATCGCAGCCTGGCCTATCTTGCCCGCCGCCAGAGCTGGCGCAAGCCAACGCTGCTGGGGCTGGCCCATGAATGCCAGAAAGTCGAACGCCTGGCGCAGGCAAGCTGGGATGTGCCGTTGGCGGGGACGGTGACTGATAAGCAGTGGTATGTCGCACAAACGCCGCTGGAAACAGCGGCGCCTTGGTGAATGCTTGAGTTAACGCTTGAACGGTTGCGGCTGCTGCTGAGCCAGTTCAACCGGTGCATCGGTCTTGTTCGACCACAGGCTCTGGGCATAACCGGTGGTCACGACGCCCAGACCAAACAAAATAACCAAAATCCATAGTAAATCCGGCTTACGTTGCATCGATTGCCCCCCTTTCAGGCACCTCGTACACGATGACAACAACGTTCCAAAGTAGTCCGTTGCAGCTGCGTCAAGCTTAAAAGCGCGCATTCTGCGGTAACGTGAACCAACACGCAAACCTTGACGCCAACCGACTGTCGGTTTGTCATGCAATTGCCCGACAACTTACCCAATGCCTTTTTCAGGAGCCCAACCATGGCCTACTGGCTGATGAAATCCGAGCCCGACGAACTCTCCATCAACGGCCTGGAAAAGCTCGGCGAAGCGCGCTGGGACGGGGTACGCAACTATCAGGCGCGCAACTTTTTGCGCGCCATGGCCGTGGGCGACGAGTTTTTTTTCTATCACTCCAGTTGCCCGGAGCCAGGGATTGCCGGCATCGGCAAAATCATCCGGGCCGCCTATCCGGACCCCACTGCGCTGGAACCAGAAAGCCACTATTTCGACGCCAAGGCCACCCCGGAGAAAAACCCGTGGAGCGCGATCGATGTCGCACATGTGCAAACCTTCTCCAAGGTGCTGGGGCTCGGCTATCTAAAACAGCAAACTGCACTGGCTGAAATGCCGCTGGTGCAAAAGGGCAGTCGGCTTTCGGTCATGGCGGTCACACCGGAGCAGTGGGCAGCGGTCCTCCAGTTGCTTTAATTGAAACTGGCTTCTTGCGGTGCCTGTCAGGGCCTCTTCGCGGGCAAGCCCGCTCCCACACTGGAAATGCGAACCCCTCTGGGAGCGGGCTTGCCCGCGATAGTCGCGCAGCGACTTACTGGATGATCAGGTTGTTGAACAGCAGGTCTTCTACCACTGGCTTGCCGGTTTCATCATTCATCACCTGCTGCGTTTGCTTCAACGCTTCCTGACGCAGCTTTTCCTTGCCTTCCACACTGCTCATGGTCTCGTTGGTCTGCTGGGTAAACAGCGCCACCAGTTGGTTGCGAATCAACGGGTCGTTGGCCTTGACCAACTTCGCCGCCTCATCACCCGTCACGCGCAGTGCAATGTCGGCTTTGTAGACCTTGAGCTTGGCGGTGCCATCCAGGCCGTAATTGCCCACGAACGGCGGGCTCAGGCTGATATAGCTGACCTTCGGCGCCTCGCCCTCTTTGGCCTCTTCGGCCTGGGCTGCCATCGGCAAGGTCAGGGCCAGCATCAACAGGATCCACGCTTTCACAGTTCATTCCTCGAATTCGGTTGCCGGGTAGCATAACGCTAGCAAGGCTGAGCACAAGCTTATGGGGGCTTATCAGGCGCGGGCATGCTCGTTGACCCACGGGCGTACCCTCCTACACTTATCGGCCACGACGCCAAAAGGAATAGTCCGATGAAAGCTGTGCTGTGCAAAGCCTTCGGCCCCGCCGAAACCCTGGTGCTGGAAGAGATCGCCAGCCCCGCGATCAAGAAGAACGAAATCCTGTTGGACGTGCACGCGGCCGGGGTGAATTTCCCGGACACGCTGATCATCGAAGGCAAATACCAGTTCAAGCCGCCCTTTCCGTTCTCACCCGGTGGTGAAGCGGCAGGCGTGGTCAGTGAAGTGGGTGAGAAAGTCAGCCATCTGAAAGTCGGTGACCGTGTGATGGCGCTGACCGGCTGGGGCAGCTTTGCCGAGCAGGTCGCGGTGCCCGGCTATAACGTGCTGCCGATCCCGCCGAGCATGGATTTCAACACCGCCGCCGCCTTCAGCATGACCTACGGCACCTCCATGCATGCGCTGAAACAACGCGCCAACCTGCAACCTGGCGAGACCCTGCTGGTGCTTGGCGCGTCCGGCGGCGTGGGCCTGGCCGCCGTGGAGATCGGCAAGGCCATGGGCGCCCGGGTGATTGCCGCCGCCAGCAGCGCCGACAAGCTCGCAGTGGCCAAGGCGGCCGGCGCCGATGAGCTGATCAACTACAGCGAAGCCAGCCTCAAGGATGAGGTCAAGCGCCTGACCGATGGCAATGGCGCTGACGTGATTTACGACCCGGTGGGGGGTGACCTGTTTGACCAGGCCATTCGTTCGATCGCCTGGAATGGGCGCCTGTTGGTGGTGGGTTTCGCCAGCGGGCGTATTCCTGAACTGCCGGTGAACCTGGCGTTGCTCAAGGGCGCAGCGGTGGTCGGGGTGTTCTGGGGTTCGTTTGCCCAGCGCCAACCGCAGGACAATGCAGCGAATTTCCAGCAGTTGTTCACCTGGTATGGCGAGGGCAAGCTCAAGCCGTTGGTGTCGCAGGTGTATCCGCTGGAACAGGCCGCCCAGGCGATCAATGATCTGGGACAGCGCAAGGCAGTGGGTAAAATAGTTGTCCAAACCCGATAACACACCTGAAATGCAATCCATGTGGGAGCTGGCTTGCCTGCGATAGCGGTGGGTCAGCTGCTACAGATGAAGCTGACCCACCGCTATCGCAGGCAAGCCAGCTCCCACAGTAGTTACTTCGCGGTCTTAGGACCTAACCACGACCATCACTTATCTATAGGCGACATGTTCGTAAAAGAACATGCAATTGCTCTCGTTTCCTGTGTTTGCGGATAAGAAGCGATGCTATTTTCGGTAACGAAACTGTAACATTCGCATCCGCAGTCAAAACAAGAAATTTGGAGCTCTTGAATGTTTGCTTTCTTTCGTCCTGCCGCACACCAGGCGCCCCTGCCTGAAGAAAAAATAGACAGTACCTACCGACGGCTGCGCTGGCAGATCTTCGCGGGTATTTTCTTTGGTTACGCCGGCTACTACCTGCTGCGTAAAAACTTCTCCCTGGCCATGCCCTACCTGATCGACGAGGGTTACACCCGTGGTGAACTGGGCCTGGCAATGTCGGCGATCGCGATTGCCTACGGTTTGTCCAAGTTCCTGATGGGCCTGGTGTCCGACCGCTCCAACCCACGTTACTTCCTGCCCTTCGGCCTGCTGGTTTCGGCGGGGGTGATGTTCATTTTCGGTTTCGCGCCTTGGGCAACGTCCAGCGTGACCATGATGTTCATTTTGCTGTTCATCAACGGCTGGGCCCAGGGCATGGGCTGGCCGCCAAGTGGGCGGACCATGGTGCACTGGTGGTCGCAGAAAGAACGCGGCGGCGTGGTGTCCGTGTGGAACGTGGCGCACAACGTCGGCGGCGGCCTGATCGGCCCGCTGTTTCTGCTCGGCATGGCGTGGTTCAACGACTGGCATGCGGCGTTCTACGTGCCGGCCACCGTGGCCCTGGCGGTGGCGGCGTTTGCCTTCATCACCATGCGCGACACCCCGCAATCGGTGGGCCTGCCGCCTATCGAGCAGTACAAGAACGACTATCCGGAAGGTTACGACGCCAGCCACGAAGACGAATTCAGCGCCAAGGAAATCTTCGTCAAGTACGTGCTGCGCAACAAAATGCTCTGGTACATCGCCTTCGCCAACGTGTTCGTCTATCTGTTGCGTTACGGCGTACTGGACTGGGCGCCGACCTACTTGAAAGAAGCCAAGCACTTTACGGTCGATAAGTCGTCCTGGGCGTACTTCTTCTACGAGTGGGCAGGTATCCCGGGTACGCTGCTATGCGGCTGGATGTCGGACAAGATCTTCCGTGGCAACCGCGGCCTGACCGGCATCGTGTTCATGGCCCTGGTGACAGTGGCAACCCTGGTTTACTGGCTCAACCCGCCGGGCAACCCGATGATCGACATGATTGCGCTGTTCTCCATCGGCTTCCTGATCTACGGCCCGGTGATGCTGATCGGCCTGCAGGCACTGGAACTGGCTCCGAAGAAGGCCGCCGGTACCGCAGCGGGCTTCACCGGCTTGTTCGGTTACCTGGGCGGTTCGGTAGCGGCAAGTGCCGCCATGGGCTATACGGTTGACCATTTCGGCTGGGACGGCGGCTTTGTACTGCTGATCAGCGCCTGCGTACTGGCGATCGCGTTCCTGATCCCTACGCTGTGGCACACCAACAGTGTCAGCTCGGCGCGTTAACCGCCCAGGCAATCCTTGGCACAACGCTTGAGCCGCGCCTCCAGGTTTTTATCTGGCATGGCGTGGCTACGCAGGGCGTTCACGGTCTGCTCGACATAATCGCGAGTCGTACCGTAACGCCCGCAAGCGCTTTGCAGTACATGATTAAGCACGATATCGGGCAAGTTGCCGGCATAGCTGGGCAAATGCCGCTCCAACACAAACCCCAACGCCTGGACGGTGCTGCCATCTTCCAATCGGCAACTGAGCCAGTGCGGCCGGTACGAGGGGTAAGGCATCTCACGCTGCCACAGGGCGTAAAGCGAGGCCTCCAACTGGTCCTCCGGCAAGCGGTAGGCAAACCCGCTGCAGGAACCACCGCGATCCAACCCAAACACCAGCCCCGGCAGCTCCGGCGTACCGCGATGCTCGTGTGACCACAAATACAAGCCACGGTGATAACCGTGAACCCGTGCACGCACCCGCTCGGTCGACGAGCATTCAGGGCGCCAGATCAGCGAACCATACGCAAACAGCCACACCGGCCCACCCTTGTGCCGAGCCATGGTGGCTTGCATCGAGCTCATCAATTGTTCGTGAGTGAGTTGCGGCCCCAGATCGAGCCGCGGAGGGTAAGCCAATTGCAGAAGATCGGTTTCAATGGCGGTCATGGCGAAAAGCGGTGCGCCTCCTGTGTGTTACCAGTTGTAAGCGACTTTACCGTAATAGAACGCGCCGCTGTAACCGTACGGCGAAAAAGTGCTGTAGGCGAGGTTGCCGCCGCTGCTGGCGAAGGCGTTAACCTTCTCCGGGTACTTATCGGTGACGTTGTCGCCACCCAGGGTGAAGGTCCAGTTCTTCAACTTGTAATCCGCTGACAGGTCCAGCACCCAGGCGGCCTTGAAGGTCTGATCGTTGACCTTGTCCGTCTGATAACTGGTGAACTCACCATAGCGCACCAGGTTAGTGTGCAGCGCCCAATTACCGAAGGTGAAGTCATTGCCCAGGCTCAGCTTGTGCTGGGGCGTGGTATCGCCCAGCAAACCGATACGCTCGCGGCGGTCCACCCGCACCAGGTTGGCCCCCAGGCTGTCGAGAATCGCGGGGTTGGCTTTCACGTCGGTGACTTTGGTGTGGTTGTAGTTGTAGCCCACGGTACTGTTCCAGCGAATGCCGTTATCGAGCTGGTAGCGATAGTTGGCTACCAGATCGACGCCATCGGTGCTGGTGTCCGTGGCGTTGGTAAAGTAACGGGCCGTGGTGTAGTTGATATTGCCGACGCCATTGGCTTGCAGGTAGGCCACCGTGGCCGGGTTGAGATTGAGGTTGGACGACAGGCTGATGCGGTCGCGGATGTCGATGCGGTACACATCGAGCGTGACGGTCAGGTCATCGGCCGGCTCGAGCACCAGGCCGAGGCTGTAGTTGCGCGACTTTTCGGCCTTGAGGTCTTCGGCACCCAGCAGGCGCGCGACCTGACTGTTGGCCGGGAAGGTGCCGGCTTCCTGGATGGTGCTACCGATCAACTGCGATGAGGTGTAGGCAAAATTCTGCTGGGCCAGGGACGGCGCACGGAAACCGTTGGAGATGCTGCCGCGCACGGCCACCTGGGGGGTGAAGTCATAGCGGGCCGACAGCGAGCCGCTGACGTTGGAACCAAAGTCACTGTAATCCTCATGGCGCACGGCAGCCGAGGCGCTGAGCTTTTCGGTGAAGTTGGTTTCCAGGTCCAGGTACTGCGCCCAGTTATGCCGCGTGCTGGTACCGGCATCGGCATCGCGGAAACCACCCAGGCCGGAGCTGCCGGTCTGGTAATAGGACGCGGGCTCGCCCGCCTCGATTTCATAGCCCTGATGCAGGTACTCACCGCCGAACGCCACAGAGACCGGATACGGCAGAAAGCCCACATCGAATTCACGGGACAGGTCCAGGCTGACTTGCTTCTGATCGTTGCTCAGTGTGCCGTTATTGAATTTACGCGGCGTCGCCAGGCCCAGTGAGGTGTTGATGGTTTCAGTCCCCAGTTCGTACTGGTTCTTGCCGTAGTTGGCCGACAAGTCGTAATGCCAGTCGTAGGCCAGCAGGCCGCGCAAGCCCACCACCAGCGAGGTGTCTTCCAGGTTGCCTTTGATCAGTGGCAGGTAGCCGTTGGGGTTGAGCGCCTTGATGTTGTTGGACGCGTTGCTTGCCCGGTAGAAGGCTGCCGTTTCACCGCGCCGCTTGCTGTAGCCACCGAAGGTGTAGAACTCGGCGGCATCGTTGAAGGCATACTCCGAGTTGAACTGGAATTTGCCTTCATTGGTGGCCGGCTCACCTTGGCGGAACACACGCTGGCCGTAAGTAGTAGAGCCGATGCTGCCGGGGCGGTAGTCGTTGCCGGCGCGGTTGGTGTAATCGTTGTCGGCGCCTTCGGCAGACAGGTTGATAAAGCCATTGTCGCCCAATGCCAGGCCCGTATTACCGCTGACATTACGCTGGATACCGTCACCCTTTTTGTACTCGCCAAACTTGCTGGAAACCGAGCCGCCATGGTCGGCGTGCTTGAGGATCACGTTGATCACCCCGGCGATCGCATCGGAGCCGTAACGGGCAGAAGCGCCGTCGCGCAGCACCTCGATATGGTCCACCGCCGACAGCGGGATGGCATTCACGTCTGCCGGAGCCGAACCGCGCCCAACCGCACCGCCCAGATTGACGAAGGCACTGGTATGGCGACGCTTGCCGTTGACCAGTACCAATACCTGGTCCGGCGACAAGCCGCGCAACTGCGCCGGACGCACGAGTTCGGCGCCGTCCACCAGGCTTGGTCGGGGGAAGTTGATCGACGGGATCAGGCGCGCTAATACGGCACCCAGCTCATCGGAGCCGGTGCTGCGCAGGGTTTCACCGGAGATTACGTCGATTGGCGACAGCGATGCACTGGCGGTGCGCTCTTGGGCGCGGGTGCCGGTGACGATCACGGTGTCGAGTTTAGGTGCATCAACCGCAGATGTTTCGTCTGCAAGAACTGGATTGAATCCCACAACCGTCAGCAAATTTGCCGACAAAATCGCCGTGTATAGCGCGTGTTTCCTGTAGCTGCCCATACCGCTCCCCTTTGAATCAAAAATAGAACTGCAATGCGCGAAGTTCGTACGATCGATCCGGCTGGCGGGCGGTGGCGGTCAGTATCTGGTTATGGTCGATGAAGTCGGTAGTCCGTTGAGATATAGCTTAAAGATATTCATAAACCAGAATAAATACCTTAAAAGAATAAGCAAAAGCATAAGCACACTCGCCCATTCGTCAGGATCCACGCGGCTAATCCCGGTACTTTCAGCCCCGGTTCAGCCTGGGCGGGTGCCAAGCCGTCAAACTGACGCGCCTATAACGACCCACTTAGCCGCTCATCAAATCGACTACCGAGGTCGCCCATGAAAAAATTCCGATTGCCTGGCCTGCTATTGCTTGCCCAGGCCACCACAGCACTGGCTAGCGAAACGCCAACGGTCACTGACGACAAAGGCTTCTGGTACGCCCAGACCAGCATCTACACCCGGCACTTTGCACCCGACCCGCAACACAACAACAAGCAGGACTTGATCGGCCTGGAGCGCAATGAGGCGTCGGGCCTGGTGTATGGCGGGGTGACCTTTCGCAACTCGTTCCGCCAACGCTCGTACTACGCCTATGCGGGCAAGCGCTATGACATGGCCGACTATCCGGTGTATGCGAAGTTGACCGGCGGGCTGATCCAGGGCTATCGCGGCGAGTATCGCGACAAGATCCCATTGAATCGTTTTGGCGTAGCGCCAGTGATCATTCCATCGGTGGGAACGCATTACGGGCCGGTGGCGGCTGAGCTGGTATTGCTCGGGTTCAACGCGGCAATGGTGACGACTGGAGTGCGCTTCTGACACAGCACGGTCGCGGGTGGGAGCTGGCTTGCCTGCTCCCACATTATTCAGCGCAAGGTGTTAGGGCCTTGGGGCGTAGGCAAACACGTCAGCGCGCATCCGGTGAGCATCCATACCGGCGTCGACCAATGCATCCAAGGTGCCATAAATCATCGCCGGTGAGCCGCTGGCGTAGACATGTACCGTGTTGAGGTCGGCAATGTCTTCGCACACTACCTCATGCAGCAAACCGCAGCGCCCTTCCCAGCCACACAGGTCGCTGACCACTTTGTGCAGGAACAGATTGGGCAATTGCAGCCACTGATCCCAGTGCTCGATCTGGTAGAAATCTTCCGGGCGCCGTACGCCCCAATACAGGTGCACCGGGTGCTTGAAGCCCGAAGCGCGGCAGTGCTCGATCAGACTGTGCATCTGCGCCATACCGGTACCGGCGGCCATCAGCACCAGCGGCCCGTCCGGCAACTCGGCCAGGTGGGTGTCACCGAACGGCAGTTCCACACGAGCCATCTGGTTGCGCTGCAATTGTTCGATCAGGTTGCGCGCACTGTCTTCGCGCACCAGCACATGCAGCTCCAACTCACGCCCGGCATGGGGCGCAGAAGCCAGAGAAAACGCCGACTTTTCGCCGTTCTCCCGTTCGAGCATCAAGTATTGCCCGGCGTGGTAACGCACCGCCTTACCGGCCGGGGCGCGCAGGCGCACACGCCAGACATCGCCGCCGACTTCCACGCACTCGATCAATTGGCATGACAATTTGCGCAACGGCAACTCTCCTGGCGCCAGTACGCCATCCCACAACACAATGCAGTCTTCCAGGGGCTCGGCGATGCAGGTGTAGAACTCACCATGATCGCGCACTTCCCCGGCTTGGCGTACCCGGCCCTCCACCAGCAACGCCGCACAGACATGGCACACGCCATTGCGACAGGCCTGAGGGCACTCATAGCCCAGGCGACGGGCGCCCTCGAGGATTCGCTCGCCAGGGGCCAGTTCCAGCACAGCACCGGAAGGTTGCAGGGTTACACGCATCAATCTATTCCCAATTCTTTCCAGATCGCATCGACCCGCGCCGTGACGGCTTCATCCTTGACGATCACCCGGCCCCACTCACGCGTGGTTTCGCCCGGCCATTTGTGCGTGGCATCCAGGCCCATCTTTGAGCCAAGGCCCGATACCGGCGACGCGAAGTCGAGGTAGTCGATAGGCGTGTTGTCGATCATCACCGTGTCGCGCTTGGGATCCATGCGCGTGGTGATGGCCCAGATCACGTCGTTCCAGTCCCGGGCATTGATGTCGTCGTCGGTGACGATAACGAACTTGGTATACATGAACTGTCGCAAAAACGACCACACACCGAGCATTACCCGCTTGGCATGCCCCGGATACGACTTCTTCATGGTGACGATGGCCATGCGATACGAACAGCCCTCGGGCGGCAGGTAGAAGTCGGTGATCTCAGGGAATTGCTTTTGCAGGATCGGCACGAACACTTCGTTGAGCGCCACACCGAGGATGGCCGGCTCATCGGGCGGACGGCCTGTGTAGGTACTGTGGTAGATCGGCTTGACCCGATGGGTGATGCGCTCGACGGTGAACACCGGGAAGCTGTCGACTTCGTTGTAGTAACCGGTGTGGTCGCCGTACGGGCCTTCATCGGCCATTTCACCTGGGTGAATCACGCCTTCAAGGATGATTTCGGCGGTAGCCGGCACTTGCAGGTCGTTACCGCGGCACTTCACCAGCTCCGTGCGATTACCGCGCAACAAGCCGGCGAAGGCGTACTCGGAGAGGCTGTCAGGTACGGGAGTGACGGCACCGAGAATGGTCGCCGGGTCGGCACCCAGGGCCACGGACACCGGGAACGGCTTGCCGGGATGCTTCTCGCACCACTCACGAAAGTCGAGGGCGCCGCCACGGTGGCTGAGCCAGCGCATGATCACTTTGTTACGGCCAATGACTTGCTGACGGTAGATACCGAGGTTCTGGCGATCCTTGTTCGGGCCCTTGGTGACAGTCAGGCCCCAGGTGATCAACGGGCCGACGTCGCCGGGCCAGCAGGTTTGCACCGGGAGCATGGCCAGGTCGACATCATCGCCTTCAATGACCACTTCCTGGCACACCGCGTCCTTGACCACCTTGGGGGCCATGGCGATGATCTTGCGGAAGATCGGCAGTTTGGACCAGGCGTCCTTCAAGCCCTTGGGCGGCTCGGGCTCCTTGAGAAAGGCCAGCAGCTTGCCGATCTCACGCAGCTCGCTGACGGACTCGGCGCCCATACCAAAGGCCACGCGCTCGGGAGTACCGAACAGGTTGCCCAGCACCGGGATATCAAAGCCGGTCGGGTTTTCGAACAACAGCGCCGGGCCCTTGTTGCGCAAGGTGCGGTCGCAAATCTCAGTCATTTCCAGCACCGGAGAAATCGGCATCTGGATACGTTTCAACTCTCCGCGCTGCTCAAGTTGCTGCACGAAATCCCGAAGATCCTTGAATTTCATTAACCATGCCACCCGTAAAATAGGCGTACATCCTACCTGCTCTGAGGGCGGCTGGCAGCTTAATTGGCCGTCAATCCACGTGATTGCAACGAACTGAACAACGGTTCCAGGAAGGCTTCGATGTGTCGCGCGCCGACGTCCGAAAGATGGTTATCGTCGGTATACAACGCGCGGCCATTGAGTTCGACCCGGCACAACCCATCGGCGCCGCACAGTAATGGCGCGGGGTCCAGCACCGCGACACCGCTGTCGGCAGCCGCCAATTCATCAAACAATTGCGTGATAAAGGCCTGGCGCTTCACATGCTCGGCCACGGCGAGCCCTTCACCGTCCACGGGCCGGTTCATCATGGCCAGGCGGCTGAGACGGTAAGGCACGATGATTTCCTGCAGCGGCACTTCCTTGACCAACCAGACCTTGTGGCCGGCAGCGCGCAAGTCCCGAATGCGCTCGCGCAGGCCCTGGGCAAAGCGTTGTTCGGCGACGGCACGCACATACTGGCCGGTGCCAGGATCTTTGAGTGCATGCTCCTTGTCACCGGACATTTGCCCATACACATACAGGCTCCAGCGGGCGGCCAACACCACATCGCTGAACGTCTGCTCAGCCATGGCCTTCTCGACGCGACGGTTGAAATGCGCACAGCGGGCGATATTTTCCAGGCCATCAAGGGGAATACAGCCGGCAAAACTGGCTTCGACCAGGCTGATATCGTGACGATCAGCGCCTTCTTTGAGTGCCGGTATCAGCGCGGTTGCGTGACTGTCGCCCCATACCAACGCCGAAACCGATTGGTCTTTCGGGCCGAAATGGCAGAACAAGCGTTCATCGGGCGTATCTTTGTCGGCCATGCACGCCAGCAGGTCAGGGCTCCACTTCTTGGCCTGGGCAAAACGCAACGCCTGTTCGGACAAGCGCGAAGGCACGCCGTCAGCTTCGCGTATCGCAAGGCCAGTGAAGCCCAGCCCCAGAATGCCGACCATGGCTGACGCCAGAATTGCCTTACGCGAAGCCAGCAAACGTTTTTCTCGGAACGGCGTTTCCACGAAGCGCCAGGACAGATAGCCCAGCACCAGCGAAAGCAGCATCAGCCCCGCCAGTTCCAGCGCGCTCAAGCCATCCACCGCGGCGTAGTTGGCGTACACGAATACCGGCCAATGCCAGAGGTACCAAGAATAGGAGATCAGCCCGATACCCACCATGATCCGCGTGCCCAACAGGCGAGCGACCCAAGTCTGTTGCTGGCCGTTGGCCCAGATCAACCCGACCACACCCAGCACAGGCAACAACGCAGTCGCGCCTGGAAACGGCGTTTTCGCGTCGTAACCCAATACAGCGATGAGGATCAATGCAAGGGAAGCCAGGCTGATTCCTTGCGCCAAGGCCAGCGAGGCGCGCCATTCACGCTTGGGCTGCACCGCCAGCATCGCACCGGCCAGTAGCTCCCAGGCCCGCAGATGCAACAGGAAGAAAGCTTTCTGTGGCTCATGCTGAACCGCCCAGACGCTCATGCCAAACGACGCCAGCAGCACCGCGAACAATGCCAGGCGCCAGTGCTTCAAACGGCTGGAAAGCAAGGTCAACAGCAATGGGAAGAAAATATAGAACTGCTCTTCTACCGCCAATGACCAGGTATGCAACAGGGGTTTGATGTCTGATGAAGCATCGAAATAGCCGTGCTGGCGCGAGAACAACAGGTTCGAGGTAAAGGTCACCTGATAATGCGCAGACCGCCCCAACTCTTCATAGTCCTTGGGCGCCAACAGAAACCAACCCACTGCCAGTGTCGCCGCGATCATCACAAACAGGGCCGGCAAGATACGCCGGGCACGGCGAGCCCAGAAGTCGATGAAGCTGAAGCGTCCGGCTTGACGCTCACGCCAGATAATTGACGTAATCAGGAAGCCCGAGATGACGAAAAAGACGTCAACGCCAACAAAACCGCCAGTAATGCCAGGGACACCAAAGTGGAACAACACGACTGCAAGGACAGCGATGGCACGCAGGCCATCGATGTCTCTGCGGTAAGCAAGGGTGGTCATAAGAATGTGGTCAGTCTGCGACGAAAGGGATGAGCGAGGTCACGCGTCAATTTTTGTTACTTAACGGATACTTATGCCACAAAAATCGCAGAATCTCGACGCAAAAAAAATGGCGCCCCATTAAGGGCGCCATTTTTTTGGACCTGAAACGCTGTATTACTTGCGTTTCATCGACAGGAAGAACTCGTCGTTGGTCTTGGTGGTTTTCAGCTTGTCGATCAGAAACTCGATGGCAGCGACTTCGTCCATCGGGTGCAGCAGCTTGCGCAGGATCCACATACGCTGCAGTTCGTCGTCTGCGGTCAGCAGCTCTTCGCGGCGGGTGCCGGAGCGGTTGATGTTGATCGCAGGGAACACACGCTTTTCAGCGATGCGACGGTCCAAAGGCAGTTCCATGTTGCCGGTACCCTTGAACTCTTCATAGATCACTTCGTCCATCTTCGAGCCGGTTTCAACCAGCGCGGTGGCGATAATGGTCAGCGAGCCGCCTTCTTCGATGTTGCGCGCAGCACCGAAGAAACGCTTTGGTTTTTCCAGGGCGTGGGCATCGACACCACCGGTCAGCACCTTGCCGGAGCTCGGGATCACGGTGTTGTAGGCGCGGGCCAGACGGGTGATGGAGTCGAGCAGGATCACCACGTCTTTCTTGTGTTCGACCAGGCGCTTGGCCTTCTCGATCACCATTTCGGCAACCTGCACGTGGCGGGTTGGCGGCTCATCGAACGTCGAGGCAACCACTTCGCCGCGCACGGTGCGCTGCATCTCGGTCACTTCTTCCGGACGCTCATCGATCAACAGTACGATCAGGTGAACTTCAGGGTTGTTACGTGCGATGTTCGCTGCAATGTTCTGCAGCATGATCGTTTTACCGGCTTTCGGCGGTGCGACGATCAGGCCACGCTGGCCTTTGCCGATTGGAGCGCAGAGGTCAATCACACGACCGGTCAAGTCTTCGGTGGAGCCGTTACCGGCTTCCATCTTCATGCGCACGGTCGGGAACAGCGGCGTCAGGTTCTCGAAGAGAATCTTGTTTTTCGCGTTCTCGGGGCGATCGAAGTTGATCGTGTCGACCTTGAGCAGGGCGAAGTAACGCTCGCCTTCCTTCGGAGGACGGATCTTGCCAACGATGGTGTCACCGGTGCGCAAGTTGAAGCGACGGATCTGGCTCGGCGAGACGTAGATATCATCTGGGCCGGCGAGATAGGACGCATCTGCAGAGCGGAGGAAGCCGAAGCCGTCCTGGAGAATCTCCAGCACGCCATCACCGGAGATTTCCTCGCCGCTTTTCGCGTGCTTCTTGAGCAGGGAGAAAATCACGTCCTGCTTGCGCGAACGGGCCATATTTTCTATGCCCATTTCTTCGGCCAGTTGGAGCAGGTCGGTAATCGGCTTTTGCTTGAGTTCAGTCAGATTCATATAGGAATGACGTAATCATTTATGGAGGGGGGAAATTAAGCTTTTGGCTTAATGAGGCCGCGCCGCAGAGAAGGCGACAGGATCGCGTACTAATCGAAAAGGAATGCGTCGGCGACGGCTTGCAGGGGGCAGTGGAGAAACCACTGCGGGGCCGAATGTACCACCTGGATTTCGGAGCGTCTAGCCCTGTTTTACGAAAAAGCCCCGCAATTTGCGGGGCTTTTTTGACGACGCTTAGAGGCTCGCGTCGAGGAAAGCTTGCAACTGGGACTTCGACAGAGCACCCACTTTAGTCGCTTCGACATTGCCGTTCTTGAACAGCATCAGGGTCGGGATACCACGCACGCCATGCTTGGCCGGGGTGTCCTGGTTCTCGTCGATGTTCAGCTTGGCAATGGTCAGCTTGCCTGCGTAGGTGGTTGCAATGTCGTCCAGGACCGGAGCGATCATTTTGCAAGGGCCGCACCATTCAGCCCAGTAGTCAACCAGCACCGGGCCGTCAGCCTTGAGGACTTCGGCTTCAAAGGTCGCGTCGGTGACGTGCTTGATAAGATCGCTGCTCATGGATGTCTCCGGATTGTAAGCAAAAAAAACGTTGCCCATCATAGCCGCCCTTCCCCTGTTCAGGAAGCCGCGTCTGATTGAGTCTTGCTATGAGGTTGAATGAGCGTGGGTATGACTCTGTCACGGCGTGGCGGGCGTCATGAACGCAATGCCCGTGCGCAACGCTGCATTACGTATATGTTCCTGCATGGTTTTCTGCGCCGCCGTACTGTTGCGGCGGGCCAGGGCGCGCAGGATTCTGCGATGTTCCTGCCAGGTTTCCATGGCCCGTTCCGGCCGGATGAACGGTAGCTTCTGACTTTCCAGAAACACCTCGGCGCTGGCGCTCAGGATGCTCACCATGGCCTGGTTACCGCTGGCCAGCAGAATACGCTGATGAAATTCGAAGTCCAGGCGGGCGGCCGCTTCGAAGTCGCCCGCCTTGAGCACTTTGCGCATGGCTTGGACGTTGTCTTGCAGGCTGTCCAGTGCATCGAGGGTCAGTGTCACTGCTGCCAACCCCGCCGCAAACCCCTCCAAGGCGTAGCGCAGCTGGAAGATATCCGGCGGCGTGGCCTGCGCCGCGAAGGGCCAGGCGAACCCCGGTGCCTCTTGCACGTCCTGCACGAACACGCCCTTGCCCGGCTGCACGTTGACCACGCCCAAAGCGCTGAGGGACGACAGCGCCTCACGCAACGACGCCCGGCTCACCCCCAATTGCAGGGCCAGGTCGCGCTGGGATGGCAGTGCGTCGCCCGGCCCAAAGCCTTGCTCCTTGATCAGTTTGCGGATGGCCTGCAAGGCCGCTTCCGGTACGGCTTGGGCAATGGAATTCATAAAAAGCTCAGGGTTCCCGATAGCGTGTGTGACCCGTTGTAAAACTATTCATAGCTGGCTGCAAGCCACGCCCCAAAGGCGCTCGCGGCTTTTTGCAAACGCTCGAAAAGGGTGCGGGAAACCTGACCACTGTTCAGACCAGTAAGACCACTGCACCTCAACAAACATCAGCCTTGCAGACGATCCGAACGGTGCTGGCATGGGCTGTGCACTGGGCAAACTCAGAAAATTCCTTCGCCTTTTTCGGAGAGTTGCCATGACCAAGCGCTACAGCGCCCTGCTCACTGCCCTGTTTGCCAGCCTGATGCTGAGCCAGGCACCCGCCCAGGCGAGTGGTCTGGATGACATCGTCGCCCGTGGCACCCTGAAGGTTGCCGTCCCCCAGGACTTCCCGCCGTTTGGTTCGGTCGGCCCTGACATGCAACCCCGGGGCCTGGACATCGACACCGCCAAGCTGCTGGCCGACCAACTCAAGGTCAAGCTGGAACTGACGCCGGTCAACAGCACCAACCGCATACCGTTCCTCACCACTGGCAAAGTCGACCTGGTTATTTCCAGCCTGGGCAAGAACCCCGAGCGCGCAAAGGTCATCGACTTCTCCAACGCCTACGCGCCGTTCTACCTTGCCGTGTTTGGGCCGCCTGATGCCGCCATCGCCAGCCTCGACGACCTCAAGGGCAAGACCATCAGCGTGACCCGTGGCGCCATCGAAGACATCGAGCTGACCGCGGTAGCGCCCAAGGAAGCCACGATCAAGCGTTTTGAAGACAACAACTCCACCATCGCCGCCTACCTGGCCGGCCAGGTCGACCTGATCGCCAGTGGCAACGTGGTCATGGTGGCCATCAGCGAACGCAACCCCAAGCGCGTACCGGCACTGAAGGTGAAACTCAAGGATTCGCCGGTGTACGTAGGCGTGAACAAGAACGAGCCGGCGCTGCTGGAAAAGGTCAACCAGATCCTGGTGGCAGCCAAGGCTGACGGCAGCCTTGGGAAAAACGCGATGCAGTGGCTCAAAGAACCGCTGCCTGCCGACCTCTGACGCGGAGCTCAAAGATGGCCTATCAATTCGACTTTGTGCCGGTGCTGGCCAATACCGACCTGCTCCTGCGTGGCGCGCTGTTCACCCTTGAGCTGACGGCCATTGGCGCCATCCTCGGCGTGGCCCTGGGCACTGTCGGCGCCGTGGTACGGGCGTGGAAGATCCAACCGTTTGCGTGGGTCTTTGGTGTGTATGTCGAGTTGATCCGCAACACGCCGTTCCTGGTGCAACTATTCTTCATCTTCTTCGGCCTGCCATCCCTCGGGTTAAAAATTACCGAGTGGCAAGCCGCCGTGCTGGCGATGGTGATCAACCTGGGGGCCTACTCCACCGAGATCATCCGTGCCGGCATCCAGGCCATCCCACGGGGGCAACTGGAGGCGGCCGCGGCACTGGCAATGACGCGCTTTGAAGCGTTTCGCCATGTGGTGCTGCTGCCGGCCCTGGGCAAGGTGTGGCCCGCCCTGAGCAGCCAGATCATCATCGTGATGCTCGGTTCGGCGGTGTGTTCGCAGATTGCGACTGAAGAATTGAGCTTTGCCGCCAACTTTATCCAGTCGCGTAATTTCCGTGCCTTTGAAACCTATGCCCTGACCACCCTGGTGTACCTGTGCATGGCGCTGATGATTCGCCAATTGCTCAACTGGATCGGCCGACGGTTTGTCATGAGGAACAGCCGATGAGTGATTTTTCGTTCTGGGACATTGTGCGCAACCTGCTGACCGGCCTGCAATGGACGCTGTTGCTGTCATTGGTGGCGTTTGTGGGCGGCGGCCTGATCGGCTTATTGGTGATGACCCTGCGCATCAGCCGCAAAGCGTTCTCACGCAATATGGCCCGCACCTATATCGAACTGTTCCAGGGCACGCCACTGCTGATGCAGCTGTTCCTGGTGTTTTTCGGCGTTGCCCTGCTTGGCGTGGACATATCGCCCTGGCTGGCAGCGGCAATTGCCTTGACCCTGTTTACCAGTGCCTACCTGGCTGAAATATGGCGCGGTTGCGTCGATTCCATTGCCCACGGCCAATGGGAAGCCTCGGCCAGCCTGGCCCTCAACCCGCTTGAACAACTGCGCTATGTGATCCTGCCCCAGGCGCTGCGCATTGCTGTCGCGCCGACGGTGGGCTTTTCGGTGCAGGTGGTCAAAGGCACCGCCGTGACCTCGATCATCGGCTTCACCGAACTGACCAAGACGGGCGGCATACTCGCCAACGCCACCTTTGAACCCTTCATGGTCTACGGCCTGGTGGCCCTCGGTTACTTTTTGCTCTGTTACCCCTTGTCCCTCAGTGCGCGCTACCTGGAAAGGAGACTGCATGCCTCTGCTTAGAATTTCTGCCCTGCATAAGTATTACGGCGATCACCACGTACTCAAGGGCATCGACTTGACGGTGGACGAAGGCCAGGTGGTCGCGATCATCGGCCGCAGCGGCTCGGGCAAGTCCACCTTGCTGCGCACCCTCAATGGCCTGGAGTCGATCAACGACGGTGTAATCGAAGTCGATGGCGAATACCTCGACGCCGCCCGCGCCGACCTGCGCAGCCTGCGGCAGAAGGTCGGCATGGTGTTCCAGCAATTCAATCTGTTCCCGCACCTGACCGTGGGCGAGAACGTGATGCTGGCGCCGCAAGTGGTGCAGAAAGTGCCCAAGGCCAAGGCCGCCCAACTGGCCAGGCAGATGCTGGACCGGGTCGGGCTGGGCGAAAAATTCGACGCCTTTCCCGATCGCCTGTCCGGCGGCCAGCAACAGCGCGTCGCCATTGCCCGCGCCCTGGCCATGTCGCCCAAGGTGCTGCTGTGCGACGAGATCACTTCAGCCCTGGACCCCGAACTGGTCAATGAAGTGCTGAGCGTGGTGCGCCAACTGGCTCAGGACGGCATGACCCTGATCATGGTGACTCACGAAATGCGTTTTGCCCGTGAGGTCGGCGACAAGCTCGTGTTCATGCACCAGGGCAAGGTACATGAAACCGGTGACCCGAAGGTACTGTTCGCCAACCCGAAAACGGCCGAGCTGGCTAACTTCATTGGCTCGGTGGAACAGCCGGGCTAACCAGTTCGAAACGGCCCTGCCCTTCAAGGTGGGCCTGCGTGCGTACCACCAACGCGTCGAAGGGCAGTTCGGTGTCGATATCGACCTGGGCGGTGAGCCTGCGCCCTGTCACCGGCACACCTGAGACTCGCGCAATCAAGGCCTGGCCGGGTAACAACTGGCCGCTGGCCGACTCATCAGGTGCTTGAGCAGACGACCAGCCGACTGCTCGCCCGTCGACCTGGGCATGCTTGAGACGCAAGCGCAAACGCCCCTCACGACCAAACCGAAACCCTTGCCCATCGGCAGGCGCTGCGACAAAACGCAGGGCCATTGCCGCCGGCTCCGCGCAGAGCACGGTCATGCTGAACGTGCGGGTAGCCAGCACCACAGTGGCATTTTCAACCACTGCATCCCGGTATATCGGCCCATAGTCGATGCGCGACTGGCTCAGCGATAGCCGACAGTTTTCAGCTTGCGCATCAAGTGCTGCCAGCAACATGCATAACAGGGCCAAGGGCAGGCTTGCACGCTTAACCACCCTGGCACACCGCCGATACCGCTTCATAGAATTTGTCATTGTCAGGCTTGGCCTCGGGGTCGATGTGCAACAGGCAAGTGGAAGAGTCCGGCAATGAAACTTTCAGGCTTTGCGACTCGGAGACGTCGTTGAGGAAAATCATGCCCTCGCCCACCACACTGGTGATGAAGCGATTGCCCTTGCCCAAGACCGAGGCGCCCTGAGGCAATGGTCGGCCGTGCTGATCGTTGGCGGTTACCAGCATCCGGCGTACTTTCACCACGTCAAAATCCACGTTATTGAACGAGCCTCGGCCTGCCGCAAGGACCTGGGTGCCGTTTTTCAGGTCCACCCGTTTGGGCAAGGAAGGGGTCTGCACCTGGACGCGGCTGTTGGTGTAGGCCGGCAAGCCGGCGATTACCGCCTGGCCGCTGAAGTCGGTCCATACCGGGCCTTGTGGCGTCTCGACTTTCGCCGAGCCGATATCGCCGACCGAGACGATGCCGAACGTGTCCTGCACGCTGTAGGGCGAAAAGGTCAGCCCGCCTTCGTGAGCCACCGCACCACCCTGCCATTGGCCGGTGTAGCTGGTGCCCAGCGGGTCACGGCTAACGCCCAGGCCCACTCGCGTATAGCGTGGCAACAAGTCCACTTGCCCACGCAACGATTGCTCCCTGGCCCGCATGTCACGCTCAACTCCCACTTCGTAGTTCACATACTCGTTGACCCGCTCGCTCAGTGCAGTGCCCGCGGTAAATTGCTCCCCACGGCGGCTGGTGTAGCTGCTCACACGGCGATCGCCGCCCAGCGGCACGCTGACCTGCAACCGCAGGGACACATCGTTATCCACGGCACGATCACGCCGGCTGCCTGTATAGGTGGCGTCACGGCCAGCCCGTGAACCACCTACCTGTGAATCAGCGATCAGCGCCACATCGGCATGGCCAAACGACTTGTTCCATGAGGCAAACACATGCTCGCTGGTTTGCCCGCCAAATTGAGCGCTGCGGGTGTAATTCAAAGAAAATACGCCCAGCGTGGGGTCGGCCCAGCTCACGCCCGCGGTGTACTGGTTTTTAAAGTGGGAATCGAGATCATCGGCCCTGAGCGACTGGCCCACTTCAGTGACTTCACGGTAACCACGCGTCTGGGTAGTGGCGCTGAGGTTGACGTCGATATTGGCCCCGACCGGGCTGCTCAGTGACAGGCTGCTGCGTGAGCCGGACACGGCTTTCTGGCTGTCCCGGGACAGGTTATGGCGTGCGTTGACAGAAACCCGCTGGAAAAACACGCTGCTCAGGGAGCCCCCTGCCGCCCAATAGTCATCGGTACTCAACAAGCCAAAACCCGCAGACGAGTGGCTCCCCAGCCCCCAGGTACCACTGCCCATGGCGATCACCGGTGAAGGCCCTTCCTCACCCGCCGTTCTGCGCAACTCGCCCACCGACAAATAGTATCCAGGCGCCGCCGGGGTAGCCCCCGCGAACGATGCCGCCGGCACCACGAAACTGCGCTTGGCACCCCGCACGTCAATTACACTGACCTCAAGGTCGCTGGTGGTGTTAAGCAGGGGCAAGCCCGTCAGCCGGAACGGTCCTTCAGGCACCAACGTACTGTGGACCAACACACCGGACTGGCGTATTTCGACCCGCGATTGGCTTTGGGCCAACCCCTCGACCACTGCGTTATTGTCGCCTGCGGGTGTTCTGGCCTGCCCATCGGGGGAGAACTGCACGCCCGACAGTTGGATCCCGCCAAACAACGGGTTATTGCTGGAGATCTGGCCTGCCTGGAACGTCGACTGCAACCCGGCGATATCCCGCTGGGCATAAGCGTGCAAGTGTTCGGTACGGGTCTGGCCGTTGTCAGACACATAGAACTGACGGCTGCGGACAATCCAGTCGTCGAGGTTGAAGCCCGCCTCTGTATAAGCCGACACGAACCGGCTGGGCCCACTGCGCAAATGGCTGTCGTAACCCAGCACGTCATAGTTGAACAACGCTGCCGCGCCACCGTGGGAAAAATTCCCGCTTTCCCACTGGGATTCGCGCAAGGCCTGGGTCGGCACCACCAGTACCACTTCGTCGTTACCGGGGCGCAGCCGCACCATCGTCGCCGGGAATGCGCCGAGAAAGTCATGGCAGGCCTGGTCGGGCCTGGCGCCGGGCTGCAGGATTGTGCCGGGTTTAACCAGCCCGGCCTTCTCAAGTAAACCTGGGGTGAAACACAACTCACCCTGCGAACCAAACCGGGCATCCACCCGCCCAAGCGGGTTGCCATTGACCCGCAACCCCACCACCTGGACACCTTCGCGAAAGCGCGCCGCACTGCGAAAGTAATCGGCAACCTTGGGGTCTATGCCGTGGGTTGTGAGGGCCGCCAGGTCAAACCCTTCCCCGAGTTCCAGCGCGGTCGCCATACCAGGCAGACTCCAGAGCGCCGCAAAGCCGATGGATAACGTGGATCGACCGGGCCAGGCAGTACCGGCAATGTCGCGCCTCGAAGGAAGCCTCATGAACCGATCAACCTTCATCGGTGATGACCGGCGCTCGGTAGCTGTCTACCGAAAACCCGTAGACCGTGGCGGGCTGGATCTCTACTTGAGCCACATTGCCCAGAGTACCTTCGCCCTTCGCCACCAATGCCTCACCCGGCAAGATGTAAGTGCGCGGCAATGTCGCCAGTGTGCCTTGTGGCAGCAGCTGCACATCTGGCGCCAGGCGCACCACATAGGCGCTGTCGTTGTGGACGCTGAGCCGGTCCCCGACGCGCTTCCACGTCAACAATTCCCACGGCGTATGGTGTCGCGGCAGGCCTTGGGGGTGCAGGATCAGCGGCAAATTCTGCCGCAGGGTGATGCCAATGGTCGCACCACCCGCAGCCCGCGCCTGGGGGATGCCCTCAAACGACACGCGCTTGAGCCGCTGGGTCTTGAGCGGCTGTTTCAGGGTGCTGATAAAACGCACCAGCTGGGTGTCGCCTGCCTCCACACGGGTAACTGGCGGTGTGACAATCAGTAGCGGCTCCAGGTCTTCAGGCACATTCTCAACCACGGAATGCAGCAGCGCGGGCCCCGCATCGGTGTTCTTGATACTCAGGGTGGCTTCGCCGTCCTCTTCATAAAGCACCACCACTGTTGTTTCCGGTAACATACCGTCGGCGGTGGCAACAGCACTAAAAAAAAGATGCCACAGCCATACACAACTTATTAAAAAACCACGCACTCAGTATTCCCCTCAACTCATGCCATTGACGATTGGCAATCGCGCAGCCATAGAAAAACAGCCAATAAGAAAGGGTTAGTTTCTTGATCGGCTGCTTTCAGTTATTTAGATGTAACTCAATACAAGCGTGGCGCGCCCATCAATGGAAATGTCGCGGCTTAAATCCAGATCCCGAGCCTTGTTGATTACCGCTTTCACCGCGAGCGTACCGGTCAATTGGCTGATAGCGGCAGGGGTAATCGTCGTGCCATTACGCCAAGAGTACTGGCTCGGCGACTGGGCCACTTTGCCATCGCTGTTGTACCAGGCCCCCAGGCCGCTGCGCATGATCGGAAACAGCGTTGTGCCGGAGGACCTGAGGTCCTTGAGAGTCACCGAATAGCCACCGGTACGCCGGGCGCCTACCATACCCAAACCATAGTTCTGTGCTTCGGTGAAGCCCGCGCCGAGGATGCCCGTCACCTTGCTGCCCGCTTGCAGGTCGGTAAACGTGAGCCCGAACCTGGCAGGCGTGGTGCCGCAATTGATCACCAGCGAAGTGGTCCTCTCTTCGCGCGGGTTAAACGCTGTTTGGGACAATTCGCCCGAGCGAATCGTGCCGTAGTCGATGATGCCACTGCCCGCCAGGCTGAGGTTGCAGGCAGCAGGTGTAATGGTGCCCCTGACGACCAACTGCGCACTGGTGGTTGCCTGGGCATTGAGGGTTGCAGCCAGGCACACCATACCGACGGTTAATCCAATAATTTTTTTCATGCTCGTCCTGTCATTAGGAATTAACAGGCGTTCTTTATTTTGGTTTTAGCGACTCCGTCGCTCAACGCTTTATCTTCCGTAACACAAAACTATAAATAAATAACACCCAGGCAGAATTGCCGAATGACAGTCTGGCGCCTTGGTGCCTGGCAAAAAAATCAGACAACACGGTATTTGCTGTGGGCCGTATTAAATTAGGCAACGGCTTTAATCGATCAGCAAAGTAGTCCTCTGACTGAAATCGCATGATCTACAGCCCCGATCACTGTAAGCAATGTCATACACAACTTACGACGACATACAGTTAAAACGTCTTACGGTATCGGATTGCCTATTCGTTTAAAGCTTGCGAAGCTGCCCTGCACTTCCCAGAGATTTCCCTACAGACAGCATCGGTCCAATTACCGAAGCACAACGCGTTGGCGTCAGCGGTCGATCGTGGCACGATGGCAAGGTTATCGACCGAGATCCTCAAACCATGCCGCAATCCCAAGCCAAGAATCTGTCCTTGATCGCCGCCATCGACCTGGGCTCCAACAGCTTTCATATGGTCGTGGCCAAGGCCCAGAACGGTGAGATCCGCATCCTTGAGCGGCTCGGCGAAAAAGTGCAACTGGCCGCCGGGATCGACGACGAGCGCAAGCTCAATGAAGAATCCATGCAGCGCGGCCTCGATTGCCTCAAGCGTTTTGCGCAACTGATCAACGGCATGCCCCCTGGCGCAGTGCGTATCGTTGGCACCAATGCCTTGCGCGAGGCCCGCAACCGCAACGAGTTCATCCATCGCGCCGAGGAAATCCTCGGGCATCCGGTGGAGGTCATCTCGGGCCGTGAAGAGGCTCGCCTGATCTACCTCGGCGTGTCACACACACTGGCCGATACGCCCGGCAAACGCCTGGTGGCAGACATTGGCGGCGGTAGCACCGAGTTCATCATCGGCCAGCGTTTCGAACCGCTGCTGCGTGAAAGCCTGCAGATGGGATGCGTGAGTTTCACCCAGCGTTATTTCAAGGATGGCAAGATCACTCCGGCGCGCTATGCCCAGGCCTACACCGCAGCGCGTCTGGAAATCATGAGCATCGAACACGCCTTGCACCGACTGACCTGGGATGAAGCCATCGGCTCGTCCGGCACCATCCGTGCCATCGGCCTGGCCTTGAAAGCCGGTGGCCATGGCACCGGCGAGGTGAACGCCGAGGGCTTGGCGTGGCTCAAGCGCAAGTTGTTCAAGCTGGGGGATGCAGAGAAAATCGACTTCGATGGCATCAAGCCCGACCGCCGTGCGATTTTCCCTGCGGGCCTGGCAATTCTCGAAGCCATCTTCGACGCCCTCGAACTGCAACGCATGGACCACTGTGACGGCGCCCTGCGCGAAGGCGTGCTCTACGACCTGCTGGGCCGGCACCACCACGAAGACGTGCGCGAGCGCACCCTCAGCTCGCTGATGGAGCGTTATCACGTTGACCTGGAACAAGCCGCACGCGTGGAGCGCAAAGCCCTGCACGCGTTCGACCAGGTGGCCGAGGACTGGGACCTGGAAGACGGCGTCTGGCGCGAGTTACTCGGCTGGGCAGCCAAGGTGCATGAAGTCGGCCTGGACATCGCCCACTACCATTATCACAAGCACGGCGCCTACCTGATCGAACACTCGGACCTGGCCGGTTTCTCCCGGGAAGACCAACAGATGCTCGCGCTGCTGGTACGCGGCCATCGCCGTAATATTCCCAAGGACAAGTTTGCCGAATTCGGTAAAGACGGCATCAAGCTGATTCGCCTGTGCGCGCTGCTGCGCTTTGCGATCCTGTTCCACCACATCCGTGGCACCCAGGAAATGCCGCAGGTCAAACTGCATGCCGATGGCGACAGCCTGGAAGTGATGTTCCCCAAAGGCTGGCTGGATGAAAACCAGCTGACCCAGGCGGACTTCGCCCAGGAAGCGGAATGGCTGACACGGGTGGGGTTCAGCCTGAACCTGCGCTAAAGCCCACTGCAAAACAAATGTGGGAGCGGGCTTGCCCGCAAATGCAGTGGAACAGTCACCAGATGCATTGACTGACACACCGCATTCGCGAGCAAGCCCGCTCCCACATGGAGTTGCGTATGCCTGGGCTAGTTCACCGTCAGAATCGGGCTACCCAACTTCTCCAATAATGTCGCCTGCGCGCTGCGCGGGTTCTGGTTGCCGGTCGGGGTGTTACGCACGTAGCGACCATCCGACTGCAGGCTCCAGCTGTGGGTGTTGTCGGTGAGGTAGCTTTCCAGCTCCTTCTTGACCCGCATGATCAGCTTCTTGCCTTCCACCGGGAAGCAGGTCTCCACGCGCTTGTCGAGGTTGCGCTCCATCCAGTCGGCACTGGAGAGGAACATCTGTTCTTCGCCGCCGTTAAGGAAGTAGAACACGCGGGTGTGCTCCAGGAAGCGGCCGATGATCGAGCGCACATGGATGTTATGCGACACGCCCACAATGCCGGGGCGCAGGCAGCACATGCCACGTACCACCAGGTCGATGCGCACACCGGACTGGCTGGCCTTGTACAGAGCACGGATGATCTTCGGATCGGTCAGCGAGTTGAACTTGGCGATGATGTGCGCCGGCTTGCCATCGAGGGCAAACTGGGTCTCGCGGGCAATCATGTCGAGCATGCCCTTCTTGAGCGTGAACGGCGCGTGCAACAGCTTCTTCATGCGTAGGGTCTTGCCCATGCCGATCAACTGGCTGAACAACTTGCCGACGTCTTCGCACAGCGCGTCGTCGGACGTCAGCAAGCTGTAGTCGGTGTAGAGCTTGGCGTTGCCGGCGTGATAGTTACCGGTACCCAAGTGGGCGTAGCGCACGATCTCACCGGCTTCACGGCGCAGGATCAGCATCATCTTGGCGTGGGTCTTGAAGCCGACCACGCCGTAGATCACCACCGCACCGGCCGCTTGCAGACGGCTGGCCAGTTGCAGGTTGGACTCTTCGTCGAAACGCGCACGCAACTCGATCACCGCAGTGACTTCTTTGCCATTACGCGCCGCATCCACCAGCGCATCGACGATTTCCGAGTTCGCGCCGCTGCGGTACAGGGTCTGGCGCACGGCCAGGACGTGCGGGTCCTTGGCAGCCTGGCGCAGCAGGTCGACCACCGGGGTGAACGACTCGAAAGGGTGCAGCAGCAGGATGTCCTGCTTGCTCACCACGCTGAAGATGTTCTCGCTGTTTTGCAAAAGTTTCGGGATCTGCGGCGTGAACGGCTTGTATTGCAGCTCCGGGTGGCTGTCCAGGCCGGTAATGCTGAACAGGCGCGTGAGGTTCACAGGGCCGTTGACCTGGTACAGCTCCGATTCTGCCAAGTTGAACTGCTTGAGCAGGTAGTCCGACAGATGTTTCGGGCAGGTGTCCGCCACTTCCAGGCGCACCGCATCGCCATAGCGCCGTGAGAACAGTTCGCCGCGCAGGGCACGTGCCAGGTCTTCAACGTCTTCGGAGTCCAGCGCCAGGTCGGCGTTACGGGTCAGGCGGAACTGGTAGCAGCCCTTGACCTTCATGCCCTGGAACAGGTCGTCGGCGTGCGCGTGAATCATCGATGACAGGAATACATAGTTGTCGCCAGCGCCCCCTACCTCTTCCGGTACCTTGATGATCCGAGGCAACAGACGCGGCGCCGGGATGATCGCCAGGCCCGAATCGCGGCCGAAAGCGTCGATACCTTCGAGTTCGACGATGAAGTTGAGGCTCTTGTTCACCAGCAAGGGGAACGGGTGCGTCGGGTCGAGGCCGATAGGCGTGATGATCGGCGAAATCTCGTCCCGGAAGTAACGGCGCACCCAGGTCTTGATCTTGGCGGTCCAGTGACGACGACGAATGAAGCGGACTTGGTGCTTTTCCAGCTCCGGCAGCAGGATGTCGTTGAGGATCGCATACTGGCGGTCTACATGGCCGTGCACCAGCTCACTGATACGCGCCAGGGCCTGGTGCGGTTGCAGGCCATCGGCACCGGCTTGTTCACGGGCAAAGGTGATCTGCTTCTTGAGGCCGGCAACACGGATCTCGAAGAACTCGTCCAGGTTACTGGAGAAGATCAGCAGGAATTTCAGCCGCTCCAGCAAGGGGTAGGACTCATCCAGCGCCTGCTCAAGCACGCGGATGTTGAATTGCAGTTGTGACAACTCGCGGTGGATGTACAGGCTGCTGTCATCCAGGTTGGTGACCACGGCCACCGGCGCCGGCGCAGGCGCTTCGGCCACCACCGCAGGCGGTGCGGGCTCCAGCTCCGGCGGGGTCTGGGCGACTTGTTCAACCACCGGGTGAGCGTCTTTTACGGCAACTTCTGAGAGTCCTTCGGTATTCATCGAGTGTTCCTGTGAGGGCTATTGTTGCTCTCTAAGCAATTGGGCGGCGCGGGCGGCGAAGTAGGTCAGAATGCCATCAGCGCCGGCACGTTTAAAGGCAGTCAGGGATTCGAGGATCACCCCTTCACTCAACCAACCATTCTGGATGGCCGCCATGTGCATGGCGTATTCACCGCTGACCTGATAGACAAAGGTCGGCACTTTGAATTCCTCTTTGACCCGGTAAAGAATGTCAAGGTAGGGCATCCCCGGCTTGACCATCACCATATCGGCGCCTTCGGCCAGGTCGGCAGCCACCTCGTGCAGAGCTTCCTGGCTGTTGGCCGGGTCCATCTGATACGAGGCCTTGTTGGCCTTGCCCAGGTTCAGCGCCGAGCCTACCGCATCGCGGAATGGGCCGTAGTAGGCGCTGGCGTATTTGGCCGAGTAGGCCATGATCCGCACATTGACGTGACCGGCCAGCTCAAGGGCTTCGCGAATCGCCTGGATGCGCCCGTCCATCATGTCCGACGGTGCAACCACCTGGGCGCCCGCAGCCGCGTGTGATAACGCCTGCTTGACCAGTGCATCGACGGTGATGTCGTTCTGCACATAACCGTCTTCGTCAAGAATGCCATCCTGGCCGTGGGTGGTGAACGGGTCCAGGGCCACGTCAGTGATCACCCCAAGCTCCGGGAAGCGCTCGCGCAAGGCACGGGTGGCGCGCTGGGCAATCCCGTCGGGGTTCCAGGCTTCAGCGGCGTCCAGGGACTTGAGTTCCGCCGGGGTCACCGGAAACAGCGCCAGCGCCGGAATGCCCAACTCGACCCAATTCGCCGCTTCTTCAAGCAACAAATCAATGGTCAGACGCTCCACACCCGGCATCGACGCCACCGCTTCCCGGCGATTTTCGCCGTCGAGCACGAAAACCGGCAGGATCAGATCATTCGTGGTCAGTACATTTTCACGTACCAGGCGACGAGAAAAATCATCACGACGATTGCGACGCAGACGGGTGGCAGGGAACAGGCGATTGGCAGGGGTAAAGCTCACGACAGACTCCTGAGCCCGTGTTTACGGGCGAGCGTTGCAGTTATAAGCGGCCATTATGACGAATGAATGACAGTTGTGCTTATCGACGCGACCTGTAGTCCCATTCGTCATTTGCATAGGAATTGTTCACTTCGTGACACATCTCGATACTTTCATGAATCTTCGTGAAGGCGTAGGCTGCGCGTTCATTTCGCCAGCACCCTAGACCATGCTTCAACAATTTCTGCATGACTTCGGCTACTTTGCCCTCTTTCTCGGCACGTTCTTCGAAGGCGAGACCATCCTTGTACTCGCAGGCTTCCTGGCGTTCCGTGGCTACATGGATATCAACCTGGTGGTGGTCGTTGCCTTTTTTGGCAGCTACGCCGGCGACCAGCTCTGGTACTACATGGGGCGCAAGCACGGCCGCAAGTTGCTGGCGCGCAAGCCGCGCTGGCAATTGATGGGCGACAAGGCGCTGGAACATATCCGCAAGCATCCGGATATCTGGGTATTGAGTTTCCGCTTCGTCTACGGCTTGCGCACGGTGATGCCCGTGGCGATTGGCCTGTCCGGCTATCCACCGTTGCGCTACCTGGTCCTCAACGGTATTGGCGCGGCGATCTGGGCCGCGGCACTGGGGGCGGCGGCCTACCACTTTGGCGCGGTGCTGGAAGGGATGCTCGGCAGCGTCAAGAAATACGAGCTGTGGGTACTGGGCGCCTTGCTGGTGCTGGGCTTTGGCCTGTGGCTGCGCCGTCGCTTCAAGAATGCCCGCATCGCCCGCCAAGCCTGTGCCGAGGCCAAGGCTCGGCTGGCTAACGAGCCAGCCCCGATCGAAACGCCTAAGACACCCACCGAGTAAGCCGGCTTCTGCAACAGTAGAGGCCGATGAGGCTGAGCAGGCTGTAGCTCGCCAGGCCCAGCCAGCCCAGGTTGCTGGCGGGCCACAACCCTGCCAGCGGCGCCAGCCATACCAAGGGAACATTCAGCACCAGGCGCGCCAGCTCGGCCTTCAGTGCCCATGGGCGATTCTCCAGCGCAACCCCCAGGGTAAACAATCCCAGTGCCATCGCGCCCCAACCGAGGACCAGCGCCGAGGTGGGCGAGCCCTCACCCACATTCATCAGATAGCTGCCAAACCCCACATAAGCCGCAAACTGCAAGGCGATGTAGACCTGGTGGCGCACGTCCAGCGGCACCTCGAATTTGCGGAACTGGCTCAGGTCCGGCTTGGCCATCGGGTACTTGGCCTTGACGTCCGCCGGCCGCCAACCGGTGCGCATGAACCAGATGCGCAGCTTGTCCCACCAACGCTCAGTACGCCTGGCGTCGCTCCAGAGCTGCGCATAAAACTGCAGGTTGGCCCACAGCGGATTCCAACTGGCCAGGGGTGTGGTTACGCCGAAAATCACCGGTTCGTTATCGTCTTCCTCTTGGAAGGTGCCGAACAGCCGGTCCCAAATAATGAACACCCCGCCGTAGTTGCGATCCATGTAGAGAGCGTTCTGTGCATGGTGGGCCCGATGATTGGACGGTGTGACGAAAAACCATTCGACCCAGCCGAGCTTGGGAACATGGCGTGTATGGACCCAGAATTGATACAGCAGGTTGAGCGACGCTACGCTGATAAACACCACCAGCGGCACACCAACCACCGCCAGGGGCAAGTAGAAGATCCAACTCAGCAGGAAACCGGTGCTGGTCTGGCGCAAGGCAGTGCTGAGGTTGTAGTCCTCGCTCTGGTGATGCACCGAATGCGCGGCCCACAGGATGTTGCGTTCATGCCCCATGCGGTGCAGCCAGTAGTAGCAGAAATCATAAAACACAAAAGCGAATACCCAGGTCCAGACGCTCTGGGTCGGCAACTCGAACAACGCCAGGTGCTTGAGGGCGAAGGCGTAGGTCAGCAGGCCCACACCCTTGGTGAGCAAGCCGGTGGTGGTGGACAGCACACCGGTGCTGAGGCTGTTGATGGCATCCGCCACTCGGTAGTTGCGCGCGCCGCGCCAACGGTCGGCCAGCAACTCCACCACAATCAGGGCGATAAAAAACGGTACTGCGTAAGGCACGAAGTCCATGGGCTAGTCCGGTCTATTTTTGTTACATCAAGATTAGGTGCAGCGACGTGAGATCCCATTGGCAACAGGTTACAAATTAGTAGACATTTAACGCCATGAATCAGGAGAAATGCCCATGAGCAAAAAGATTGCAGTGATCCTTTCCGGCTGTGGCGTGTACGACGGCGCAGAGATCCATGAAAGCGTGATCACCCTGCTGCGCCTGGACCAGCGCGGCGCTCAAGTGGAATGCTTTGCACCCGACGTAGCGCAGTTGCACGTGATCAACCACCTCACGGGCGAAGAAATGCCCGAGTCGCGCAACGTGCTGGTGGAATCCGCGCGTATCGCCCGCGGCGCCGTGAAGGATATAGGCCAAGCCAACGCCGCAGACTTTGACGCGCTGATCGTGCCGGGCGGGTTTGGTGCGGCCAAGAACCTGTCGAACTTTGCCGTGGAAGGCGCCGGTTGCAGCATCAACCCTCAGGTGCTGGCACTGGCTGAAGCCTTTGCCGAAGCGGGCAAGCCGGTGGGGTTGATCTGCATTTCGCCGGCCCTGGCCGCCAAGATCTACGGCCCTGGCGTGACCTGCACCATCGGCAACGATGCCAGCACCGCCGCAGCCCTGGACAAGATGGGCGCCACCCACCTCGAATGCACCGTGGAGGACATCGTCGAAGACCAGGCGCGCAAGCTGGTGAGTACGCCGGCCTACATGCTGGGCAAGAACATCAGCGAGGTGGCGTCAGGCATCAACAAGCTGGTGGATCGGGTGTTGGAGTTGACTCACGAGAACGACTGACGCCCTCTTTCTGTAGGAGCGAGCTTGCTCGCTCCTACAGTGGTTTCATCAAGCGGGTAAGGATTCGGTCCAGCGAATTGGCAAACGCCTGCTTGTCCTTTTCGCTGTGGGGCGGTGGGCCGCCGCCCATCTGGCCTTGCTCGCGCAGGTCGGTAAACAGGTTACGCACCGCCAACCGCTCGCTCATGTTCGCTGGGCTGAATTCCTTGCCACGCGGGTCAAGGGCCGTCACGCCCTTCTTCACCAAGCGGTCGGCCAAGGGCACGTCGCTGCAAATCACCAGTTCGCCGGGCACGGCGTGCTCCACCAGGTAATCATCGGCGGCATCCGGCCCGCTGGGCACCACGATCAGCTTCACACAGGCAAAGCTCGGTTTGATCTGGCTTTGCCCTGCCACCAGCACTACCTCAAACTGGCGCTTGAGGGCGAACTTCACTACTTGGTCCTTGGCCGCCCGAGGGCAGGCGTCGGCGTCGATCCACACGCGCATGCTACGCCGCCACCCGGCGCTTTTCGGTCAGGCGGCTACGGCCATACAACACCACAATCGCCAGGATCGCCACGGCCTGTGCCCCCAACGAGTACGCATCGGCGTGGATGCCCAGCCAGTCGAAGTCAAAGAACGCCACCGGCCGCGTGCCGAAGATGCCTGCTTCCTGCAAGGCTTTCACACCGTGCCCGGCAAACACCACCGACAGCGCACACAGCAGCGCGGCGTTGATGCCGAAGAACAGCGCCAGGGGCAACTTCGCCGAACCGCGCAGGATCACCCAGGCCAGGCCCACCAGCAGCACCAACGCCGTGGCACCACCGGCCAGCACCGCGTTGTGCCCGGCAGGGCCGGCTTGCAGCCACAGGGTTTCGTAGAACAGGATGACTTCGAACAGTTCGCGGTACACCGAGAAGAACGCCAGCACGGCAAAACCGAAACGCCCACCGCCGCCCACCAGGCTGCTCTTGATGTAGTCCTGCCAGGCTGCCGCGTGACGCCGGTCGTGCATCCACACGCCGAGCCACAGCACCATCACACTGGCGAACAACGCCGTGCAGCCTTCAAGCAACTCACGCTGGGCACCGCTGACGTCAATGACATAGGCCGCCAAAGCCCAGGTACCCAAGCCTGCCAACAGCGCCAGGCCCCAGCCGACGTTGACGCTGCGCACCGCCGATTGCTGGCCGGTGTTACGCAGAAAGGCGAGGATCGCTGCCAGCACCAGAATCGCTTCCAGGCCTTCGCGCAGCAGGATCAGCAAGCCGGAGATATAGCTCAACGACCAGCTCAGGCCATCGCCGCCCAGCAAACCGGCCGATTCAGTGAGTTTGCCTTTGGCCAGGTCCAAGCGCTGCTGCACCTGCTCGATAGGCAAGCCGTCCTGCAACGATTGCCGATAGGCCATCAGGGCCTTCTCGGTGTCTTTGCGCACATTGGCATCGACGTTATCCAGGGAGCTTTCCACCAGTTCGAAGCCTTCCAGATAGGCCGCGACGGATAGATCGTAAGCCTGCTCATGGTCGCCGTTGCGGAAGGCCGCGAGACTCTTGTCCAGGGTGGCGGCGGTGTAGTCGAGCAACTGCGCGGGGCCACGCTGAACCTGCGGCGGTTGGGCACGTTGAGCGCGGAATGTCGCGGCAGCGCCAGGGCCGTCAGCGGCGAGCACTTCATTGGGGGTCTGGCGGGCCAGGTCGGCAAGGTTGAATGTCTGCTCGCCTTTGGCGGCGGCCGGGTCGGCCGTGAAGCCGGCGATATAGGTTGCCAGGTCCCAGCGCTGGCGGTCGTCCAATTGGTCAGCGAACGACGGCATGTCGGTGCCCTCCACGCCCAGGCCGAGGGTGTTGTAGATCGCGTAGAGGCTCAGGCGATCCAGGCGCGTGGCATCGCGCAGGTTAGCGGGTGGTGGCGTCATGCCCATGCCTGCGGGGCCATCGCCGGCACCTGCTGTGCCGTGGCACACCGAACAATGCTGGGCGTAGAGCGGCGCGCCGCGCGTCGGGTCCGGCGTGATGGCCGGGGCCTGGCTGACTTCATACGCCACGGCCAGCTTGGCACCCAATTGGCGGGCCTGGCGGGCAACGCTTGCGCCATCCTGGTGGGCAGTGACCGCGGCCAGCAGTTCATCAACGCCCTTTATCAGCTCGGCGCGCTCGGGTTTGTCTGGCAAATCCGCCACCAGCCCCTGCAACACCCCGAGAAATTCCACTTGTTCACGGTATTCCGAGTCATCCACCACCTTGCCCGCCTCCACCGTGGGTGGGTAGTCGGCGCCAATGTAGTCCAGCAAATGCAGGGCTTGCGGCGCGCCCTCGGCGGTCGCGGCCAACAGATTGAAGCTGCACGACAGCAACGCCGGCAACAGCAGCCAGGCGAGAAAGCGGAAAGGGGCGGTCATGAATGAATCTCAAGTGGAAATACGAAGTAACACTATTGTTGAGCTTTAATGGATTCGACTCAAGGTGTTATTTCATATCACCCTAAAACCAATGTGGGAGCGGGCTTGCTCGCGAACGCGGTGCTTCAGTCACTATTTTCTTTGACTGATACCGTATTCGCGAGCAAGCCCGCTCCCACATTTTTGAGCCAGTCGCTTGGTCAGGCCGTGGCGCGATGCAGGCTCGCCAGGAAACCGGCAGCGCCGACAAACAAGCCAGCAAAGGTGCGGTTTACGCGTTTCTGTTGTTTGGGCGTACGCAACAGGCGCAAGACTTTCGACGCCAACCCTGTGTAGCCCGCCATTACGATCATATCGACGCTGATCATAGTGGCACCGAGGATCAGGTACTGGATCAACAACGGCGCCTGCGGGTTCACGAACTGCGGCAGCACCGCCAGCATAAACACCAGCGCCTTGGGATTGCTGGCGTTAACCAGGAAGCCGCGGAACATCATCGCCATCGGTTTGCCGATCGGGCGCACGGCGGCGTCATCGGTCATGTCCATGGGCAGGGCACGCCATTGTTTGATGGCCAGATACACGAGGTAGGCCACGCCAAACCATTTGATCGCATAGAACGCAGTAGACGAGGCCGCCAGAATGGCACCCAAACCACCGGCGACCACCGCAATCTGCATCGCCAGGCCCAGTTGCAGACCGATGGCGTTCCAGTAGCCACGCACAAAACCGTATTGCAGGCCGCTGGACATCGAGGCGATGGCACCGGCGCCAGGAGAAAGGGAGATGATCCAACTGGCCAGGAAAAAGGCCAGCCATGTATCGAGAGCCATTGCACACCTCGTAAGGGAGTTAGCGGTTGTGCCTTAAGCTAACTCCAGCGACCAAAGGCTGGCTATAGATTTCTGTAGGAGCGAGCTTGCTCGCGCCTACAGGATATTAGTGCCAGAGCCGGGCCAACGGCGTACCGAACGCTGGAAGAACAGACTATTGGGCACCTGCACCATCGCGCTGTTGGTCCCGGCTTCCTCGACTTCGATCAGCGTGGTGTAGAGCAAGTTGATCGCCACGACCCGGCCCTTCACGCCCGGTTTGTCGACGGTGTCCACCAACTCGACGATATCACCGAGGCGAAACGGCCCGACCGTGAAGATCAGGATCGCGCACAGCAGGTTCGACAGCACCGACCACATGGCGAAGAACGCCACGGCCGCCACCGCGACAAAGCCTGACAGGGCCGTCCACAACACCGTGGCAGACACACCCAGGCGGCCCAGCACAAAGATCAGCGCACTGCCCATGATCAGCCAGCGCAAGCCGCCCCGCAGGGGCATCAGCAATTGCGGCGGGAACGGGTAGCGCTCACCCAGGCGCGTAAGGCCTTTTGCGACGAAGCGCTGAGCCAGGTAGCCAGCCAACAGGATCAGCAGGATTTGCACGCCGATCCAGATGGGTTCGATCCATTGCACCGGTACCGGTAATTGCAACGCCTCCATCAGGACAGCGCCTCCAGCTCCGCTTGCAGGGTTTCGAGCAATTCGAGGGCCTCCATCCAGGTTTCCTCCAACTGCCCCTCGCGCACCTTGAGCTTGGCCTGTTCGGCCAGCAGGTCACGCAGCTCGTCCTTGCGCGCCGACTCGTACACGGCGCTGTCGCCCAGGCTGGCTTCGATCTTGGCCAGGCGCTCATGCACCTTGCCCAGATCGGCTTCCAGCTTGTCGGCCTCACGCTTGTGCGGCGCCAACTGCTGGCGCAGCGCGGCGGCGGCCTGGCGCTGGGCTTTCTTGTCGGTCTTGTCCGGGTTGACCGGCGTGTTGCTGGCCGGCGCATTGCGCAGACGGTACTCCGTCAGCCAGCGCGCGTAGTCGTCCAGGTCGCCATCGAACTCTTCGACCTTACCGTCGGCCACCAGCAGGAAGTTGTCGGTGGTGCTCTTGAGCAGGTGACGGTCGTGAGACACCACCAATACCGCACCGCTGAACTCCTGCAGGGCCATGGTCAGCGCCAGGCGCATTTCCAGGTCCAAGTGGTTGGTCGGCTCGTCGAGCAGCAACAGGTTCGGGCGATCCCACGCGATCAGGGCCAGGGCCAGTCGGGCTTTTTCGCCACCGGAGAAATTCAGCACAGGTTCGTCAATGCGCGCGCCACGGAAGTCGAAACCGCCAAGGAAGTCGCGCAGGGTCTGCTCGCGCTCGGTCGGCGCCAGGCGTTGCAGGTGCAACAACGGGCTTGCCTTGGCGTCCAGCGAGTCCAGTTGATGCTGGGCGAAGTAACCCACCACCGTGTTCTCGCCACGAGTGAGGCGACCGGCCAGCGGCTCAAGCTCACCCGAAAGGGTCTTGATCAGTGTCGACTTGCCTGCGCCGTTCGGGCCGAGCAAACCGATGCGTGCGCCCGGCGTGAGCTGCAGCTTGACCTTCTCAAGGATGGTTTTGTCGCCATAGCCAAGGCGAGCGTCCGAGAGGTCCAACAGCGGGCTGGAGATCTTCACCGACTCACGGAAGACAAAGTCGAACGGCGAATCGACGTGGGCCGCCGACAGCTCTTCCATGCGTTCCAGGGCCTTGATCCGGCTCTGGGCCTGGCGGGCCTTGGTAGCCTGGGCCTTGAACCTAGCGATGTAGCTTTCCATGTGCGCACGTTGCGCCTGTTGCTTTTCAAAGGCCTGTTGCTGCTGGGCCAGGCGTTCGGCGCGGGCGCGTTCGAACGCGGTATAGCCGCCACGGTAAAGGGTGATTTTCTTCTGTTCGACATGGGCGATGTTATCGACCACGGCGTCGAGGAAATCCCGGTCGTGGGAGATCAGCAGCAAGGTGCCCTGGTAACTCTTGAGGAAATCTTCCAGCCACAGGATCGCATCGAGGTCCAAGTGGTTGGTCGGTTCGTCGAGCAGCAGCAGGTCAGAGGGGCACATCAGCGCTTGAGCCAGGTTCAAGCGCATGCGCCAGCCACCGGAGAAATCGGCGACCGGGCGGTCCATCTGTTCGTTGGTAAACCCAAGGCCAGCGAGCATCTTGCGAGCGCGAGCGTCGGCCGTGTAGCCGTCGGCGCTGTCCAGCTCCGAGTGCAGGCGCGCCTGGGCGGCACCGTCCTGGGCTTTTTCGGCCTCAGCCAGGTCGTGTTGCACCTGGCGCAGGCGCAGGTCGCCATCGAGCACGTAGTCGATGGCGATACGGTCCAGGGTGTCGATCTCCTGGCGCATATGGGCAATGCGCCAGTCGGCCGGCAGCAGGCAGTCCCCGGAATCCGGGGTCAGCTCCCCCAGCAACAGGGCGAACAACGTGGATTTGCCGGCGCCGTTGGCACCGATCAGGCCGGCTTTGTGACCGGCGTGCAGGGTCAGCTCGGCGTCTTCAAGAAGACGTTGCGGGCCACGCTGTAATGTTAGGCTTTGAAGTCGGATCATAATGGCGGCGGAGTCTACCAGCTTCGTTGGCCGCTGGCTTGGGTGTGAATATGTGCGCTGACCTGTGGAGCTTTGCCCTTTCGACCTATGCCCGCCCAGGCGTGGAGGCCGCGTGCCTGCGCTTGCAGGAGCAAGGGGCAGACGTGTGCCTGTTGTTGTGTGGTGCTTGGCTGGAGCAACGTGGTGTGGCGTACAAGCCCGAACGCGTTCTGGCACTGCAACAGATGGCTCATCCGTGGCGGGTGCAGGTAGTCGAACCGCTACGACAAGTGCGCGTGCAATGGCGAGCCTTGGCCCAGCAGGATGCGCAATTGGCATCGCTACGCGAGCAGATCAAGACACTGGAGCTGGAGGCCGAAAGAACGTTGCTGGCGCGCTTGGAAGCGCTGGCGCAGACATGGCCGATCAATGAGGTGGTGGATCAGCAAGACTGGCTTGAAGGCCTGGCGACCGAAGCCGCCAACCTTGACCACGACGCGCTGCTGCAATTGCGCGTCATGGCCACCAACACTTAGGAAGCGCTGGTTGGGGTGGTGCTTGGCGCTACCGGTGCAGGGGTGCTGCTGGCCGATGCAGTTGGAGCGGTGGCGGCTGCCGGGGTGGCAGTGGGTGCTGCTGGAGCGGCTGGCTTTGCGGGCGCTGGCTTGGCGGCTGGCTTCACGGCTGGTTTAGCAGCAGCAGGTTTAGCGGCTGGCTTGGCAGCCGGTTTGACAGCAGCGGTTTTAGCGGCTGGCTTCGCGGCTGGTTTGGCAGCAGCGGTTTTAGCGACTGGCTTGGCAGCTGGTTTGGCAGCAGCAGGTTTAGCGGCTGGCTTCGCGGCTGGTTTGGCAGCAGCGGTTTTAGCGACTGGCTTGGCAGCTGGTTTGGCAGCAGCGGTTTTAGCGACTGGCTTGGCAGCTGGTTTGGCGGCAGCAGTTTTAGCAGCTGGCTTCGCGGCTGGTTTGGCAGCAGCAGTTTTAGCAGCTGGCTTCGC